>JAFVAM010000034.1 GCA_017480525.1 Bacteroidales bacterium | reverse complement strand
GGGCATCTGGTAGCTTTCTTTTTGAAAGTAAAAGACGTCTTTTGCAACGTCTTTTTTTCTTTCGTGCCCAGGACAAGACTTGAACTTGCACCGCCTATGGCGACTACCCCCTCAAAGTAGCGTGTCTACCAATTCCACCACCTGGGCAAAACTTTCATCTTTTTCTCTCGAAAGCGAGTGCAAAAGTACGAACATTTTCCGATATGGCCAAATCTTTTTTGAAAAAATGTTGCAACAGGCTGGTTTATAGCTCGATTTTTTTTGTTGTTGTGGGATGTTGCGCTTGCCGGAAAGCCATCCCGAAGGCCGGGGATGGGCAAAATCCGACTGCTTGCCGAGCGGAAAGATGGCGGTGGCGGTGGCCGTTTCCGGGGCGGGTTGTCGGCGTCCCGTCCACTGGTCACCGGCATACCTACACCGTATCATCTCCTACCGGGGTGGGAGTTGGTAGGTAGATGGTAGGTAGATGGTACGGTGTTGGTAGGGAGTTGGTGCTGTGTATCAGCGTGTTACAAGTTCATTTTTTGTTTAACTTCCTCACAACATGGTTGTTATGGTGCGAAAAATCGTTGTAACAAGCTGATTTCCAATGCGGGCTTCGGGCATAAAAGAAGGCGCCGCGAGGGCGCCTTTTCGGGGGGTGGGAGTGTGGGTTACTCGCCGTCGGGATAGACTGATTTGGCGAAGCTGCTGAGCCATTTCTGCACCTGCGAGGATTCGTTGCCGACGAAGTAGCGGAAGGTGCCGAGGCCTTCTTTTTCGACTTTGCGCTGGTCGAGGGGGATGCCCTTGACGAGGTCTTCCCAGGTGCCGGAGGAGGAGCGCAGGGTGAGTTCCTGCGAGAAGAGGTCGTAGGAGAAGAAGTACCAGTGGTCGTTGGCGAGCTGGAGGTAGAAGGTGAGGATTTGCTTGTTGTTGCGGCGTGTGATCTGGGCTTTGAGGTTGGCCTGGAGGTTGAGGATTTTGTCGCCGATGGCTATGATGCCCACTTTGCCGTCGTAGTAGAGGCCTGCGGAGGGTGTGTACTGCCATCGGATGTTGTCGAAGAGGACGGTGGAGACCATGGCGTCGGGGATTTTGTCGAGGGTGCCGGTGGCGGAGTAGACGGCGTAGGCTGCGGCGCCCTTGTCGGCGCCGAGATGGTACATCATGGCGTGGCGCAGTTCGGCGTTGGTGGAGGGGCCGATGGGGGCGAGTCGGAGGTCGTCCTTGACGTTGGCGGCGAGGGCGGCGACGATGCCTTTGTCGAGGGGGAAGGAGAAGCCGAAGACGGTGGTGAGGATGTCGTCGTCGGAGTTCTGGATGCCCACGTTGGCGGTGCCGTAGGCGTAGAAGGAGGCCTGGTTGGGGCGGAGGTTGAACTTGACGGGGCCTTCGCCTTCGACGGTGCAGTCCTCGGTGGAGAGGGCGAGGTAGGGTTCGACGTATTCGTCGGGGTTGGAGACTTTGTCGGTGGAGCCGATCATGTACTGCTTGCGGTCGCCGAGGTAGGTGAGGACGCCGTGTGCGGCGAGGAGTTCGTTGTCGTAGACTTTCTCGTTGGTGAGGAAGGCGGGGTGGGGGCGGAGGGTGTTGCGGTCGAGGAGGATGGAGGCGGTGATGCGGTTGCCGCGCCAGTCGGTGGGCTGTTCGGGGACGACGACGTGGACGTGGTCGGGGTCGGTGTAGTCGGCGTAGGCCAGGAGGCCGAGCTGGTCGGCGGGGATGCAGGGCTGGATGAGGCGCACGCCGCCCTCGAAGAAGGGCCAGCGGTGGTTGCCTTCGAGTCGCACCTTGCCGGCAAAGCCGAAGGCGGAGCTGAGGGTGAAGGCGGCTTCGTCGCCGATGGTGCCGCGGGCCACGGTGACGCCGCCAGCGGTGGAGACTTCGTTCATGAAGAGACGCTGGGGTTTCTCCTGGTCGTTGTGGAAGTCGTAGTAGCCTTTGCCGCTGTAGGAGTCGGCGGAGGCTATGAGGAGGTCGGCGCCGGTGAGGGTGTGCCAGACGCTGTCGCGGTTGAAGGCGACCTGCGCGTTGTTGAGGACGCGCATCTCGCCGCCCTTGGTGACGTGGAGGGTGTCGGCGGCGGGGGCTATGGCAGCGTCGGCCACGCTGACGAGGAAGACGCCCTGCGAGGAGAGTTCGCCGAGGTCGTACTTGTAGAGGCTGAGGAGGGAGTTGAAGGAGAGTTGCTTGCGGGCGGGGTCGGTGGAGACGAAGTGGACGCCGGGGAGGTCGCCGAGTTTGGGCAGGCGGAGGCGCAGCTCGAGGCCGTCGAGGCCCTCGGAGGTGCCGCGGGTGGAGTTGGCGAGGGAGAGTTCCTTGCGGTCCATCTCCCAGCTGAAGCGGTCGGCCATGGCCTGGTAGCGCACAAGCTGGAGGTCGGTGCGCACGGGTCCCTGCGTGGACTGGAGGTCGGCGTGGCGGGTGTCGTAGTTGACGCTGGAGCTGACGTTCTGTGCCGAGAAGGCTATGGCGTTGTAGGTGGTGCTGCGGAGGGTGAAGTTGCTGACGGAGGCGCTCATCTCACGTGCGGCGAGGGCGAAGCGGTGCGACTCGAAGGAGCCTTCGCGGACGTCGGCTTTGCCGTCGGCTGTGGCGCCCTGGGGTTTGAGGTCGACGCGTCCTGTCAGGCGGCTCTCGCCGCGATACATGGCGAAGGGGCGTCCGCCGGCGAGTGTGGCCACGGCCATGGAGTCGGCGTAGGGATGCCAGTGGAGGTTGGCGCGGCTGTTGCTGATTTGGGGGAAGCCCTGCTCTTCGCGCACGGAGAAGGTGTCGGTGACGGCGACGGTGGAGTCGGGGAGGAAGAGGTAGTCCTTGGAGCGCGAGGTAGAGGTGAGGTAGTCGAGGGTGCCGTTGCCTCGGAGGCCTGTGTGGTCGAGTTTGATTTTCTTGGTGAAGTGGCCTTTGTCGCCATAGGCGGGGAAGCCGGCGGCGGGGGTCTCGGTGCGGAAACCGAGGTAGTAGTCGCGCTGGACGCGCAGCGGTTCTTCGATGTCGGGGAAAATGCCGCCGGAGGTGAGGACGCCGGTGAACTGGAGGCTGTCGGTGACGAAGTCGACCATGCTGTTGATGGTGAAGGGGAGGAGGGTGTAATAGAAACGGTCGCGCGTGTACTGGCCACCCTGGATGTTGGCGGCGTCGTAGTAGACGAAGCTGTTTTCGAGGCTCTGGAAGATGGGGTACTCCTTGTTTTTCACCATGCCGCAGTGGTTGTCGGGTTTGTCGACACGGAGGGTGCCGACGAGGTTGGAGAGGGGTGTGCGGACGAGCTGCTCGTATTTGTCGGGGGTGTTGAAGTCGGGCACGTAGAACTCCATGCGCGAGATGACGGGCATGTTGAAAGAGAAGCTGTCGTAGCTGAAGTCGGCGTCCTTGACGGTGAGCATGAATTTGCCGACGTCGATGCGGCCGCTGAAGTGGAGAGAGCGGTCGCGGCCCACGACGACCTGGCGGCCGGTGAGCGAATCGGGGTGGACGACGACATACTGGCTGTCGGAGACGACGAACTGCTCCACGCCGCGGATGGTGAGGTTGTTGTTGGCCAGAGAGAGGCGGGCGTTGGTGCCTGAGGCCACGGATTCGAGAGCCAGGGCGTCGTAGTCGAAACCCTTGCTGCGGGAGGAGGCTTTCTGGTAGTCCACCAGTTTGTCCTTCACCCTGACGCGGCCGGTCATCTCGTTGTAGGAGACGAGGCCGTGGCGCGAAAGGTTGTGTATCATCAGGAGTGTCTGGCTCATGTCGAGGCCTATGTAGTCGGAGAAGCCTTTGACGCTGAACTCGAAGCTCTTCGACCGCGCGTAGTCGTAGACGCGTTCCACGGGGCTTGTCTCGTCGATGCCCTTGATGTCGCGGTATTTGCGGTAGGTGTAGTAGTTGCTCGATTCGAAGGTGCTGTTGCTGACGGCGCCGCCGGAGGCGAGGTTGGAGAAGAGTATCTCGTCGGTCTCCAGTTTCCAGACGATGCTTTCGCTGTAGATGTCGAGGTTGTGGTAGGAGTCGACGTAGGGGCTGTAGAAGTTGCGCTTGGAGTCGTTGACGAGGATCACCTGCTTGTCGGCGGGGACATAGCGCACGAGGATGCCGGTGTTGGTGATGGAGTCGTCGTCGCCGAGGTGGATGACCACGGTGGCGTTTTCGGCCATCATGCGAGAGGGTGTGATGGTGAACTTCAGCGACGAGACGGCGAGGCGGCCTTTGCTGCCCTGGTTGAAGATGAGGCTGGCGGGACTTTTGCTGGAGGCGGTGATGAATTTGGAGCCGTTCATCATGAAGCTGCCGCTGTAGTCGACGTCGGGCATGATGTTGGGGATGACGAAGTCGCGCTGGTAGGAGCGGAAGCGGGGGTAGCTGTATTTCTCCGGTTCCTGTGGCCCCGAGAGCTGGTCCTCGACATGGCCTGCGATGGGGGTGGAGAAATAGCGTGTGTTGACGAACTGCACGCTGTCGGCCTTGAACTTGGGGAACTTGGTTTCGGCGGTGTAGCGACCGAGTTCGGCATAGCATTCCGTGGGGGCGAGGCCGGTGCGCTTCCATTCCAGCCGGCCGCCCTGGCCCTGCCAGAGGTTCTCCTTGTAGTTGTAGATGCCGCGGGTGGCGAGGATGACGCCCTCGTCTTTGGCCGAGGCATAGTGGAGGTCGGCCTCGGTGTCGAAATAGACCAGCGGCACCCCTTTCTCCACCACGAGGCGGAAGGGGGTGCGCGGGGCGAAACGCCAGTCGCTGGAGCCGGAGTGGTAGAGCAGGCGCTCGGTGAAGAGGCCGTGGCAGAAGGCAACGTATTCCGTAGCCGCCTTGGCCTTGGCGTTGCGTTTGGCAAAGGTCTCCATGGACTCCACGAAGCCTTCGAGGTTGGGGGCGTTGCTGTAGGCCCCGGCCACGTCGGCGCCCCCGGTGGGGGTGGTGGCGATGGTGGTGAGCATCTGCGTCAGGCCGCTCATCTCGGGGTTGCCCTTCATCTTGGCCTTGACGGCGTAGGCATAGATGGAGACGATGCGCTCCTGGAGGCGGCTGTCGAAGTTGTTGTACACCGACTTGAATTCCTTCAGAATCTTGGTGTTCTCTTTCTGGCGGTCCTTGTCGCTGGTGGAGGTGTTCAGGTATTCCAGCAGCTCGTCGGGCAGGCCGGCGGGGGTGAACTGAACGGTCTTGGGTTTTTGCGCCATGGTGCTGAATCCCAACAGGATGGCTATCGCAAGGACGATGTGTTTGTATCTCATAGCGGTTGCGGTTTTACATTAATAATTCAAGATGCAAAAATACAGCAATTCCGCCACACGGCGGGCCGCGTGGCGGAAAAGTTATCACAAGGCGGTTGTTGATTATGAGGGGCGGTGTGCCGGCAGGTTCAGTCTGCGGCAGCGCCCATCTTCAGCCTCTCGCGCATGGCATCGCTGTATTTCCTGTCGGAGAGGATGTTGAGGGTCTGCGTGAACCCCAGCTTGACAAAGAAGTGCGAGATGTCGATGCTGCGGTCGGAGTAGGTCGTCCAGTAGTAGCCGTCACCTTCTTGTATGTCTTCGAGCTTGGGCGAGGAGGTGCCGTAGTTGTATTGCGCCTTGAGTTCGATGTAGCTGTTGGCACCGAGCCGTAGCGAGAGACCCGCTGCCGGCGAGAGGACAAAGACTGTTCCGCTCTCGTCGAAACGTTTCCATTTGTGCAGTCCCAAATCGAGGGCTACAAAGGGGGAGAATGTCTTGTCGAGGAAACGGTACTGTCCGCGCAGGTAGTATCTTGTGTAGCTGTTGTTGAAGTCATACCTCACTTCCAGTTGTTCCTGTCGCGCCATGGTTCTGTAGGTCTCGGTCATGGTCTCGGTCAGGGTGTATGTCACTTCCGCGATGTCGAAGCCCACGCCGGCGGACAGCCTGGGACCGAACTTGTACGAGGCTATGGCCCCCGCGCTCCAACCCACTGCGAAACCGGAGAAATATTGCTCTTCTTCTGATGAGGGCGACAGTCCGCCCTCAAAGCCTATCTGGAGGCCGTTGTGGAGGGTGACGGGTCTGGGGGCCAGGGGGTCGGTTGTGGTGTGGAAGCCCAGGGAGGCCTGGACGGTGGACATCACGGCGGTGCCGTTGCCGAAGAGCGTCAGCAGGCCGGCGCCGATGCGCATGTCCATCATGTTGGCGAGAGGAATCTGCAGTCCTGGCACAGCCTGGAGTATGAACGCATCGCCCTCGATGATATAGCCCAGCGAGACATCCGTTGTGAACTCCATGGGGCTGTTGCCCAAGGGCAGATAGGAGCGCACGGTGGCATAGACGGGGAGGGTTTCGGCATCGGGGATGTAGTCCGCGGTGAGTCCGATATACATGTTCTTGTTGAGCCTCCTGCCGATGCTCACCCCCCCTTGGAAGCCGGCGGCAAAGCCGATGGAGCTGTTGAAGATGTTGGCTCCTGCGTTGATGCTGAATTCCAGGCCCCGGTAGAGGTGGTTGTGTACCACGGTGCCGTTGCTGCCCTGGCTCGTTCCGCCCGTGGAGCTTTCGCTTTCGTCGCCGAACGATTCCACCTCGCCGTCCATATACACCACCGAGGCCACTTTGCTGCGCGGGAGGATGAAGGTGGGGCCGTCGGGGTTGGAGGCTTTCTTGTATTTGATTTCGGAGGGCGAGACCTCCAGGATTTTGGCATCGATACGTTCAGACTGTTTGGTGACGATGATGTCCTGGGCCGCGGCCACGGCGGAAAACCCTGTGAGGAGCAGGGCCAGAAGCAGTGTTTTGTGTCTCATGTTCTTTTTTTCTCTGTTTTGTTTCCCCTCCGGGCTCGCGGAGAGGGGGTGATACACACAACACAGAAAGTGGAGCCATCCATTTGCGACCCTATTTTTTCAGTGTGTGGGCTTGGCCTCCCAATAGTACAAAAACAAAGGCTTTCTGATTGGCTCCACCGGATGTATCATGGCGAAATGAATACAATCCAATAGAAGCACTTTTCGTTCCTTTATTCCGGGTACTATTTGTAGAACGGCCAAGTTCACACTGTCAGAATAAGGCAATAAAAATGCAACTTTCTCGGCAAACCATTTTCTTGCGGTTTGCGGCTGCAAAGGTACGAACAAAAATTGGACTGGCAAAATTTTTTCCTTTGCCAGTCCAAAAAAGCGTGTTTTGCCAATAGGGGTGTTGCCCTTGCGGCTGTGGTGTCAATACATGTCTTTGGAGGTGCCGATGCGGGAGCGGCATCGGCGGAATCAGCCCACCGATGCCTTGAGCTTCTCGGCGTTTTCGGCCAGTTGGAGGGCTTCGATGCAGTCCTCGATGTCGCCGTCCATGAAAGAGGGGAGGTTGTGCATGGACCAGCCGATGCGGTGGTCGGTGACGCGGGACTGGGGGTAGTTGTAGGTGCGCACCTTCTCGCTGCGGTCGCCCGTGGCCACCATGGTTTTGCGTTTGGACGACATCTCCTCCATATATTTGTTGTATTCGCGCTCGTAGAGGCGTGTGCGCAGGAGGGCCATGGCTTTTTCCATGTTCTTGATCTGGCTCTTCTGGTCCTGCATGGAGACGACGATGCCTGTGGGGACATGGGTGAGGCGCACGGCGGAGTAGGTGGTGTTGACGCTTTGGCCGCCGGGGCCGCTGGCGCAGAAGATTTCCTTCTTGATGTCGGCGGGGTTGAGTTCGACGTCGAACTCCTCGGCTTCGGGGAGGACGACGACGCCGGCGGCGGAGGTGTGGATGCGTCCCTGGGTCTCGGTGGCGGGGACGCGCTGGACGCGGTGGACGCCGCTCTCGTACTTCAGCAGGCCGTAGACGCCCTCGCCGCTGACGGTAAACGAGATGTCCTTGTAGCCGCCGGAGGTACCCTCGTTGAAGTCGTTGACCTCTATCTTCCAACGCTTCTTTTCGCAGAAGCGTGTGTACATGCGGAAGAGGTCGCCGGCGAAGAGGCAGGCCTCGTCGCCACCCGTGCCGCCGCGGATCTCGACCACGGCGTTCTTGGAGTCCTGCGGGTCGGCGGGGATGAGGAGGATGCGTATCTCGTCCTCCATCTTGTCCTTGCGTTCCTGGCTGGCGGTGAGTTCCTCCTTGGCCATGTCGCGCAGCTCGGGGTCTTTCTCGTTCTCCAGCAGGTCGCGGCATTCGGCGATGGTGTCGAGCAGAGCCTTGTAGGCGTGGTAGGCCTTGACGACGGGCTGCAGGTCCTTGTAGTCCTTGCTCAGTTTGACGTAGCGCTTCATGTCCATTTTGGGGCCGTCGCTCTCTTCGCTCGCGACGCCAAAAGCGTTCATCTGTTGCTCAATCTCCTGATAGCGTGTGTATATGGCTTCTAATTTGTCTAACATAGCGTTTGCAAAAATACGATTTTTTTTGAATATGGGTGGGCTTTATTTCTTGTGCAGCATGCCTTTCGCCATGCTGTTCACCGTGGGCGACACCTGCCAGAGGCAGACGGCGGCGGCCAGCATTCCGCCGAGCACCGCTGTCCGCACCACGGCCATCGCGATGGGGCCGAGGGGCAGCGCGGGTTCCACCACGGAACTCCATGCCAGGTAGACCGCCGACATGGCAGCCATGATGGCCACCACCTTGGCCTGTCCGCGGCTGAAGACGCTGATGTGTCCCAGGTGCACATAGAGGTGGCGGAAGAGGAGGATGAAGTAGGCCGCATAGGCTGTCAGCGTGGCTGCGGCGGCCACGTCGATGGCGTCCTCGCTTTCGGGCAGCTGGCTGTTGAGGCCAAGGGCGGTGGCGGTGAGCAGGACGATGTAGAGCAGGCTCCAGCGGTATTGGCGCGAGAAGTTGAGGATGTCCGTGCAGACCGAGAACGACGAGTTGACCACCTTGGCCAGCCCCAGTAGCAGCACGACGGTCTTGCCGCCGGCATAGGCTTCGCCGTTGGGGATGAGGGCGAAGAGGGTGTCGAGGTTGACATAGATGAGGTAGAGAATCGAGGTGCTCACCAGCAACTGGTGCAGGCTCACCTGCCGGCCCAGGCGGTTCACCTCGTCCCACCGCTCCTCCTTCACCGCCGTGGCTATCACCGGCCGCGATATGGCCCCCAGCGAGCGGTAGGGCACCTCGACGACATTGGCGATATACGACGCTATGGTGTACACCCCAGTCAGGGCGAGGCCTGCCTTGGCGCCGAGGAAGAGCGAGTTGAAGAGCGGAATGTTGCCCGCCAGAACGGTGACGGTCATGAAGAGCGAATAGCGCAGCATCTCGCCGCCGAGGGGCTTGACGGATTTCCAGTCCACGCGGAAAGAGATGTGGCCGAGGCTTGTCAGATAGGCCAGGTTGAGGAGCATGGCCAGCCCGTAGCTGCCGCAGAAGAGCCACACGAAGACATCCAGCGAGATGAGGCCGTAGCCATAGAGCAGGTAGGCGGCGAGGTTGAAGAGCCGGATGCCCACCTCGCGCACCAGCTTGGGCACCGTGATGCGCATCAGCACCGAGGCGTTGGTCTCGAACACCGTGGTATACAGTGCGAAGAACGTCAGCATGGGCACGAGGTAGAAATAGTCGGCCACGAGCGGCGAATTCTTGGCGTAGACCGCCAGCAGCGGCTCGCGGAAGACGAGGAAGGCCAGCGCGAAGAGCGCAAAGCCCGCCAGCGGCACCAGGACGCTCAACCCGAAGATGCCGTGGTTGCCCTTCGCATCCTTGAAATAGGGGAAGAAGCGCACGACCGACGAGTTGGTGCCCAGCTGGGCCAGCGACGAGAAGAGCAGCGCCGCGTCGACCATGACGCGCGTAAGACCGATCTCCTCCTGCGTCAGGTAGCGTGTCAGCACGAAAAACGACACGAAAAAGCCTATGGCCACCCCGAGGTAGTTGGCCAAGGCCCCTTTGATGCTCTGCCGTGCAATGACTCCCATAGTTTCCGTTGTTGCCTTTTTTGTCGCGCCGTCCGCTCCTGTCGTTTCCCGGCCGTCCGGTGCTGCACAATTTTATCCCTGTAACGCCCGATTACCGCTTTTATTGTCCGACATGTCTCGCGAAAGCCGGATTTCCTGCAATCGGAGTTTTTTTTGCGCACTTTTTTTGCAGATTCCCTTTTTCTTTGTATCTTTGCTTTCGGCACAAAGAAGGCGAAAAGTGTGCAATGTGCTGACTTTTAACCAGAAACCAATAAATGAACATTATGTATAGCCCAAAAAATGATAAATCGAAGGTGGGGGGGGTAGTTTACCCTCTCGGCGGATTGTGTTTTTCCTGACGCTGTTGGCGTTTGTGTCCCCAGGCCTGAATGCGCAGACTCATATCACCTCCCTGTCCCAGCTGGGGGCCACGGGCAACTATGTTCTTGACAACGACATAGAGGATGCGTCGTCGCATACAAGCATCAACACTTTCAGTGGAACATTCGACGGCGGCTATCACACCATCAAGGGTCTGCGCAACCCGCTTTTCAACACTGTCAGCGACGGCACGGTGAAAAACGTTGTCCTCGACAACGTGACTATCAACCGTACGGGTGCCAACAACGATGCCGGAGCCATCTGCAACACCGCCTCCGGGACATCGCGCATATATAATTGCGGTGTGTTGGGTGCGGGGTCACGCATTCAAGGCAGACGCTACGTCGGCGGCCTGGTGGGGCAGATTGCGTCTGGTGGCAACGTCAGGGTTGTCAACTGTTACAACTATGCCACCGTCGCCGGCGGCACCTATGCTGCCGGCATCGTCGGACGCAATATGGGCACCATCAGCGGCACCACCACCGTCAACGGCAGCACCGGCGTCCGCATTGCCAACTGCATGATGTACGGCGACATCACATCCGGCACCAACCGCTCGCCCGTCTATGGTGGCAACCACACAAACAACGTCCAGAAACTGACGGAATACAACTACTACCGCAGCCGCGCCGACCTTGACTACACGGCCTACAACGACCAGCTCGCCATCGACAAGGACGAGTTCCTGACGCGGTTTCCTTTCTATCGCCATATCCTCAACACGCATCGCGAGTTGGCCGCCTACTTCCTCTTTGGAACCCAGCCTTCTGCTGCCAATGTCGCGGAGATTGGCCACTGGGTGCTGAAGCCCGAAGTGGCGCCGTACCCCGTCGTGGAGCCCTGGCCGGCCAACACCAGGCGCACCACCCAGGGTGTCGCCGCTGCCCTGCCGACTACCACGGAGGACTATGCAGGGCGTCTGCTCACCGAGATGGGCAACAGTGGATACCTCCGTGTCTCCTACACCGTCGGCACCACCACAGGCACCGTCGACCTCCCCATCACCGACATGGACACCCTCCGCTTCGACTACACCTGGGGCAAGGTGGTGCTCCCCTTCGCCAACGAGCTCTGGACCCAGACCGACTTCTCGAAAGTCGTCACGGGCTGGAAGATCACCTCGGTGACAAAGGAGGGCACGGCATACACCACCCATAGCATGGCCAACTACGATTTCGCCGACCGCGACAACCCCCGGAAAGACATCTACAACGCTACCGACAATCCCTACATCTTCGCGCAGGGAGGCAACTACATCGTCCCCTATGGCGTCACCGCCATCAGCATCGAGGCCAACATGGCCAACGCCTTCTACCTGAGCGATGCCCGGATAGACTTCGGCTACAACGCCACCTACGCCGGGCAGACCAACCTGGGCTACACCACGTCCGACACCTATCACGGCCGGCAGGTCTACCATTCCATAGCCACCATCATGGGCAACCTCGCCACCACCGTCAACCCCCACGCCCAGGCCATCGTCCTTGTGGGCAACTACCACTACAACCAGGCAACCGCCAACAGCACTAACACATATTTCGAGAACAACACCGGCAAAGCCTTCACCCTCATGAGTGTAGACGAGGACCACAACCAGGAGCCTGACTATGGCTGGTATTCCTACCACACCGACGACCGCACAGTTATCCCTCCCATGCGCTTCGATTTCGTACCCAATATCGGCATCGGCATGGCTGCACGCGTCAATGGTTCCCAGCCCTACCCCACAATCGGCATCTGGCACAGCCGCGGTTGGTTCGAACTGACCGAGACATGCGTCAGCTTCATGTCGGAATGCGAAATCAATTCCGGCGACTTCACGGCCAACGACAACGGCCGCGGCAACAACCGCTGGATTGCCAACAGCGGCTATTTCATCCAGATTGTGCGTGCCAGGCAAAACAACTGCAACAAACTCAGCTATGCCCAGATTGGCGGCAACGCCTATGTCAAGGAGTTCTACCCCGGCTCCCACACCGACAATGCCCGCACCACAACGCTCCGTCCCGTGGTGCTCACCGGCGGAGAGGTCGCCGAATGCTACATGACAGGCTACCGGGCCGGGGCCACTGCCACCGGGGCCAACATCTACTTCTGGTGTGCAGGTGGCAAGGTGGACAAATGGCTCGGCGCCTACATGGAAAACCCCTCCACTCCCGGCGTGAACGTCGTCGCCCGCGCCGACCACGCCATCTTCCGCCGCTTCTTCGGAGGCGGCACCTCCTCCTCCGCACCCATCACAGGCAACATCGACATCACGATGAACAACAGCCTCGTCGACTTCTATTGCGGCGGCCCCGAATTCGGCAACATGGCCAACGGCAAGACCGTCACCACCCATGCCACCGGCTCCACCTTCGGGGTCTACTACGGCGCAGGGTTCGGCGGCACCTCCATCACCTACAACAGGGAAGAACAAGTGAGCCCCCACAACTTCTCCGCCGCTGAAAGCCCATTCCCGTGCAGTTTCAACCACTATACCGACAATCGGCTGAATTACAAGGCCAACTATGGCATCGGCAACTGCTACAAATTCGAGTTCATCCTCTATGCCGGCGGCACCGGCACCGGCGTGGCGCGCTTCTATACCGGCTATGCCGATTTCTCTCTCGCCCAGAGCGGCAGCGTCACCAACATCCTCTCCCGCTGCAAAGTGACGACCAACTTCTACGGCGCCGGTTGCCAGGGCACCGTCAACGGCAGTGTCACCTCCACCCTCACCGACTGCAACGTCGTCGGCAGCGTCTTCGGCGGCGGCTTCAAAGCCTCTTCCAACGAGGTGCCTGTCTATCCCGCCACACGGCCCGACTACTCCGTCTACACCAAGGAGACAGGCCTCTTCAGCGACTTCGGCACCCTCGAACCCGAAACCTACACCTGGATCCAGGGCGCCGCTCCCGCCGCCAACGCCACCGCCAAAACCCTCACCACCACCACCGACATTTCCTCCCTCGGCACCGTCACCGGCAACATTTCCCTCTCCCTCGACGGCAACAGCACTGTGGGCAACAACGTCTTTGGCGGAGGCAACGAAAGCCCCTCGCTCGGCGACGTCTCCCTCATCCTCCAAGGCAACACCGTCGTCCATGGCGACGTCTTTGGCGGCGGCAACATGGCTGACGTCGGTGGCTCCACCCATGTGGAGATAAAATGACGGCTCCCTTCCAGACTGTTGGCGGGCGGAGACTGCGGCTTCCGCCCCTCGGGATGCTGTTTTTTGCCCCGGAAACCTGAAATTGGAAATCAGCGTGTTATGGACGAAAAACAGCATTCAACTTGCATGTTGTGAGCGTTTTAGATGAAAAATGAACATGTAACACACTGACAGTCAGCATCATCTCCCTACCAACACCGTACCAACACCGTACCAACTCCCTACCAACACCGACCACGGTAGGAGATGGTAGGGAGTTGGCAGGGTGTAGATACGTGTTTCTGTACCATTTGGAGTG
>JAFVAM010000033.1 GCA_017480525.1 Bacteroidales bacterium | reverse complement strand
CTCTGCGGCCATCCGCCTCTACCCGAACCCCGCCACGACGAGCGTGACGATAGAGGGCGTGGAGGGCAACGCCACGGTGACGATAGTGGACATGAACGGCCGCGAGGTCTACAGCACCGGTACGCAGGCCTCCAACCTGCAAATCGACCTCACGGGCCTTGCCCAGGGAGCCTACTTCGTGCGCATAGCCACGGAGCAGACCACCGCCATCCGCAAGCTCATCGTGAGATAAGAGGTACGCGGGCGGACCGCCTGCGCACCAGACAACCCCGGCAGGGGCGACAGGAGGAAAAATCTCCCGTCGCCCCTGCTTTTTTGCGCCTACAAAAAAGAAATTATCGAAAAAAAAATTTTGCCGGTTTGGAAAATAGTTGTATCTTTGCAGTCCGAAATATGGGACGTTGGACCCATGAAAATGAGAGAAAGTAATTAAAAAACAAACAATTAAAAAATGTACGCAATCGTAGAAATCGCAGGCAAGCAATTCAAGGTCGCCCAAGATCAGAAGATTTTCGTCAACCGTCTGAAGAACGAAGAGGGTAGCGAAGTTTCTTTTGACACCGTGATGCTTAAAGACAATGATGGCAACGTCGAGGTTGGCAAACCTTACATTGCTGGTGCTAATGTAAAGGCCACCGTCCTCCGCCATCTCAAGGGCGATAAGGTTTTGGTGTTCAAGAAAATCCGTCGCAAAGGCTATCAGAAAATGAACGGCCATCGCGACTATCTGACCCAGATTAAAATCGATAGCATCAATTAATTAACCGTAGTGTCTAACCTTTTAAAAACATTATATTATGGCTCATAAAAAAGGTGTTGGTAGTTCCAGTAACGGTCGCGAATCCGAAAGCAAACGCTTAGGCGTCAAGATTTTTGGCGGTCAGAAGTGCATCGCTGGCAACATTATTGTCCGTCAGCGTGGCACCGCCCACAATCCCGGCCAGAATGTTGGCATGGGTCGTGACCACACGCTTTATGCGCTCGTCGACGGCGTGGTGAAATTCCACAAGGGCCGCGAAGATCGCAGCTATGTCAGCGTGGTTCCGGCAGAGTAAAAATTGTTTTTTCATTTTGTTTAAATTTTGGAGTTGTGACAGTCTGCCTCACATAGAGGCAGACTTTTTTTCTGTCCGTAAACTGTTGACAACTATTTTCTTGGCCTCCTTTGGGATAAAGGAGGACATTTTTTTTTTGCCATTTTGGAAAAACTTTGTACTTTTGTGCCGTTAACCATATAGAAAGTAAACATCTAAACAAAGTGCTGGAAGTTTGCAGAAATGGCCATATTCAGACGGGTTTTAGCAGCATATAATATAACGTATATATTATAAAAGGAGCAAAAAGAACAAACCAATATTATATAAAATTTTTCCATTATGAAAAAGTTCTATTCATTGTTTCTGTTGGCAGCCATGCTGTTGCCACTGAAGATGAGCGCACAGCTGCTCTATTCTTCCTACGACTTCACCACTGGAGTCGGTGCCGAAAAGTGGATAACCCTCTCCGATTCGGCACAGTCTGTCAACATCTCAGGCGACGATGCAGCGTCGTCGCTCTTGAACATCGGATTCACATTCCGCCTATGCGGCGTGGATCACACGCAGTGGTCCATCAATACCAATGGACGTATTCGCTTGGGTTCCACGGTAATCACAAACGATTGGAACACTCCGTTCGCTTCCGCCCACATCAACAAAAACCTGCCGTTGATAGCATTTCATGGTAGCGACCAACAGTTCTACAACAGCAACTATGCCAAATATCAAGTGGTCGGCGACTCTGGCAGCCGTGTCCTCGTTGTCGAGGTTCGCAGTTCGGTTCGCAATCAGCAGTCCGTGACTGAGGACATCCAGGTGCAGTTTGCCGAAGCCGACCAAAGTATCACCCTCGTCTATGGCGCCCGCACGGGTATGCCCAATAGTTCTTATCAGATTGGCATCGCCTCTTCTACGACCGATGTGGCCCTCGTCGACGTTGCCCACAACACTGTCGATTTCCTTGAAGGAGCCAGTTCCACCACCAACGCATCCAACACATGGCCCGAACTCAACCGCTGGTACAAGTTCACTTACAACCCCAGTGCCTGCGTCTTCCCGGCCAACCTGCAAGTGGCAGAGAACACCACCTCTTCCACCACCATCAGCTGGGATCCCAGCACCACGGCCACCAGCTATTCCGTCAACCTTTCCGATTCGCTCCACTTCACAACCACCGACACTTTCTACACCTTCATGGGCCTTGCCCCTTCCTCTTCTTTCTCCGTCTCGGTACGTTCACTCTGTAGCGACGACGATTCCTCGCGTGCCTCCACGGTGGGTTTCGTTACCCCCTGCGGCGTCATCACTTCACAGTTCCTGCCCTACTATCAGGACTTTGAAACCTTCACCAGCTATGCGAACTTCCCCTCCTGCCTGGCGCGCCTCAACTATGGCACCGGCAACTATCCCACCAACCTCCTCGGCACCGACTGGGCTGCCACCTCTCACGAGATGGTCTATTTCATGCCCACCGCTCCGGGCAATGAGCAGTTTGTCATCCTGCCCGAGTTCGAGAACGTCACCGACCTCCGCGTCCACTTCTGGACCAAGCGCGGTGCCAACTCCGTATGGATCGACGTGGGTGTGATGGATGGCACCACCGATTCCTCCTCCTTCGAGGTTCTCGCCACCGTGGGTTCTGTGGCTGGCAGCAGCGATTGGAGCGACTTCGTCATCCCCCTCAGCGGCTACACCGGCACCGGCTCCAACATCGCCTTCCGTGCCCGCAACACCATCACGGCCAACAGCTACATCCTCATCGACGACATCACTGTCGACTACAACACCGGCTGCTGGCGTCCCGACAGCATCTCTGTGACCGATATTGCCAGCAACAATGCCACGCTGCACATCTACCCCGCTGCCTCCGTCAGCTCTCCGGCTTACCAGGTTGTCTTGGTCAGCCCCACCTTGCGCGACACCATATCCACCACCGACACCGCTGTCTCCATCAGCGGCCTCACCCCCGGCACGGTCTATGACCTCTATGTCTCCACCATCTGCGGCACCGATGTGACGCCCTACGTCCGCCACACCTTCACCACCGAGTGCGGTATGCTCTCGCTCGCCGACCTCCCCTTCGTGGAGAACTTCGACAGCTACGCCTACAACGCCAATGCTGTAATCAACCCCTGCTACCACCGCCTCTCTTTCAATCCCGACCCCAACTACGCAGTGGGTCCCTACCCGAAAAACCAGTACCAGCGCGTCAACGGTGTCGGCAACACCCTCTATTTCTACCCTGGTCCCGGCGAGCAGTCGCAGTACTTCATTCTCCCCGAGATGGCCGACGTGCAGGAACTCATGATTGACTTCTGGGTTCAGCGTCCCAACACTAATATGATTATCGAAGTCGGCATCATGACCGACCCCGACTCCGCCGCTACCTTTGTACCCATCCAAACCTGCAACCCCTCTGCAATCAACACCTGGCAGGAGTTCGACATCTCTTTCCTCGGCTACGAGGGCGAAGGCAACTTCATCGCCATCCGTGCCCGCAACAACGGCTCCTCTGCCAACTACGTCGTCATCGATGATATCGTCGTCAAGGAAGACCTCTGCCCCAAGCCCTACAACCTCCATCTTGCCAGCTTCGAGAATGGCGAGGCCGTCCTCGAGTGGAACGGTGCCCCCGATGTCACGGCCTACGAAATCATGGTCGGCACTGACCTCGACACCGTCTACTCCGCCTCCTTCACCATCCAGAATGCCACCCCTCTCACCGACTATCCCGTCGTGATCCGCAGCCTCTGTTCCGGCGACAGCAGCAACTACCTCATCGCCGTCATCCAGACGCCTCTCGATTCCCTGCCATATTTCCAGGATTTCAACAGCCTCAGTGGCTCCTCCGCCAACACCATGCCTACCGGCTGGAGCAAGATTGGCCTGGGCAACGTGGACTATTCCACCTCCTACACTGTCGACGGCACCGTGGCCCTGCGCTACTATGGCGCCACGTCCGACAACATCGTTGTCCTGCCCACCTTCCCTCGTGAAATCAGCGAACTCTATATCGATTTCTGGACACGTCCCGAGAGCACCAACTCCTCCTGTGGACAATTCGATGTGGGCTATGTGACCGACGTCACCGACGCCTCCTCCTTTGTCGCCGTGGCTACCTATGCTTACAGCGACTTCCCCAACGCTGCCTACGGCGAGCGCTACGAGACTTTCTTCGGCGCCCCTGCCGGTGCGCGCATGGCTCTGCGCCACCGCTCCGGTGCCACCAACTACTACTGGTTTGTCGACAACGTCGAGGTCGGCGTGTCCACCTGCCCCGGCGTCGGCGCTCTCGCCGTCAGCGACATCTCTGCCCATGGTGCCACCGTCTCCTGGCCCGACATGGGTTCCGGCACCACCTATCTCCTCTCTGTCGATGGTGGCGAACTCCAGTCGTTGACCGACACCTCCTTCACCGCCACAGGCCTCTCCGCCGGCCAGCAGCACACCATCACCGTGGCTCGCATCTGCGACAATGGCGACACCACGCGCAATGCCTCCACGAGGTTCATCACCGAGTGCGATTTGCTGACCCACAGCCAGTTGCCATACCTCGAGGACTTCGAGACCTACGCCACCGGCACCGGTCAACCCATCAGCCCTTGCTGGACCATCAACAACTTCTCCAACACCTACCCCTATCCCAGCACCTCTACAGGCTACACCGGCGCCAGCACCCATCTGCTCTACTGCTTCCCGAACAACAACGCACCCCACTATATCGCTTTGCCGCCGGTGGACTATCTCTCCGACCTCGTGCTTACCTTCCGCACCCGCACCGGTATCGTCAACAAGGTCTACGACGTGGGCGTCATGACCGACGTCTCCGACACCAACTCTTTCGTCCTCGTGCAGTCGTGTGTGGCCACCAGTGGTTCCAACTGGGAGTCCTGGGAGGTGCCTCTGCTGACATATAGCGGCACCGGCAACCGTGTGGTAATCCGCGCTCGTCTCAGCAGCAACAACAACTCCTACTTCTACCTCGACGATGTCTCCCTCTCGGTGGCCGCCTCGTGCATGCCCCCGCAGGGCATCAATGTCTCCAATGTCGCCGAAAACAGTGCTTTGCTCACCATCCACGATGCCAGCCAAGTGGGCAACTACCGTGTAATCGTCTCTGGATCTGCCGTCAGCGACACCATCGCCACCACCGACACCGTGGTCACCCTCGCCAACCTCGTGCCCTCGACCGACTATATCGTCCTTGTCAACAGCATCTGCTCTGACAGTACTACGACCACCGCTGTCGCCGCCAGCTTCAGCACCCCGTGCGGTGCCGTGTCGCTGCCGTGGTTCGAGGACTTCGACTCCTATCCCAACAACAATGTCTCCGATCTCAGCGATTGCTGGGGCCTGTACTCCGATGCCAGGTACGACAACGTCGTGGCAGGCACGGCCAGCCTCGGTGCCCGCAACAATAACAACAAGTTCCTGCGTCAGAACGAGGGTTTCACCGGCACGAAGCATTTTGTCCACAACGTTTACTCCTCCAACTTGTTCCTCTGGCTCGTCACTCCCGTCATCAGACTCGACACCACCGCTTCGCTCTCCTTCGACCTGGCTCTCAACCGCTGGGCGCAGACAGTGGCGCCTAACGGCGACTTGGCCGACGACCGCTTCATCGTGGCCGTCACCACCGACAACGGCACCACCTGGACTCCCCTTGCCATGTGGGGCAGTGACACCACGCGCGACGACTACTCCTATGCCGCCATCTCCTCCACGCGCGACAGCATCACCTTCTCCCTCGCCCAGTTCACCGGCCAGTCTGTCCGCATAGCCTTCTATGGTGAGAGTGTCGTCAGCGGCGACGACAACTCGCTCCGCATCGACAACATCCACGTCTATGCCTCCGAGGCCGTCTCCGACACCACGGTCACTCCTCCCGCTCCCACCGTCTTCTCTGTGAGCGTTGCCACTGCCGACGCCGTCATGGGCAGCGCCACAGTCTCGCCCTCCGGCCTCGTCAACGAAGGCACTCAGGTGACTTTCACCGCCACCTCCAACAACGGATACCACTTCGTCAACTGGACCGACGCTGCCGGCCAGCCCTACAGCACCGACAGCGTCCTCGTCGTCACCGTCACCGGCAACCTTACCCTGACGGCCAACTTCGAGGCCAACGCCGTTGTTCCGCCGACGCCCACCACCTACACGGTGACCCTGCTGACAGCCAGCAGCACGATGGGCAGCGTGTCGCCCGCCGGCGCCACGACCGTCAACGAGAACAGCTCCTTCACGGCCACCGCCACGGCCAACGAGGGCTACCACTTCGTGGCCTGGATGGACGGCGGCAACGCTGTGAGCACCCAGAGCCTGTACACCTTCACGGTGACCTCCGACGTGACGCTCACCGCCACCTTCGACGCCGACGTTGTCGAACCCACCTGCGAGGCCCCGACCAATGTCACCGTCGGCAACGTGACGGAGAACAGCGCCGTCGTCGGCTGGACGGCCGGCGGCACGGAGAGCAGCTGGGAGGTTGAGTACAACGGCGCGACGACCACCGTCACCACCAACCCCGCCACGCTCAACGGCCTCACTCCCTCCACGGACTACGTGGTGCGTGTCCGCGCCGTCTGCGCCAACGGCCAGAGCCAGTGGAGCAGCTACGCCAGCTTCCGCACCCTCGACGTCCAGCAGCCCGAAGGCATCGACGACGT
>JAFVAM010000032.1 GCA_017480525.1 Bacteroidales bacterium | reverse complement strand
TGGAGGGCCTCGTCGTAGTGGGGAGCCTGGTATAGCACTCGACCGAAAGCGTTGGTAATGAAGCTTCCGCCCCAGAACTGCATGCCCCCTTCTAGGCCTGTGCGATTGACGCTCACCACTGGCACACCGTTGGCTACGGCATGTGCACGCTGTATGGTCTGCCACGCCTCGTACTGCTCGCGGTTGTCGGCCTCGTTTTGGCGCACATCCCAACCTATGGCGGTGGGATAGAAGAGGATTTGCGCCCCCATAAGGGCGGTGATGCGTGCCGCTTCAGGATACCATTGGTCCCAGCAAATCAGCACCCCGATAGTGCCAAACTTGGTATGGAACACCTTGTAGCCCAAGTCGCCAGGGGTGAAGTAGAACTTCTCATAATAGCCAGGATCGTCAGGGATATGCATCTTGCGATACTTGCCAAGATAGGTGCCATCGGCATCGAGCACGGCGGTGGTGTTGTGGTACAGCCCTTCGGCGCGTTTCTCGAACATCGAGCAGACGATGACCACCCCCAGTTCGCGTGCCAACGCTGCAAAATGCTGCGTGGTAGGCCCGTCGGGGATGGCCTCGGCAAGCTGGAAGTTCTGATAGCGTTCCTCGTCGCAGAAATAGAGAGAAGCGAAAAGCTCTTGCAGACATACAATCTGTGCACCGCCTGCGGCCAGCTCGCGCACCTTTTCGGTGTAGCGTTCAATGTTTTGCGCCTTGTCTTCCACGCAAGCCATCTGGGCGATTCCGACTTTTACTTTCATAGATAGGCAATTTGTTTCGGGTTTGTTTTGAAATGCAAAAATACATAAAAATATCCAAATGAGAGCTGTTTGGATGGTTATTTTTTTATAACAACATTCCTCTCTTGGCTGAACGTTTTGATTACAAACGAGAAAAGCCCGCCTTGCCGGCGGGCTTTCAATGGTGTCATGGCTGTTATTTTTTGAGCCATTGGTCGAACCAGTCGATGAAGTTGCGATGCCAGAGGAGGCTGTTCTGGGGCTTGAGCACCCAGTGGGTCTCGTCGGGGAAGTAGAGGTAGCGGCTGGGAATGTGGCGCATCTGGGCGGCATTGTATGCGGCCATGCCTTCGGAGGCCACGATGCGGAAGTCGAACTCGGAGTGGATGACACAGATGGGGGTGTTCCACTTGTCGACAAAGAGGTGGGGCGAGTTGCTGTAGCTCTTCTTCACCACGGGGTTGTTCCAATCCCAGTAGGGACCGCCGAGATCCCAGTTGTCGAACCACATCTCTTCGGTCTCAAGATACTGCTGCTCGAAATTGAACATGCCGTTGTGGGCCAGGAAGGCCTTGAAACGACGGCCTTCGTTGTAGCCCTTGACGTCGTGGTTGTGGCCGGCGAGCCAATAGATGCTGTAGCCGCCGAAGGAGGCGCCGCAGGCGCCGATACGCTCGCGGTCGATCTGCTTGATGTTGGCGGCAGCCCAGTCGGTGGCGGCCATGTAGTCCTGCATGCAGAGTCCGCCATAGTCCTTGGAGATTTCCTCAAGCCACTCCATTCCGAAGCCGGGGACGCCGCGGCGGTTGGGGGCGATGACAAAATAGCCTGCGCCGGACATCACCTCGAAGTTCCAGCGGGTGCTCCAGAACTGGCTGACCATGGTCTGGGGGCCGCCTTCGCAGAAGAGGAGTGCGGGATAGGTCTTGGTGGAGTCGTAGTCGTAGGGATAGATGATCCAAGTGAGCATCTCTTTGCCGTCGACGGTCATGACCATCTGCTCCTTCACCTCGCCCATGCGCACCTGCGAGAGGACGTCGTCGTTGAAGGTGGAGAGTTTCGTGCCTTCGGCCTTGTCGTCGCTGACGCTGTAGGCGTAGAGGGTGCCGGGATATTGTATCGAGGCCTGGTTGGCCACGAGGGTCTTGCCGTCGGCGGCAAGCTGGATGGCGTTGACGTCGTGATAGCCGTGGCTGAGCTGGCGGGGCTGGATTTTGTTTTGTCCGTTCTCGTGGTTGAAGGCGAAAATCTCGTTCATGCCGCGATACATGACGATGGCGTAGAGTTCGCTGTCGTCCGGACTCCAGAGGATGTTCATCAAGCCATAGTCGAAGCCTTCGGTGAGGTCGGTTTTCTCGCCGGTGGCGAGATCCATGACCATCAGGCGCAGCTTGTCGCTCTCATAGCCGTCGCGCTCCATGCTCTCCCAGGCGATGGACTTACCGTCGTGGCTGAAGACGGGGTTCTGGTCGTAGCCCATGATGCCTTCAGAGATGTTGCGGGTTTCGCGGGTCTCAATGTTGTAGAGGTAAATGTCGCTGTTGGTGGAGTGGGCGTAGTCGTAGCCTGTTTTCTTGCGGCAGGTGTAAGCGATAGTCTTGCTGTCGGGGCTGTAGTTGTATTGCTCGGTGCCGCCCCAGGGACGCATGGGGCTTTCGTAGGGTTCGCCGTCGAGGATGTCGACAGCCTGGTCCATGAGGGCTTTGCCGTTCTTCATGGGGACAAAGTAGATGTGGGGGATTTCGTCGACCCACTGGTCCCAATGGCGATACATGAGATCCTCGTTGATGCGGCCGGTGGTCTTGTCGAGACCGGCGAAAAGTTTGTCGATATGCTCGGGACGCTCGACGGGGATGGTGCTGATGTAGACCAGCGAATTGCCGTCGGGAGCCAGTTTGAAGCCTTCGAAGCCACGCTCGCACTCGGCCACGACAGTTTCTTTCTGGCTCTTGACATTCATGCAGAGAATCTGGTTGCCACGGCAGAAGAGAAGGGTCTCGTCGTTCATCCAAACGGGGCTGAATTCGCTCTGGGCGGTGACGGTGAGGCGTTTGCCTTCGCCGCCTGCGATGGGCATGAGGTATAGTTCAGCGTTGTTTTTGTTGGCCTCCATGTCGGTGTAGCGGAGCGTGTAGGCCACTTGGCTGCCGTCGGGGCTGACAGCGTATTCGCTCATGACGCCGAGGCTCCACATGACCTCAGGCGTGAAGCGTCCGTCGGCGACGGTGATTTGCGGCTTCTCGACGATTTTGTCGTCGGAGGCCGACTGGGGGGTGTTGCAGGCCGCGAGGCAGAGGGTGGCGGTCGCAAGAGTGGTTAGTGTTTTTTTCATTGAATTTGAGATTTCTATGTTTTTTTTTCCTTTGGTAGTTCAGGGGATGGGGTTGACCATCTTGGTCTGGTCGAAGTTGAGGGGGGTGCGGACATCGACCTCATAGAAGTTGAATCCCTCGGGGCCGGGTTCGACGATGTCGATGGTTTGTGTGTCGAGCGGGAGGGCTTCAAAGACGAGGGCATAGACGAGCATGTCGTAGCCTCCGCGGTTGTGTGCGAAGTCGGTGTATTCGGGATAGAGGCTGATGCCTTCGGTCTCGATGAGTTTCATGCGCTGGCCGGTCTCGCAGTCGCGGATGAAGACATCGGCGTTGATGGCAAGGCCTTTGTCGTGGAGAGGGCGGTGGTTGGGGGTGCGGTCGCAATAGGAAAAGTAGACCTTGGTATAGTCGCGTTGGACTTCTATTTTTTCGATGCTCACGACCTTGGCGTAGGGCGAGCGGCGTTTGACAAAGGGGTATTCGAGGTCGCGCGGCACTTTGGGGGTGCTCCACGCGGGACGGCGCGACTTCGGCTCGCTGACCTGCGAGCGACGCTGCGCCTTGGTGTCGATTTGGAAGTCAGATTCCACGGCATAGCACTTCATCCTGGCGTTGAAGGCGAAGACAATGCCGCCGGTAGGGGTGCCGGCCTCTTTGGTGTTGCGGTTGCGGATGGCAAACTGGCGATAGAGTCGGGCGGCGCTGGTGCCGTTGAGGGAGGCGCCGTTGTAGAGGATGCGGGTGCCGCCTTCGTCGTCGTGGAAGGAGCCGTCGGGACGACCGAATTCGTCGACAATGTCGTAGTATGACTTGCCCATGTAGATGGACTCGAGGTCGGAGTCTGCCGACACATAGCGTCCGCTGCCGCAGGCCGCCGCAAGCAGCGCTGCCGCAAGCAGCAGCGTTCCGAATAGACTTTTCCTATTCATTGTGTTTGGTTTATTACGTGTGTATCAATTCTCGACGAGGTTGCCGGCATGGAATCTGCCTTTGACGACCTCGCCGGCGGCGTCGGTATAGGTGCCTTCGCCTTCATACTGGTCGTTGAGCCATGCACCCTCGTAGTGCGATCCGTCGGCCCACACGATGGAGCCTTGTCCGCACAGGTGTCCCTGGACGAAACTGCCTTCGTAGCGGGTGCCGTCGGCCCATATTTTGACGCCTTGTCCCTGGGGGGCGCCGTTGACGAAGGGACCGTCGTAGCGGGTGCCGTCGGGGAAAATCAGGGAGCCTGTCCCGGTGCCCATGGCCGTCCAGTCGCCTTCCATCACGTTGCCGTTGTTGAAACGGAAAGTGCCGTGGCCTTTGATGTTGCCTTTGACCCAGTGGCCTGTGTAGGAATAGCCTCCCTGGGCGTAGATGTAGGTGCCCTCGCCATCGATGATGCCTTTTTTCCAGTCGCCCTCGTAACGGTCGCCGTTGGCGAAAACCATGAGGCCGTTGCCGTGGCGGCGTCCTTTGCCGTCGCGCACACCTGTGTAGTAAGAGCCGTCGTCATAGGTGGTTGTCTCCCTCACCTGGGCCTGCACGTCCACGGCGGCCATCAGGGCCGCAACCATTGCTATGGTCTTCACTGTCGTTTTCTTCATTGTCTTGATATTTTTTTCGTTACTTTATATTATAAATTGTATGTGTGTTGTGTGCTTAGTTTTTTGTTTCGGTGCCGTATTTCATTTTTTCGATGAAGAGACCCAGCTTGTAGAACTCGAACTGTTTGATGGAGATGGCCGTGCCGCTGGCGAAATGGCGTTCCATTCCCCTGCGGAACATTTTGAAGATGCGGTAGGTCAGGCCGAGGAGGCCGAGGCTTCTGTAGCGTCCGTAGCGTCGCAGGATGGGTAGCTGGTGGCAGAAGTTCTGGTCCTCCCACATGAAGTCGTAGATCTTCACCAGCATGTCGATGCTTTCGACGCTTTTGTGGAGGAATTCCACGTTGCTGTCCACGTAGCCGTTGACGGCCTCGTTGTCGATGTGCATGACGGGGGATTTTGGCTTGTGCCAGATTGTAGGCGAAGAGGATGCCGTCGTAGCCGTATTTTGTCAGACGGATGTCGAATTTTATCCGTTCCATCACGCTGCGGCGTATCATGAAGTTGCCGGCCTGGAAGTGCTTGTAGGGTTCTTTCTGCCGTTCGTCGATGGGGCGGCATTCCACCTCGGTGCCGTAGAGGTAACGCAGGCGGTGTTCGGGGTCGTTGTCGCGTTTGTCGAAGTTGCGTCCGCCCACCACGACACCCACCTTTGCTTCTGCCTGGCGCAGGTAGTTTTTCAGGAAGTTGTCGGGGACCAGCGAATCGCAGTCCAGGAAGAGGAGCCAGTCGCCTTTGGCGTATTTCAGGAAAAGGTTCCTGATACGCGCGCGTCCCACATTTTGCTTGAGTCTCAAATAGGTGGCCAGTGCCACGATGCCTGCGTTCTGGTTCATGTAGTAGCCCGACGAGCAGCCATCGATGCAGACCAGCTCGAATTCGCCTTCCGGCAGTTTCTCCATCTGGTTGGTTAGTCTTCTCACCAGCGGATAGGCGTAATAGTTATGTATAGGGATACATATAGAAATCATATCTCAATCTCCAAATTGTCATAGGCCAGACTGACGCCCTGCGGCAGTTCGCGCTGCACGTCGGCATGCAGACCCATTTCGTGACTGATGTGTGTCAGAAAAGCTTTTTCGGGTGCGACTTTTTCCACCACTTCGAGCGCCTCGGACAACGAGAAGTGGGAGAAATGTTTCTGTTTTCTCAACGCGTTGATCACCAAGAGTCTCACCCCCTTGAGTTTGGCTATTTCTTCAGGGGCTATGTGGTTGGCGTCGGTGATGTAGGCCATGGGGCCGATGCGGTAGCCCAAAACAGGGAGGTCTTTGTGCATGGCCTTGACGGGGATTATTTTTTCGTCCGCAGCCTCGAAAGGGGCGTCCACCTCGTGGAGTTCCGCCTCCGGCAGTCCGGGATATTCGTGGCGGGCGAAGATATAGGCGTAGTCCCTCAACAGCGCGCGCTTGGCCTCGCCGTTGAGGTACACGTCCATGTTCTTGCGCTGCACATAGTTGAACGATCTCACATCGTCCAGCCCGGCCACGTGGTCGCGATGGGCGTGCGTCACAAGGATGGCGTCAAGCGCCAGCACATGCTGGCGCAGCATCTGCTGGCGGAAGTCGGGTCCGATGTCGAAAAGGATGTTTTTTCCTCCGTCGGTGCGTAGCAGCGCGGAGGTGCGCAGCCTGCGGTCGCGCTCGTCGACCGAGGTGCACACATCGCAGTGGCAGGCTATCACCGGCACTCCCTGCGAGGTTCCCGTTCCCAAAAACGTCAGTTTCACTGTTCCTTGTGCGAAAGTTTGAAGCCCACGCCGTGCACGTTGACGATTTCCACACTCGGGTCGGCTTTGAGGTATTTTCTCAGTTTGGTGATGTAGACGTCCATGGAGCGGGCGGCGAAGTAGCTGTCGTCCTTCCAGATTTTCTGGAGGGTGGTGTTGCGGTCGACAAGCTGGTTGAAATTGACGGCGAAGATGCGGAGCAGGTCGCATTCTTTGGCGGTGAGACGCTGCACGTTGTCTCCGATGGTCAGTGTCTGGTGCACGTAGTCGAAAGTGAAATTGCCGATTTTGAACACGTTTTTGTCCGGGCGGTCCTCGTTGAAGGAGCGGCGCATGGTGGCGTTGAGGCGCGCCAGCAGCTCCTCCATGGAGAAGGGCTTGGTGATGTAGTCGTCGGCCCCCACCTCGAAGCCTTTCAGCTTGTCTTCCTCCAGGTTTTTGGCGGTGAGAAAGATGATGGGTATTTTTTTGTCCACCTTGCGGATTTCCTTGGCCACGGCAAAGCCGTCCCTGGAGGGCATCATGACGTCGAGGATGCAGGCGTCGACGTCTTCGGCGTCGAACTGCTCGAGTGCGTCGTCGCCGTCCTTGGCCCAGACAACGGTATAACCCTTCTGTGTGAGATAGGCTTTCAGAATGGTACCCAGATTGGGGTCGTCCTCAGCCACCAAAAGTTTTATTCCCAAGTTCATATTCTTTTGATTGTTTGATTGTTTGACTGCGTTGTTTGCTCAAGAGCCGGGCTGTCGCCGCGGTGGGTGCGGGCTATTCTACCGTGACGCCGACGATGAGGTCGCCCGAGCGTATGGCGTCGATGACGGCCCAGTCGGCTTCGTCCACACGGCCGAAGCAGGTGTGGACACCGTCGAGGTGCTGCGTGTTCTGGCGGTTGTGGCAGATGAAGAACTGGCTTCCGCCGGTGTCCTTGCCGGCATGAGCCATGGAGAGGACGCCGCGGTCGTGGTGCTGCAGGGGGGCGGAGGTCTCGCACTTGATGGTCCAGCCGGGGCCGCCGGTGCCCACGCGGCGGTCGCCGGGGGTGCGGCTGAAGGGGCAGCCGCCCTGGATGACAAAGTCGGGGATGACGCGGTGGAACCGCAGTCCGTCATAGAACCCGCTGCGGGCCAGCTTGACGAAGTTGGCCACGGTGCCGGGGACTTCTTTTTCATACAGGGTCACGTGCATTGTGCCTTTGGCTGTTTTGATTTCTGCGCGCATTGTGTTTCTTTTTTTAAGGTTAGTACATGGATAACATAAAAAATTGTATTTTATTGCATGGAATGTTAATTTTTTTATGTTAATTGTCGTTTCCCCTTGTTTTTGCATGGAGGAGGTGGCACACAAAGTTTTTTTTCCGCCGCATCCGCCCCCTCTCCGCATCTGAGTGCGGCGCCCGCCGTCTCCCCCACCCCCATCCACCTGTTTCGGCCTTGCCAACAGCATACCAACTCCTAACCAACTCCTACCAAAGTAGGAGATGATAGGGTGTTGACTGGGGGTTGGAACGGCTTTTTAACGGTTTTTAAGGGTGTCCGTTGCCGGGAACGGGAGGTTGGCTATTCGGGGAAGTCGTCGGAGCCGGGGAAGGGAGTGCGCATGATGTGCCGCCAGGCGGAGAGGAGGGACTGGGCATCGGGGAAACCGCACTGGTGTGCAAGGAGGGTGAGCTGGTAGCCAGTGGCGTCGGGGGGTGCGCTGTGGGTGTCGAGGAGGTGGAGGAGATGGTCGATGCGGTGGCTGTCGACAAAGTCGGCGAAAGGTGCGCCGTGGAGGCGGTGGACGGAGTCTACGATTTGGTCCTGCGAGACATGGAAGTGTTCGGCAAGGGTAAAGACGGAGAGGTGGGGGTCGAGATAGGCTCCCTGTTGGAGATGGAGGGCGATGGCGCGGTCGAGGCTGACGGGGTCGCGGCGAAGGCGTGGGGAAGTGGAGGTCTGGCTGATGCGGCGGCCGAGAATTTCGGCGCCATGGTGGAGGTTGTAGGTGTTGAAGCCGAGAAGGGCGATGGCGAGGGCCTGGGGGATGGCGAGGAGGATGACGGGGAGGAGCATGCGGGGTGTGTTGAGGGGGAATAGGATAAGGCTGGCGGAGAAAAGAATGGCGAGGAGGAGGATAGAGATGAGGTAGGAGTGGCTGACGAGGGTTCGGTGGCGGTCGGAGGGGAGGTATTCGCGGAGGATGCGGAGGTAGCGTCGGAACTGGAGGGCGGTGTAGAGGGCCATGGCAAGGGTCTGGAGGGCGAGAATGACGGAGAAGAGGTAGAAATGGACGAAGACTATGATGTTGTAGCGGAGCCTGCCCTCGAAGAAGATGTGGGACTGCCCCCGCACACCGCTGTCGATCCACGCACGATACATGTCGGCGCCGCCGGCGGCCACGGAGAGGGCCAGGGCCAGAGCCGTAAGGAGGGAGGGGATGAAGACGAGGCGGATCATGCGTCCGAGGCCTTCGGTGCGCGTGAGGGCATGGACAGCAAGGAGAGTGGTGGGAGGGGTGGCGAGGGCTGTGACCATGTAGAGGACCACGAGGATGTATTCGGCGTTGAGGAAATGGTTGAAGAGAGTGGAATAGAGGATGAGGGAGGTGCCGAGGAGGGCCATGGCGGCGGCGATCATCCATTGCGCGTCGAGCACATAGCGACGGAGAAGGAGAAGGGCGACAGGCCACAGAAGGGCGGAGAGGCCGAGGAGAAAATAGGTGAGCGCTACGGGGGTCATTGGTGTGTGTTTGCAGGGTTTTCTGTTGGGTTGCGGGCTTGTTTGGAGCGGACATGGGCGGCGAGAAAGCGGGCGTCGTAGTCGAGGCGATAGACGAACCTGCCGACAAACCATTGGAGGACAGTCAGCAGGAGGGAGCAGGCGATGAGCCAGTATTTGTAGTAGGAGGGCCGGAGGTTGACCATCAGGAGGACGACGACTCCAAGGGGGAGGAAGAGCCAGGAGAGGAGGACAAGGTGGCGGCTGTCGATGTGGCGGGCGTTGATGTCGCGGGCATAGTAGCTGTTGAAACGACGCTGGTAGACGCGCATTTTGGATGTGGCCATGAACATGAGGAGGGTGTCCATGAGCAGGATGAGGAGGGGGAAGAGCCAGTGGTCCCAGAAGAGCATGAAGTTCCAGGGGCTGTCGCCGGCGACCCATAGGACTTCGCCTTCGCGGATGTTGTTGCACATGAGGTCGTAGCGCCGCGGTCCGAGCCAGAAGGCGCCGACGGTGAGGCCGACGACGAAGAGCAGCGGCAGCACGAAGGAACGCCGCTGGCGGAGGGTGGCGCCGCGGGGTTCGGTGAGCGAGCAGACGCCGAGGTAGAACAACGGTCCGCTGTGAATGGCGACGGTTTCGAAGAGGTAGTCATAGATGAACAGGCGTCCGGCACGGCCGCGGAAGAAGACCATGAGGGCGGCGATGGCGAAAGACAGAAGCAAGAGGCTGAGGCTCAGCACGACCTGCGCCTTTGTCGGTTGTCGTTTGAATGCCAGTGTGGCCACGGCCCAGAAGACCGAGGCCAGCGCGGGCAGGAGGAGTATGAAGGACCACTTCATTGAGTTTTTTTTGTTTGGTTTTGAGCTGTGAGGTAGGGTGTATGCGTGTTATTCCTGTCGGTCGTTTTCGATGAAGCGGACGAGTTCGTCGACAGCATCTTGCTGCGGGATGTCGCGTTTGACGACGGTCTTGCCTTTGTAGAGTGTTATCTTGCCCGCTCCGGAGCCCACATATCCGTAGTCGGCGTCGGCCATCTCGCCGGGACCGTTGACGATGCAGCCCATCACGCCTATTTTCACTCCCACCAGATGCGCGGTTTTGGCCTTGAGGGCCCGCAGGGCTTTCTGGATGTCGTATTGTGTGCGTCAGCACGAGGGACAGGCGATGTATTCCGGCTGTGTGATGCGTGCGCCGACGGCCTGCAGGATGTCGTAGGCGACGGGCATCTCCTCTTCGGGGGCTTCGGTGAGGGAGACGCGGATGGTGTCGCCAATGCCGTCGAGCAGCAGGGCGCCGATGCCGGCGGCGCTCTTCAGGCGGCCCTGCATGCCGTCGCCCGCCTCGGTGACGCCGAGGTGTATCGGATAGTCCATGCCGGAGCCGGTGTCCGGGTCGACGAGGTTGTGCATTTTCTGCACGAAGAGGCGTGTGCTCTCCACCATCACCTTGACGTTGCTGGCCTTCATGGAGAAGACGAGGTCGTGGTAGTCCTGCGCCTCGCACACCTGTGCGAACTCCAACGCGCTCTGGGCCATGCCCTCCGGCGTGTTGCCGTAGCGGCTCACGATGCGCTCGCTGAGGGAGCCGTGGTTGGTGCCGATGCGCATGGCGGTGTGGTGACGCTTGCAGATGTCTATCAGCGAGGCCATCCTCTCCCCTATCCTTTTCAGCTCGTCGTTGTATTCCTGCTCGGTGAATTCCAGTTTGCCGGTGTTGCGGTCGGTGTAGTTGCCGGGGTTCACACGCACCTTCTCCACCAGCGCGGCGGCCACCTCGGCGGCCTTGGGGTTGAAGTGGATGTCCGCCACCAGCGGCACCTGGCAGCCGCGCCTGAGGAGTTCCTCCTTGATGCGGCCGAGGTTCTCGGCGGCCTTTACGTCGGGCGCGGTGATACGCACCATCTCGCATCCGGCATCGACCATGCGGAGTGCCTGCTCCACGGTGGCACGGGTGTCCATTGTGTCGGTGTTGGTCATGCTTTGCACTCGGATGGGGGCTCCCCCTCCCAGCGTCAGGTTTCCTATGTGTATCTGTCTGCTCATTGATTGTTTGTTTATTTATGCCTCCCCGTTGGTCGTTGCTTGAAGGACTTTGCCGTCAATGATATTCATCAATGCTTTCCCCAAAAAAGGTTGCCCCCGTCGCGAACATGAAGTAGCATTGCAGTCGAGGACGTGTTTCTCGTCCACGGTTCTGCCATTTCACCCTGCGTCGGTGCGGAGGCGCCAGTCCATGTTTACGATATCCTCGCAATGGTCCGCTGCAGCGACAGCACCTGGGCTTTGAGCTGCTTGATTTGGTCTTGCAGGTTGGCGTTCTGGTTCTTCAGGCGGCGTACCTCGGCCTCCAGTTCGTCGATGGTGGGGAACGAGAGGTGCCCGTCGTCGTCGTTGGGCTTAGGTTCGGGGCGGCGGCCGATGCTCTCGTCGTTGAAGGCTTTTCCGACGCCCTCCTGGTCGGCCATACGGATAAGTTCGGCCTGCGAGAAAGGCATGTCGAAGCCGGTGTCGTCCTCGACATAAATCATGCCGCCTTGTATCTTTGTCACTATTCCGCCGCCTACGGCGTTGAGGAATTTCACTTTGTCGCCTATCTTGAATTCTGACATGGTCTTTTGGTTTTTGATTTATAGTTATTTTTTTCTAAAAACTGACAGTTGTCACCCCCCCTACATGATTTCGTCGGCAAGGGCGGCGAAGGCGATGCCGTCGAAGTTGCCGCTGCTCATCATCAGCAGGTTCGCGTTCCGCCATGGCATGGCTTTCACCTTGGCCACCATCGCGGCACTGTCGGTGAAAACCTCGACATTGCCACCGAAGGCGGCCTTCACCTCGTCGGGGTGCAGGTCGGGCAGCTTCTTGAGTTGCAGTGCATGACGGCTGAAGTAGACGAAGCGAACGTCGGCCTCGTCCATCGTGCCTTTGTATTGCTTCAAGAATTCCTGCGTCAGCGAGCTGAAGGTGTGCAGCTCCATGCAGGCCACCAGACGCCGGTCGGGGTACTGCTCGCGCATGGCGTGGATGGTGGCGCGGAGCTTCGACGGCGCGTGGGCAAAGTCCTTGTAGACGGCGCAGTCGCCGCTCTTCTTCACCAGCTCCAGCCGCTTGCTGGCGCCCTCAAAAGTGGCGATGGCCTCGTCGAACTGCGCGTCGGTCACCCCCACCTGCCGGCAAGCCAACCGCGCGGCAGTGAGGTTGAGCAAGTTGTGGTGTCCAAAGATGCGTAGCGGGACCTGCGGGTGGGCAAGGTAGGTCACTCCATCCACCACCTCGTGCTCCGGGCAACGGTAGGGAAGCCTCTGGATGTCGGCACGACCGTTCTCCGTGGCCACGCGGTGTACCTCTGCGTCCTCGTCGCAATAGATGAGTGTGCCGCCGGGTTCGATGAGGTCGATGAACTTGACAAACTGCTCACTGTAGATGTCGAATGTCGGGAAGACGTTGATGTGGTCCCACTCGATGCCGGTGATGATGGCTACGTCGGGATGGTAGAGATGGAACTTCGGGCGGCGGTCGATGGGCGACGTCAGGTACTCGTCGCCCTCGATGACCATCACCATGGCGGTGTGCGACAGGCGCACCATCACATCGAAGCCTTTCAGCTGCGCCCCCACCATATAGTCGGCCTCGATGCCGCAATACGCCAGCACGTGGAGAATCATGGCCGTGGTGGTGGTCTTCCCATGGCTGCCGCCAACGACAATGCGCTTCTTGTCCTTGCTCTGCTCGTAGAGGTACTCGGGGTAGCTGTATATCTTCAGCCCCAATTCCTGCGCCCGCAACAACTCCGGATTGTCGACACGGGCATGCATTCCCACCACCACGGCGTCGAGGTCGGGGGTGATGCGTTCGGGATGCCATCCGAACTCTTGCGGCAACAGGCCGTACCTCTCCAGGCGGCTCTTCGCCGGGTCGAAAATCTCGTCGTCGCTGCCCGTGACGACGATGTTTTTCTGGCATAGCGCGATGGCCAGATTGTGCATGGCAGAGCCACCGATGGCTATAAAATGTACCTTCATATTGTCCTGTTTTTAAAGTTTTTCTCACACTTTGTCTTGTCCCCCTCCATCTTTCGGGTAGAACATATAGTATTTTGTCACCTGCTTCTCAAGGAAGTGGCGGTCCAGCTGGTCGCTGGCCTCGCCGATGGGCAGGCATCGGCCGTCCTTGTAGAGGACCTTTATCTCGTGGTCGGCGAAATCGTAGGAGCGGTTGCGCAGCACCCCGGTGCCGACAAAGAACGAGGGTTCGAGTTCGGAGCCGACATATTCCTTCCAGGGGTCAAGCTGCATGGGTTCGCTGCCGATGCGTATGGCGGGCAGCCGACGCTCCACGAGGTTGCGGCAGAGGGTGCGGAGGGTGGCATCGTGGTGGTGCTGCCACTGCTTGACAGCCACCATCACGTCGTCGTCGTCCAGCTCGGCGAAGCGGTCCAACAGGCAGGGGTCGGTGCGGAAAGCCTCCTCGGTGAGGAAGCGGTCCAAGAAGGGATGCAGTGCCGAGGTGCGTTCGGTGGCGTGGATTTCACGGGCGCGGTTCAGAATGTTGAGCAGCACATTGTCGGCGGCGATGACGGTCTTGTGCATATACACCTGCCAGTACATCAACCGCCTGGAGATGATGAATTTCTCCACGCTGTAGATACCCTTCTCGTCCACCACCAGCTCATCGTCGTGTACATTGAGCATGGAGATGATGCGGTCGGTGCCGACGATGCCTTCGCTCACGCCGGTGAAGTAGCTGTCGCGTCCCAGATAGTCCAGGCGGTCCATGTCGAGTTGGCTGCTCACCAACTGATGCAGGAAGTGCTTCGGGTAGCGGTCGGCGAAAATCTCGATGGCCATGTCGAGCGCCCCGTGCATCTCGGCGTTGATGCGCTGCATCATGAGCAGTGTCAGTGTCTCGTGGTGCACATCGACGATGGCATGCTCCGAGGTGTGGGAGAAAGGGCCGTGGCCGATGTCGTGCAGCAGGATAGCCAGCTTGGCAGCGCGGCATTCCTCGTCGCTGATTTCCACTTCCTTCATGCGCAGCGTCTCAAGGGCGCGTCCCATGAGGTTAAGCGCGCCGAGCATGTGGCTGAAGCGCGTATGCATGGCTCCGGGATAGACCAGATAGGTCAGTCCCAGCTGCTTGATGCGCCGCTGACGCTGGAAATAAGGGTGCTCGATGACGGAAAGGATGACAAAATCGTCCACAGCGAGGAACCCGTCGTACACCGGGTCGTTGATGATTTTGCGCTTGCTCATATCATGTCGGCTATAAGTCCGGCGGCTTCTGCCACCAGTTCGTTGCAGGGCTTCTTGCCGCTGGCCAGCAGTCTGGCGCAGACAATGTCGCCGTTGCTCTCACGGAATTTCTCAATCAGTGTGCGTGTGTCTGCCGCATGTCCCGTGAGACCACAGACCATGGCCATGCCGCTCACACAGCCGCAGACCTCCCTCGTTCCGGCGAGACCGCGACCGAAAGGAGCGGCCACATTCATGGCGTCCCGACCGTCGATGGGCAGCAGGTCGGCATAGGCCATCACTACCGCCTGGCAACAGTTACAACCCTGCCTGTGCAGCTCGCGGGCGCGTTCTATACGTTCTTCTTTGTTCATAATCCTTTGTTATTAATTGCCACAAGCTTCGATACCCTTGCCCCCACCCTCTCCGTTTCCTCTGCTTTGTGGCGCGGCGCTTGCGCCGCGCATGTTCCTGTACATTTCCCACATGACAATGGCAGCCGCGCAGCTCACATTGAGGCTGTGTTTCGTCCCCTCCTGCGGAATTTCCAGCGCCCCGTCGCACAGTTCCATCACCTCCTCCTGCACCCCCTCAATCTCGTTGCCGAAAACGATGGCCACCGGCCCGTCTATCTCGACACCGTTCAGGTCGTCGAGCCGAAGGCTGTCGTGTGCAATCTCCACAGCATAAACCTTATACCCCTTCCCTTTCAGTTCCTTCACGCACTCCACGGTCGACTCGTGGTATCCCCATTCGACGCTTTCCTCGGCACCGAGAGCGGTCTTGTGTATCTCGCGGTGGGGCGGCGTGGAGCAAATGCCGCACAGGGCTATGCGCTCCACGCGGAAAGCGTCGGCCGTGCGGAAAACGGAGCCAATATTGTTCTGCGAGCGCACGTTGTCGAGTACCACGGTGAGCGGCAGTTTCTCGCTCTTGCGGAACTCCTCGACGCTCATGCGCCCCATCTCAACAGTGGTCAGTTTGTGTGCCATAAACAGTTGTTTTCGGTTGCAAATTCATCAAAAAAAAAACACTCGGCGAAAATCAAACCCACATGTCTGAAAGACAGGCCTGTTTATCGCCGAAAAAAGAAACTAATTGCCACCTTCGCATTCCGCCTTTTCTGCATGATAGGACGAGCGCACCAGCGGACCGCATTCGGCATGGGTGAATCCCATCTCTATCGCCTTGACGCGCAGCCGTGCGAACTCGTCGGGCGTATAGTACTTGAGCACCGGCAGGTGGTCGTGGGTGGGCTGGAGATACTGGCCCACGGTCAGCCGACGGCAGCCGGTGGAGCGTATGTCGCGCAGCAGTTCGACAACCTCATCGTCGGTCTCGCCCAATCCAAGCATGACCCCTGACTTGCGTGCAAACCCCTGTTCTTCTGTATAGCGCAGCACCGAGAGACTCTGTTCATAGCGAGCCACACTGCGCACCGCAGGCGTGAGCCTGCGTGTGGTCTCCATGTTGTGGCCCACCACATCGGGCTTCTCTTCGAGCACAAGGTCTATCAACTCTGTACGCCCCTGAAAATCGGGGATAAGCACCTCCACTTTGGTTTGCGGACACACCCGGTGCACCTCCCTCACGGTGGCGGCCCAATGGGCGGCGCCGAGGTCGGGCAGGTCGTCGCGGTCCACGCTGGTGATGACGGCATAGCG
>JAFVAM010000031.1 GCA_017480525.1 Bacteroidales bacterium | reverse complement strand
TGGCTCAAAGGATAAGGTGAAAAAAGATTAATATGCTGGAATACAGTCAGAAAAATGCAAAAACGCCCATTTTACCACTTTTGGCGGGCTGGAGAGGGGGAAATTTGTGTAAAAATAGGGTTTGGAAAGCCTGTTTTCGATAAAAAATGAGTGATTGGTAAAAATTTTTCTTATTGAAAATCAAAATTATAAGTTTGTCGATGTAAATTTTTTTTGGTTGGAATGGAAAATGTTTGTATCTTTGCAGTGTCAATTTGAGAGAGAAACACCGCACCGAAGAGCAAACGAGAAACGGGCAATCAGAGCGAGCAGGAGGCAGGTACGGCAAAAAAAGAGAGAAGGGCGACATGTCGGAGAGACGGCCGGCGAAAAGGTAAACAGAAAAGTTTGAAACTTTTACATAGTGTTTATTTTGGTTAATTGATTCCCCGTTTGTAGTGTCTTCTACAGATGGGGGATTTTTTTAGATAAAATTTATCGAAAAATATTTATCGAATAAGAAAAAAGTTGTATCTTTGCATCGTCGATCAGGCAGCGAGGAATGCTGCAATGAGCAAAGAATCAGAAAAAAAGAAAGTATAGAGACAACGAAACAAAAAAAATTTTGATATGGTTATCAAGGTTTGTGTAGGCAGTTCGTGCCATTTGAAAGGATCCTACGATGTCATCGAGGCTTTCAAGAACGTCTTGAAGAAGTACGATGTGGAGGATCTGGTGGATTTGCAGGCAAGCTTCTGCCTTGGCCATTGCGCCAAGGGCGTGACTGTGGGCTGCGACGGTGGCAATGCTGCCGCTGGTGGTCCGCAGGTGGAGCCGACGGATGGAGGATTCATTCTCCATGGTGTCAATGCCGGCAATGTGGAGGAACTGTTCGCCAACGAAATCTATCCGACGCTGAACCTGAATTAGGCTGCTAATAATATAATATAATGTATGGCGCGTCGGCGGACGCCGGGGGAAGACGACCCTGTCCCCGGCAGGCTTTGCTTTGCCTTTTCGCGCCGCTCAAAACACACAAAAAAAAATCTTCCTCTACTATGTCAGAATATCTGGAATTCAAAACCGTACAGTGCAAAGACTGCTACCGCTGCCTGCGGGAATGCCCCGTGAAAGCCATCGATGTCAAGTCGCACCATGCCCGCATCATCGAGGAGCACTGCATTCTCTGTGGCCACTGCACACATGTCTGTCCGCAGAACGCCAAGCTCGTGCACAGTGAGATGGACGAAGTGCGTCGCCTGCTGTCCTTCGGGCATCGCGTGGCGGCCTCGGTGGCACCGTCGTTTGTCAGCAGCCTGAGTCTCGGCGAGTTCTCCGCCCTCCGCATAGCCCTCGCCAAGCTGGGCTTCGCCGTGGCCGAGGAAACGGCCGTGGGGGCGCAGGCCGTCGTGGAAGAATATAAGAAAGTGCTTGCCACGGGAGAGTTGAGGAACTTCATCACCTCTGCCTGTCCTGCCGCTTGTCGGCTCATCCAAATGTACTACCCCAAGGCTCTCCCGTTCCTTGCACCCGTCGACTCGCCCATGGTGGCACATGCCAAGATGCTGCGTCGCAGCGAACCCGACCTGAAGGTGGTCTTCATCGGCCCCTGCATCGCCAAGAAGCGCGAAGCCCGCGAGCATGGCATCGACGCCGTGCTCACCTTCGAAGAACTCCTGCAGCTCTTCAGCGAGAACGGCATCGACCTGGCCACCATCAACAAACTCAGCATCGACACCGACCGCCAAAACGCCAACCTTGCGAAAGCCTTCCCGGTGACGCGCGGCATCATACGCTCCTTCGACGTCCTTCCCGAAGGCTTCCGCTACATGGCCGTCGACGGTGTGGACCGTTTGGCCGACGTCTTGGAGAATATAGAGTCTTTCGACCATGTCTTCGTCGAGATGAACGTGTGTCCCGGAGGCTGCGTCAACGGCCCTTGCGCCATCAAGGAGCAGGGCGGGGTGCTCAAGGCCGAAGCCGACATCGAGGCCTATGTGGAACGCGAGATGGCCACTCGGCCACACGGCCCCGCGCCGGAGGCCGGCGTGTCGCTGGCTTTCGCCCATCCGCGCCTCCGCGCCCACACCCACATCGCCAGCGAGGAGGAGATAGAGGCCGTGCTGCACCGCACGGGCAAGATGTCCAAGGCCGACGAACTCAACTGCGGCGCCTGCGGCTACAGCACCTGCCGCGAGAAGGCCAAGGCCGTCGTCAACGGCCATGCCGACATCGACATTTGTCTGCCCTACATGCGCAAGCGCGCCGAGAGCCTGGCGGTGGACATCGTCCGCAACTCGCCGGAAGGCGTGGTGCTGGTGGACCCCGACATGAACATCGTCGACTGCAACGCCACGGCCATGAAGATGCTCGGCATGAGTGGGAAGCCGGAAAACAACGTGGGCCGGCCGGTGGCGGAATTCTTCCCGGCCATCGACTTCTACAACGCCCTCTCCCAGAAACGCCGCACGGAGAACAACTGCCTCCATCTCAGCGCCACCGGGCGCTACGTGAGCCTCACCGTGAGCCTCCTCAGCGAGCAAAACCTGCTCTTCGGCCTCATGAAGGACATCTCCGAACAGGTGAACTACGACAAGAAACTCTCGCAGGTGAAAATGGACACCATCAGCACCACCGACGAGGTCATCATGAAGCAGATGCGCGTGGCGCAGGAGATTGCTTCCCTCCTCGGCGAGACCACCGCCGAGACCAAGGTGGCCCTGCTCAAGCTGAAGAAAATGCTCGCCGACGGACAGGCCGAGTTCCAGGACGACGGCCGTCCCCGCGACTGGAAAACCGCCAAGATCAACTGAGCCATGGAAAGCAACGGACTTTGCATTGAATACGGATACACGTCGCTCAACCATGTGGGCGAAGAACTCTGCGGCGACAACGTCGAGATGTGCGTCAGCGGTCAGTGGACCACACTGGTCCTCGCCGACGGCCTCGGCAGCGGTGTCAAGGCCAACATCCTCTCCACCCTCACCAGCAAGATTCTCTGCACCATGGTGGCCGGCGGTGCCGACATGGAGGACTGTGTGCAGACCATCATCCAGACCCTCCCCGTCTGCCGCGAACGCCAGGTGGCCTACAGCACCTTCTCTGTCATCCATGTCGACACCTGCGGCGAAGGCCACCTCTTCGAGTTCGACAATCCCGAAGCCATCTGGTACCACCGCGGCCGCACGCAGGACTTCCCCCGCGTGGAGATGGACATCTGCGGCAAGAAGGTTTTCCACACCGACCTGCATCTCGAATCGGGCGACATGGTCTTCGTCATGAGCGACGGCACCATCCACGCCGGCATCGGGCAGATCCTCAACTTCGGATGGCAGCGCAAGGACATCATGCAGCACCTCGACGACAACATCACGCCCCACCTCTCGGCGCGCGCCGCCGCCTGCCTCCTGGCCTCGGCCTGCAACGACCTCTACCTCGACCGCCCCGGCGACGACACCACCGTCGCCGCCGTACGCATACGCCCGCGCATGGAAGTGCACATCATGGTGGGCCCTCCCGTGGACCGCGAGAAGGACGCGCTCTACGTGCAGCAGTTCATGGAGGGCGCCAACAAGCGCATCGTCTGCGGAGGCACCACCTCGCAGGTCGTCGCCCGTTGCCTCGGACGCGAACTGAAGACCTCCTTCGACTTCCCCGACCGCGAAGTGCCACCCATCGGCTTCATCAGCGGCATCGACCTCGTCACCGAGGGCGTCATCACCCTCCGCAGGCTCCTCGCACTCTCGGAAAAATACGTCTCCGTCAAGGACCTCACCCCCAAGACCTACACCAAGCGCGACGGCGGCTCGCTCCTCGCCGACATCATCTTCGAGGAGTCCACCCACGTGGTCTTCTTCGTCGGGCAGAACGTCAACGCCGCCCACCAGGGCCTCGACATCGACATCACCATGAAACTCAAACTTGTCGAGCATCTCGCCGCCAACCTCCGCCGCATGGGCAAACAAGTAACCGTCAATTATGATTGAAAGATAGATATGGAACAGAAACTTTTCGACACCAACGTCCAGTGGATCAAATACCGTGTGCTGAAAGAGGTCATCCGCCGCGCCTACGAAGGCGGCCTCTCCGACGCCTACACCATCCCCCGAACCATAGCCCCCGGCCCCAAGGCCGAGACCCGCTGCTGCATCCACAAGGAACGCGCCGTACTCATGGACCGCGTCCACCTCGCCATGGGTGGCAACCGTCACAACCCCAACGTTATAGAAGTCCTCCCGGAAGCCTGCGACGAATGCCCCGCAGGCGGCATGATGGTCACCGACGCCTGCCGCGGATGCCTCATGCACTCCTGCAAGGAGGTCTGCCCCAAAAACGCCATCACCATCGAAGGCCACCGCTGCACCATAGACAAGACGAAGTGCATCGAATGCGGCAAATGCGCACAGGCCTGCCCCTACAGTGCCATCATTGCGCAGAAGCGTCCCTGCATCAAGAGCTGCAAGGTCAAGGCCATCAGCATCAACCAGGACGACAAGGCCGAAATCGACAACGGGAAATGCGTGGCCTGCGGCGCCTGCGTCGTCAGCTGCCCCTTCGGTGCCGTCAGCGACAAAAGCTTCGTCCTCGACATCATACAGCTCCTCCGCGAGTCGCGCTCCAACAGCGCCTACAGGGTCTACGCCGTCATCGCTCCGGCCATCGTCAGCCAGTGCCGCTTCGGACGCATTACGCAGGTGGTCACAGCCATCAAGCGCCTGGGCTTCCACCAGGTAGTGGAGGCCGCCCTCGGAGCCGACATCACACTCTACAACGAAGCCCGCGAATTCGCCGAGAAAGGCCCCGGCGCCGTCATGACCACCTCCTGCTGCCCCGCCTTCGTGCGCTTCGTGGAAACCAACTTCCCCGAACTCCGCGACGCCATCTCCTCCTCTGTCTCGCCCATGGTCATGGCCGCCACGCTCATCAAGCATTCCGACCCCACCGCAAAAGTCGTCTTCATAGGCCCCTGCGCCGCCAAGAAAGCCGAGTTCACCCTGCCCAAGACCCACGGCATGATCGACTCCGTCATGAGCTTCGAGGAACTCCAGGCCTTCCTCGACGCCCGAGGCATCGACACCATGCAGTGCGAGGACACCGACCTCGACAACGCATCCTACTATGGCCGCATCTTCGCCAAGAGCGGCGGACTCGCCCAAGGCGTCGCAGCCGTGGCCGAAAGCTACGGCATCGAAGGCATCAAACCCGTCGCCATGAACGGCCTCGACCAGTGTCGGCAGCACCTCATGCTCCTCCGCGCCAAAAAAGCCACGGCCAACTTCTTCGAGGGCATGGCCTGCGACGGCGGATGCGTAGGCGGCCCCTTGAGCATCACCCGCTCGCCAAAGAACGTCTTCGACGTTGACAAATACGGCAACTCCGCCAAGGAAAAAAGCGTCGCCGGCTCCGTGAACCTCTACAACATGACCCTCCACGGCAACCGGACTCCCTTCCCGGAGGACTGATCCCTCCCTCCTCCCCGAAGCCGACTGCCGCCCCCTCTCCCTGGCGACTCCCTCCCCCCTCCGGGAGGCACTCCCGTCGCCACCAAACCCCTACTTTGTCCTTACCAACGCCCTACCATCTCCTTACCAACTCCTACCACAGTAGGAGTTGGTAGGGTGCGGGTGAGTGGTTAAACCGGCCTTTTAACCTTTGTTAACAAAGTCTGCTCCCTTTTGCGGCAGGGACGGCGCAGGGCGGGGGAGGGGCGGAGCGGAGAGTTCAATCGGCGGGCTGTGGAAAAAAAAATGCATTTTCTCATCTCTATGTGGCAAAAAGTTCGTATCTTTGCAGTCTCATAATTTGAAATAAAATAAACAATATATTAATAATAAATACATTAACCTAACATGACAAAGTACGTTTACACATTCGGTGGCAAGACCGCCGAGGGAAAAGCCGACATGAAGAACCTGCTGGGCGGCAAGGGTGCCAACCTTGCCGAAATGTGCCTCCTGGGTCTCCCTGTGCCTGCCGGCCTGACGATCACTACCGAGTGCTGCACCGCTTATTACGCCAACAACTGCGAACTCCCCCAAGGGCTCATGGACGAAGTGTGGAAAGGTGTTGAGAACATCGAGCGTATCATGGGCATGACATACGACGACGCGGAGAATCCCCTCCTCGTCTCCTGCCGCTCCGGCGCACGTTCTTCCATGCCGGGTATGATGGACACAGTCCTCAACATCGGCCTCAGCAGCAAGACCATCCCCGGTATGCTCAAGAAGACCAACAACCCCCGTTTCGTTTACGACAGCTACCGCCGCCTCATCATGATGTACGCCGACGTCGTCATGGAGAAAAGCGAAGGCATCGAGCCTGCCGACGGCAAGGGCATCCGCAAGCAACTGGACGACATGCTCGACGAGTACAAGAACCTCAAGGGCTACAAGAGCGACACCGAGCTCACCGCCGAGGACCTCATGAAACTCTCCGAAGCCTTCAAGGTGCGCGTCAAGGAGGTGCTCGGCACCGAGTTCCCCGACGACGCCCGCGCCCAGATGGAGGGCGGCATCAAGGCCGTCTTCAAGAGCTGGAACGGCAAGAAGGCCGTCTCCTACCGCAAGATTGAGGGCATCCCCGACGACTGGGGCACCGCCGTCAACGTCCAGGCCATGGTCTTCGGCAACATGGGCGACACCTCCGCCACCGGCGTGGCCTTCACCCGCAACCCCGCCACCGGCGACAACCAGTTCTACGGCGAATGGCTCATCAATGCACAGGGCGAGGACGTCGTGGCTGGCATCCGCACCCCCAACCCCCTCAACGACGACACAAAGAACGAGCAGAACAAGCACATGCACTCCATGCAGGAACTCATGCCCGAGACCTACAAGGAACTCTGCGACATCCGCAATATCCTCGAGAAAAACTACCATGACATGCTCGACATCGAGTTCACTATCCAGGACGGCAAGCTGTACATGCTGCAGTGCCGCGTGGGCAAACGCACCGGCGTGGCCGCCCTGACCATGGCCATGGACATGCTCAAGGAAGGCCTCATCGACGAGAGCGAGGTCGTCATGCGCATATCCCCCGCCCAACTCGACGAACTGCTGCATCCCATCCTCGATGCCAGCGATGAGAAGAAACACGCCGTCATCGCCAAAGGCCTGCCCGCAGGCCCCGGCGGCGCCGTGGGACGCATAGCGCTGACCAGCGAGAAAGCCAAGGAATTCCAGTCGGCCGGCATCAAGAACATCCTCGTGCGCGAGGAAACCAATCCCGAGGACGTCGAAGGCATGCGTGCCGCCGACGGTATCCTTACCGCCCGTGGCGGCATGACCTCCCACGCCGCCCTCGTGGCCCGCGGTTGGGGCAAATGCTGCATCGTGGGCTGCGACGCTGTAAAGATCGAGCTGGAGAAGACCTCCGTCAGCACCGACAGCTACGGCAAGAAGAAAGTCAGCGTTGTCGAAGGCGGCACCGTCACCATAGACGGCAAGGTGTTCCACGAGGGCGACCTCCTCAGCCTCAACGGCTCCAAAGGCTATGTCTACGACGAAGAGGTGAAGATGATCAACGCCACCGAGAACCCGCTGTTCCAGCAGTTCATGAAGCTCGTGGACAAATTCCGCAAGATGGGTGTCCGCACCAATGCCGACAACCCCGCCGACGCACAGAAGGCTCTCGACTTCGGCGCCGAAGGCATCGGCCTTTTCCGCATCGAACACATGTTCTACGGCGAAAACAGCGAGGTGCCTCTGGAGAAGCTGCGCAACATGATTCTGGCCGACACCCTCGAGGCCCGCAAGGCCGCCCTGGCCGAGCTGGAGCCTTACATCAAGGAAAGCGCCAAGGGCACCTTGAAAGTGATGGACGGGAAACCCTTGACTTTCCGACTGATGGACCCCCCGCTGCACGAATTCGTCCCCCAGACCGAGGAGAAGCAGCGCGAAGTGGCCAAGGCCCGCTGCATCGACTATGAGGCTCTCCACGCCCGCATCGAGAACATGCACGAGGTCAACCCCATGATGGGTCTGCGCGGCGTCCGCCTCGGCATCATCTATCCCGAGATCACCGAGACCCAGTTCCGTGCCCTTTTCAGCGCCACCGTCGAACTCCTCAAAGAAGGCCTGCACCCGATGCTCGAAATCATGGTCCCGCTGACCATCAACGCCGCCGAGCTGCGTCACCAGAAAGCCCTTGCCACCCGCGTCAAGGAAGAAGTCGAGGCCAAATACGGGATGAAGTTCGACTACAAGTTCGGCACCATGATTGAAATTCCGCGTGCCGCCCTCGTGGCCAACCAGATTGCCGAAGTGGCCGAGTTCTTCAGCTTCGGCACCAACGACCTCACCCAGATGACCTTCGGCTTCAGCCGCGACGACGTCAACGCCATCGTGAAAGAATATGTCGACGAGAAGATTATCCCCGCCGACCCGTTCAACAGCTTCGACCAGGAGTGTGTCGGCGAGCTGGTGAAAATCGGCGTGGAGCGTGGCCGTTACACCCGCGCCGCCCTGAAGTGCGGCGTCTGCGGCGAACATGGTGGCGACCCGACGGCCGCCGAGTTCTTCTACAAGACCGGCATGAACTACGTCAGCTGCTCGCCCTTCCGCGTACCTGTGGCCCGCCTCGCAGCCTCCCAGGCCGCCATCAAGGAAGCCCGAAAGAAATAACAAATAACAACAGGCCAATGGGGCTGATAAACCCTTTAGCCCCGTTGGCCTTAAAAAAATTATAAAGATTATGACCGACAAAATCAGACAAGATCTGGAGCGCATTGGCATCACAGGTGTCAAAACTGTCCACTACAACCCCTCCTACGAGGAACTCTTCAACCACGAGATGGCCCCCGACCTGACGGGCTATGACAAGGGCCAGCTCACCGAACGCGGTGCCGTCAACGTCATGACCGGTATCTATACCGGCCGTTCGCCCAAGGACAAATACATTGTCATGGACGAGAACTCGAAGAACACCGTATGGTGGACTTCCGAGGAGTACAAGAACGACAACCACCCAATGAGCGAAGCCGTCTGGGCGCAGATGAAAGACCTCGCCAAGAAGGAACTCTGCAACAAGGAACTCTTTGTGGTCGACGCCTTCTGCGGCGCCAACAAGGACACCCGCATGGCCGTCCGTTTCATCATGGAGGTGGCCTGGCAGGCCCACTTCGTGGAGAACATGTTCATCAAGCCCACGGCCGATGAGCTGAAGGATTTTTGTCCCGACTTTGTCATCTACAATGCCTCCAAGGCCAAGGTGGAGAACTACAAGGAGCTGGGCCTAAACAGCGAGACCTGCGTAGCCTTCAACATCACCAGCCGCGAGCAGGTTATTCTCAACACATGGTACGGTGGCGAGATGAAGAAGGGCATGTTCAGCATGATGAACTACTACCTCCCCCTCAAGGGCATCGCCGCCATGCACTGCTCCGCCAATACCGACATGAAGGGTGAACACACCGCCATCTTCTTCGGCCTCAGCGGCACCGGCAAGACCACCCTCAGCACCGACCCCAAGCGTCTCCTCATCGGCGACGACGAGCACGGCTGGGACGACGAGGGCGTCTTCAATTTCGAGGGTGGCTGCTATGCCAAGGTCATCAACCTCGACAAAGACTCCGAACCCGACATCTACAACGCCATCCGTCGCAACGCCCTGTTGGAGAACGTCACCGTGGCTGCCGACGGCAAAATCGACTTCGCCGACAAGAGTGTCACCGAGAACACCCGTGTGAGCTATCCGATCGACCACATCGAAAAAATCGTCCAGCCCGTCCATGGCAAGAGCGCCGGCCCCGCCGCCGATAACGTCATCTTCCTCAGTGCCGACGCTTTCGGTGTGCTGCCCCCGGTCTCCATCCTCACCCCCGACCAGTGCAAGTACTACTTCCTCAGCGGTTTCACCGCGAAGCTGGCGGGCACCGAGCGCGGCATCACCGAGCCTACGCCCACCTTCAGCGCCTGCTTCGGCCAGGCTTTCCTCGAGCTGCATCCCACCAAGTATGCCGAGGAACTGGTGAAACGCATGGAGAAGAGCGGTGCCAAGGCCTATTTGGTCAACACCGGCTGGAACGGCACCGGCAAGCGCATCTCTATTAAAGATACGCGTGGAATCATCGATGCCATCCTCGACGGCTCCATCCTCAAGGCCGAGACCAAGAAGATTCCCTATTTCGACTTCGAGGTGCCTACGTCGCTCCCCGGCGTCGACCCGAAGATTCTCGACCCGCGCGACACCTATGCCGATGCCACCCAGTGGGACGACAAGGCCCGCGACCTGGCCGACCGTTTCATCAAGAACTTCGTCAAGTTCACCTACAACGAGGCTGGCAAGGCCCTTGTCGCCGCAGGCCCTAAAGCCTGAACGGTTGCAGTCTGTCTAAGTCCGTCTTCCCGGCAGCAGAAGTGCTTTTTTGCCGAAAGGAACGCAGGAGCCACTCCTGCAGCCGGGAATCCGGGACTTGGACGAAAGAGGCCGGACAGTAATCCCATTTTTCATCAACAGCCATACACTCAACCTCAGGCAAATGAAAATAAAGGTCGCCATCGTCACTGCACTCTTTGTGTTTTCTGCCGCAAAGGCAGAGGCTTTCGACTTCGGCATACCGGTAGGGAGTGGCGACTCGCTTTTTTTCAACATCACCTCCCCAAAGACGAAGACCGTTGAGGTTGTCTATCCCTCCGTCAACGGCATCAACTACTATTATGGCCACAAACAGCCTTCCGGCGTTTTGGACATCCCTGCCACCGTCTCCGATGGACGCACAACCTACAAAGTCACTGCCATTGGCGACCGTGCTTTCTCTGGCTGCGCCAAGCTCACGCATGTAGTCATCCCCAATTCTGTGCAGAAGATTGGTGCCTATGCTTTCTATGGCTGTTCGGGCATCAAGGGCCGGTTGACCATAGGCCCGGAGGTCGCCTCCATCGGAGCTTCCGCCTTCTATGGCTGCGGCGCTGTCAGCGAGGTGGAGTTTCTGGCAAAGAGATGCACGTTCATGGGTGGCTCCATCAGCACCACCGTCTTCGGCAACTGCCGTGGACTGCGGCGTATCATCTTCGGCCCGTCGGTGGAGAGCATCCCCGACTACGCCTTCAGCGGCTCCGAAGCCCTCTCCGATTCGCTCTCCCTTCCCAAGAGTCTCCGCAGCATCGGTGCCTACGCTTTCGCCTATTGCAGCAAACTCTCCGGCAACCTCACCCTCCCCGACAATCTTGAAACTCTGGGAGAGTGTGCTTTCCATCAGTGCCACTCCCTCAGGCACCTCGTCCTCGGTTCCTCGCTTAAGAGGGTAGGGGGGCGAGCTTTCTATCATTGCGTCGGTCTCAGGCAGGTTAGGATAAAATCCATCGCACCGCCAGAAATCGTCGCCACCACCTTTGCCGACATCAGCAAGGGAGTCAAAGTGTTGGTGCCGTGTGTCAGCAAGTCGCTCTATGCCAATTCCGGCTTCTGGAACAAGGTTGGCTCGATTGAATCCTACGGTTCTTGCACCGTCTCCATAGTCGGTGCCATGCAGGACCCCCTTTCCGGCATTGTCGTTGGCGGTGGCGAATATGCCTATGGCGACAGCGTGACGCTCTATGCTGTCTGCGCTTCGGGCTTTGGCTTCACCTCCTGGTCCGACGGCAGCAAGGACAACCCCCGCCGCATCGCGGCTGTCGACAACCACACGTTCACCGCTGTTACCATCCCGTCGGGCATCGTCACCGTTGTCGACACGTTGGAGATTGTCGACACCGTTTTTTCCGACGGCGTAAAAATCATTCGGGACACCGTCGACCTCATCGATGCCGCGCAGTCGGTCAACAGTGTCAAAGAGGTATCCTACGACCCCTACAGCAAGAAGGTAACCTGGACGCTACAACGCAAAGAGAAGGCCCTCGAGGTCTCCCTCTTCAATCCTGCGGGCGACAGGGTATACCTTGGTAAAGGCAACATTAACAGCCTCAATATGAGACGCTACCCTACAGGGTCATACATCCTTCGCATCGAAACCACCCGGCGCATACTCCGATGCCGCATATTCATAAAGTAGAGATTTTCTTGCAGGCTGCTGCTTGGCGGTCTGCAAACAAGATATTATAGAAAAAATAAGAATAATAAAGATAAAAAAAACACACAGTCATGACAACCACCAATTTCGCATCTCGCCACAACGGTGTCTCCAAGGATACCGAAGAGAAAAAAATGCTCGACGCCATCGGTGTCGGCTCCATGGACGAACTCATCGAGAAGGCTGTCCCCTCGGCCATCCGCCTCGGCGAGCCGCTTCCTCTGCCCGCAGGCATGAGCGAGTACCAGTTCCTCAATCACGTCCGCTCCCTTGCCCAGAAGAACAAGCTCTACCGCACCTATATCGGCATGGGCTACTATGGCACTGTCACCCCTGCTGTCATCATGCGCAACGTCTTTGAAAATCCCGGCTGGTACACCTCCTACACTCCCTATCAGACCGAGATTTCGCAGGGCCGCCTTCAGGCGCTGATGAACTATCAGACCATGATTGCCGACATGACCGGACTTCCCTTGAGCAACGCCTCACTCCTCGACGAGGCTACCGCTGCCGGCGAAGCCATGATTATGTTCTTCAACGCCCGCAGCCGCCAGGCCGTAAAGGATGGTGTATGCAAAGTCTTCGTCGACGAAGGCATCCTGCCCCAGACCCTCGCCGTCATGCAGACCAACGCTGCCCCCCGTGGCATCGAGGTCGTCACAGGCAAGGCTGCACAGACTGAACTCGATGGTTCTTTCTTTGCCGCCTTCGTGCAGTATCCCAACCAGTTTGGCGAAGCTCAGGATTGGACCCCCTTCATCGCCAAGTGCCATGAGAAGAACATCTTCGTCTGCATGGCCACCGACCTCATGGCCCTGGCCCTCATGAAGACTCCGGGCGAAATGGGTGCCGACTGCGCCGTGGGCAATGCCCAGCGTTTCGGTCTCCCTATGGGCTTTGGCGGTCCCCACGCCGGCTACTTCGCTTTCACCGATGCCTTCAAGCGCCTCTTCCCCGGCCGCATCATCGGCTGGAGTGTCGACGCCAAGGGCAACCCCGCCCTCCGCATGGCCCTCGGTATGCGCGAGCAGCACATCAAACGCGACAAAGCCACCTCCAACATCTGCACCGCCGCCGCCCTTGTGGCCAACATGAGCGGCTTCTATGCCGTCTGGCATGGTCCTGACGGCATCCGCCAGATTGCTACCGCCATCTGCACCAAGGCTCACCGTCTTGCCGCCGAACTTGAGAAGTACGGCTACAAGCAGTGGAACAAGGTCTTCTTCGACACCCTGGCGCTCCAGTGCCCCGTGCCCGCCGCCAAGGTGCGCGAGGTGGCCGAGAAGCACCACATCAACTTCCGCTACATCTGCGAGGAGTGCATCGGCATCTCCATCGACGAGACCGTCTGCCACGACGACATCCAGTCCATCATCAACTGCCTGGCCGAAGCCGCCGGCAAGCAAGCTGAGACCCTCGTCTGCGGTGGCCACTGCGCCCAGAACGACGCCATCCCCGCCGCCATGCTCCGCCAGACCGAGTACCTCAAAGAAAAGGTCTTCAACGCCTACCACGATGAGACCTCCATGATGCGCTATATCAAACTCCTCGAAGAGAAGGACCTCTCCCTCAACCGTGCCATGATTCCGCTGGGTTCCTGCACCATGAAACTCAACGCTGCCGCCGAGATGATGCCCCTCTCTTGGAGCAAATTTGCAGGTCTCCATCCTTTCGTTCCCGCCGACCAGGCCGAGGGCTACATCGAAATGATCAAGGACATCGAGCACCGCCTCGCCGTCATCACAGGCTTTGCCGGTTGCTCCCTGCAACCCAACTCCGGCGCCTATGGCGAGTACAGCGGCCTCACCGTCATCCGCAACTTCCACATCGCCAATGGCCAGCCCCAGCGCAACGTCTGCCTCATCCCCGCCTCCGCCCACGGCACCAACCCCGCCTCCGCAGCCAAGGCCGGCATGACGGTGGTCGTCGTGAAGTGCAACGACAAGGGCGATGTCGACATCGACGATCTCCGCGCCAAAGCCGAGCAGTACAAGGACACCCTCTCCTGCCTCATGATTACCTATCCGTCGACCCATGGTGCCTTCGAAGAGGGCATCCTCGACATTATCAATATCATCCATTCCATGGGAGCCCTCGTCTATATGGACGGTGCCAACATGAATGCCCAGGTCGGCCTCACAAGCCCCGGCCGCATGGGAGCCGATGTTTGCCACCTCAACCTCCACAAGACCTTCGCCATGCCTCACGGCGGTGGCGGCCCCGGCATCGGCCCCATCTGCGTCAGCCAGAAGCTCGTCGACTTCCTGCCCTCGCATCCCGTGGTACAGGTCGGTGGCAGCAAGGGAAACACCATGGCGGCAGCTCCCTACGGCAGCGCCTACCTCCTGCCCATCACCTACGGCTACCTCCTCATGCTCGGCGCCGAAGGCCTCACCGAGGTCACCAAGCATGCCATCCTCAATGCCAACTATCTCCGCGCCCGCCTGCAGAAGTACTACAAGATTCTCTACACCAACCGTAACGGCATGTGTGGCCACGAGATGATTGTCGACTTCAACGAGTTCAGCCTCAAGGTCTCTGTCGGCGACATCGCCAAACGTCTCATGGACTATGGCTTCCATGCCCCCACCGTGGCATTCCCGGTACACAACACCCTCATGGTGGAACCCACCGAGAGCGAGCCTCTCGCCGAACTCGACCGCTTCTGCGACGCCATGATTGCCATCCGTCAGGAAATCGACGACATCATGACCGGCAAGAGCGACGAGAAGAACAACCCCATCTGCAATGCCCCGCACACCATGCAGGTGGTCTGCGCCGACGAGTGGAACCTCCCGTATTCGCGCCAGAAGGCCGCCTTCCCGCTGCCTCATGTCGAGAAATACTGGCCCACCATCAGCAAGATTGACGACGCCTACGGCGACCGCAACCTGCAGGCCGTCTGGGCAGAGTAAGAGCATACATGGCCGGCTTTTAGCGACCGCCGCTCCTGAATCGGTACCCCGATAGTCCCCCTCGGACTGTCGGGGTTCTCTTGTCCTCTCCAGAGTGTTCTGTCACCTCCATGGCACGTTTCCGCAACCTTCCCATTGCTCTTTTTTCATTTTCTTTGTGCATGTTTCCCAAAAAAATACTATCTTTGCATCTCGAATTTTCGGTATGCCCCTTCGCAATCTGCATTCGGACAACGGATTGCCGTGGGAGCAGCTGCAAACAAGACATACAAAAACAAAGATTTTTTGCACCATGAACTGGCAAGACGAATACAAAAGAAAGGTTTCAACCCCCGAAGAGGCCATCAAGGACATCCACGATGGCGACTGTGTGGTCTTGGGCCACGCTGCCGCCGTGCCGCGTGTCGTCCCCCATGCCATGGCTGAACACTGCGAAGACTACAACGATGTCCTCATCTTCCACATGACCACCCTCGGCGACAACGAACTTCTCCATCCTCGTTGCTATGGCCATTTCCGCCATGTCAGCAACTTCCTCTCCGGCAACTCCCGCGACACTGTCAACCACCTCGAAGGCGACTTCTTTCCGGCCTATTTCCACGATGTGCCGGAGATGATTGGCGACGAAATCCCCTGCGAGGTAGCCATCTTCCAGGCCACTCCGCCCAACGAGGAGGGCTATTGCTCCCTCGGCGTCTCCTGCGACTATGCCCTTGCCGCCATCCGTCGCGCCCGCTCCGTCATCATAGAGACCAACGAACTCATGCCCTTCACCTATGGCAACACTATGATTCACGTCTCGCAGATCGACCATATCATCCCCTGCGCATACACACTCCCCGAACTCCACGCCGACACTCCTTCCGAAGTCGAGCAGGCCATCGGGCGCCACTGTGCCTCCCTGGTCACAGACGGCTCCACCCTCCAGCTTGGCATCGGTGCCATCCCCAACGCTGTCCTCGCCGAACTGGGCGACAAGAACGACCTCGGCATCCATTCCGAGATGTTCTCCGACGGCGTGGCGGCACTCATGCGCAGTGGCAACATCAACGGCTCCCGCAAGACCCTCCATCGCGGCAAGGTGGTAGCCACCTTCATCATGGGTACCCGCGAACTGTACGATTTCGTCGACGGCAACAACGACATCGAACTCTATCCTGTCGACTACACTAACGACCCCATCATCATTGCACAGCAATATCGCATGGTCTCCATCAACTCATGCCTCGAAGTCGACCTTATGGGACAGGTGGCCAGCGAGACCATAGGCATGCGCCAATACAGTGGCATCGGCGGACAAATCGACTTCGTCCGCGGCGCCTCCATGGCTCGCGAGGGCAAGAGCATCATCGCCATGCCCTCTACCGCCGCCGGCGGCACCATCTCGCGCATCAAGCCCTTCCTGACCCCCGGCTCCGCCGTGAGCACCACGCGCAACGACGTCAACTATCTCGTCACCGAGTATGGCATCGCCCGCCTCAAGGGCCGCACCCTCAAGCATCGCGCCGAGGACCTCATCCGCATCTCGCACCCCGACTTCCGCCCCATGCTCATCGAGGAGTACGAGCGGCGTTTCCAGTGCAGATACGTCGAGCCGTAGCCTCACTGCTGCTCTTCCGTCATGCGCGCTATGGCGCTGCGCAAGTGTTCGGTGCTGTTCTTGAAATGCAGCGTGTGCGGATTGTCAGGCATTTTCTCCGTCAACCCGTTCAGCACGATGTCATAATAGTCGATGCTCGACGGGTCGGCGGGGTCGATGAGCGCGCGGCCGTTGAAAGGCTTGTATAGCGCTATCAGCGTTGCCAGCGATCCCGCGTTCTCCTCCACGAAGCGGCACACATACTCCTGCTGCTCCAGGAAGGTGGCGCGGTAGATGGAGTCCGTCGTACTCTTCCTCCGGTCGTATTCCTCCTGGTCTATTGTCTGGGATGAAAGAAGGTTGTTGAAGGTGTTCAGCGAATTCACCAGGTCTTTCAGCACCCTGGAACCGTCGTTGGAAAACTGTTGCAACTGCCACAGCAGGATGCTCTCTCTCGACCCTTTCACGTTGTAGCTCATCGAGAATCCATCCCATGAGCCGCTGATTTCCAATTTCTCGCCCTTGTCGGGAAGGGTGACGATGTAGTCGTTGTCCGAGGTGTGGATATTGTATAGACTGCGGTAGGGTGGGGTGTAGCTGTAGCGGAAATGGCCCTTGCTGTCGAGGGGAATGGAGTCGATGAATAGCGGCCCTTCGGGACCGATTTCCTCCAGCCACAGGTTCTTTCCGGCACCGCCGTCGAGAGTGCCCTCCAAAGTGAAGCCGTCGTGAGAGCAGGCCGTGAACGCCAATGCAGCTATCGCTGTCACCAGTGTCGTTTTCAGATTGATTTTCATAGTTTTTTGGAAATGTTCAATTTTTTAAATAGTCAATGTCAGCTCACCCCCCTAGCCCATCCATGAGGTCTGCCCGTGTC
>JAFVAM010000030.1 GCA_017480525.1 Bacteroidales bacterium | reverse complement strand
TCCACGAGGACGAGTTTCGTCGTTGTGATGCCGGAGTCGACGCCGAGGAAATAGTCGCCTGCGGCGACGGGTCCGGCCTGCGGCACAGAGAAGCCACTCTTTTCCGAGAGCCAGCGGCCATAGGCCTCCTGGCTGTCGAAGAGGGGAGCGAGGCCGCTGTCGCCCAGGGTTGCGCACTGCCGCTCGGCAACGGAGAAACGTTCCGCAAGGGTGGCGATGCTCAAGGGGTCGCCCTCCGTGGCCTTCAGCGCACAGCCAAGGGCAGGGACAAGGTGGGGATGCTCGGGCACCACGAAGTCGGACTCCTGCAGCTGCAGCACCTCGCGCACATGGCACCGCAGCTGCGGCAGGAAGGCGAAAGGACCGCCACAGAGGAAGACCTGCGGTCGCACCTCGACGCCACGCGCCAGGGCGCTGACGACCTGCATGGCCACGGCCCGCAGCATCGATGCCGCGATGTCGGCCTTGCCGACGTTGCGCGCCAAGAGGTTCTGTATGTCGGTCTTCGAGAAGACGCCGCAGCGCGAAGCAATGGGATAGAGCGTCTGGGCCTTGGCGGCCAGGGCATCGAGGTCGGAGGTGTCGACGTCGAGGAGCGTGGCAGTCTGGTCGATGAACGAGCCGGTGCCGCCGGCGCAATTGCCATTCATGCGCATGTCGGGGACACGCCCTTCGTCGAAGAAAATCATCTTCGAGTCCTCACCGCCGATGTCGATGAAGGTGCGGACGGCAGGATGGCACTGGCGGACGGCCTCGGCGGCGGCAATGACCTCCTGCTCGAAAGGCAGTGCGGTGCGTTCGGCATAGCCCATGCCCACACTGCCCGTGAGTACGGCGCGGAGCGGCCGCTCGCCCAGCGCACGGCGCATCTCCGCCAACGCCTCGGCGGCCGTCTGGGCGGGATTGGCGTTGTGGCGGCGGTAGGTATGGTGTACCATGCGTCCTGTGGCATCGAGGGCGCAAATCTTCAGAGTCGTTGAGCCTATATCTATTCCAACTTGCAATATATCAATACTCTCCATTGATTTTTAATAAACTTATTAAATTGCAAAATTAAACAAAATAAATCAATTGTGGATTATTTTTTTTCACAAGTGGCGGTTTTTCCCTCCCCCGGCGGGAGACCGGCCAATGAGTTGGCCGGCTCATGACAACCGAGGGGACATTGTATGGCCAAAGGGGGCTGAGAGGAGAGCAGTGGATGGATTGGCTGAAAGTCTGTTATGGGCAACTGCCGTGCGGTGGGCATGTGTTGCATTTGGACCATCTTATTGGAGTTGGACAAATCCACCTTGGCACACAATAAAAAACGCCAAGTCGGCGTTAATGGTTCCGATGACGAAAGAAACATCGGACATACTCCTGCAGGTCGAAGGGTTGAGCGTGGACTTCGCCCAACCCACCCACGGGGCACCGCACGAAAGCCGCCGCGTGGTGGACGGCATCAGCTACACCCTGCGGCGCGGCGAGACGCTGGGCATCGTGGGCGAGAGCGGCTCGGGCAAGAGCGTCAGCTCCATGGCGCTCATGGGGCTGCTGCCCGCCACGGCATCGGTGAGCGGAAAGGCCTGGCTATACGGAAACCGGTCCGACGCGCCACAAGAGCTGTCGGCCCTGGATGAGAACGGTTTCCGCGACATTCGCGGCAAACGCATAGCAATGATTTTCCAAGAACCCATGACGAGCCTCAACCCCGTGCAGAAGTGCGGCGCACAGGTCATGGAAATGCTACTCTCTCACGAAGAGGGCATCGAAGACACGAACACCACGGCGAACCCGAAAGAGCGCGTGATAGAACTCTTCAAAGAGGTACTCCTCCCCCGCCCCGAGAAGATTTTCGACAGCTATCCCCACGAGCTTAGCGGCGGACAGAAACAGCGCGTCATGATCGCCATGGCAATCATCAACCACCCCGACATCATCATCGCCGACGAACCTACGACAGCCCTCGACGTGACGGTGCAGAAGACCATCCTCGACCTCCTCAAGTCGCTCCAACAGAGATACGGCATGAGCATTGTCTTCATCACCCACGACCTCGGCGTGATAGCCCAGATTGCCGACCGCATCCTGGTGATGTACCGTGGCCATGTGATTGAACAAGGGACGGCAACCGACATCCTGAACCATCCGCAACAGCCATACACCCAAGGCCTTCTGGCTTGCCGCCCACCTCTCGACAGCCGCCCCCGACGGCTGCCCACCGTGGAGGAATTCATGAAAGGGACAGCGATGCAGAGCGCACCGTGGGAAAGAGAAAGTCTGAAAAGCGAACAGGACAAGAGAGAACGCACGGCGCAGCCGCTCGTCAGCGTAAGGAATCTGACAGTGGAATACACGCTGAAAAAAAGTCTTTTCGGCAAGCCGTTGCAGACGCTCAAAGGTGTCGACGGCGTGAGTTTTGACATCCACGAGTGCGAAACCCTGGGACTCGTCGGCGAAAGCGGATGCGGCAAGACAACCCTCGGACGCGCCCTGCTTCGCCTCATCGACCACCGCTCCGGCAGCATCGTCTATCGCGGACGCAACCTCGATACATTGAGCCACAGCGAGATGCGCGCCTTGCGTCCCAAACTGCAAATCATCTTCCAAGACCCCTACTCGTCGCTCAACCCGCGCATCACCATCGGCGACGCCATCGCCGAACCCCTGAAGGTGCACAACAAAAGCCGGAGCAACGGCAAAAAGCTGACAGACACCGTCGTCGACCTCATGGAGCAAGTGGGTCTGGAAGCCGACTGGTACTGTCGCTATCCACACGAACTCAGCGGCGGACAGCGCCAGCGCGTGTGCATAGCCCGTGCGCTCATCCTCCAGCCCAAGCTGGTGGTCTGCGACGAAAGTGTGTCGGCGCTGGACGTCAGTGTACAGGCCCAGGTGCTCAACCTCCTCAACGACCTCAAAGAGCGCCACGGCCTCACCTATCTCTTCATCACCCACGACCTCAGCGTGGTACACTACCTTGCCGACCGCATCATGGTGATGCAGAAAGGCCGCGTGGTGGAGACGGGATGCCCCGACGAACTCTTCGCCCATCCACAGAGCGAATACACACGCACACTCATCGATGCCATTCCTCGCATCTAACTGAAAGACAATAGAAATCAGTCAATGCCGTCCATCCAGCGCGAGACGACGTCCTCCGTCTCCTGGCAGCGGACGATTACCAGCACCATGCCACTACCACGCTGCACGTCCACCTCCGAGCAACCGCCGTCGGGCAACGTCCGCAGACGCCGCGCCTCAACGCCGAAGTCGTGATTCAACGCCTCGCACACCTTCCGGCAACGTCTGGTGGCCAGCCGCTGGCGGCTCTTCAGAGGCTCCGAGGGGTCGTCGTAGGAGCCGATGACAAAAAACTCCGAAACATCGTCCGTGCCACCAATCATGCGCGACAGCACGTCGAGCTGCCTGTAGGCCAACGGCGAGAGGTCGCCACTGCCGAAGTCGAACCGGATCACTGCTGCCGGAAGACTGGCCAACGCATTGGTTTCCAGCATATCGTCCAGCAGACCCGTCACCTCCGCTTCCGCACGCTCCTCGGCAGAGGCCTTGGCCGCACGGATGCGCTCCAGCATCGACACGGTGTCGAGCAAGGCGGCATCGTCGCGGTAGGCCAGCGTCAGCAGCGAGTCGATGGCCATGGCCAACTCCTCGCTCTCGCGCGGCGCGGAAACAAAAGTACCCGCCGACGACACAACACTGCGCGACACACACGCCGACAGCATCGCCGCCACAAGCATCAGCACCAGAAGAACACAATTCTTCCCTCCTATAACCTTCTGACTATTCGACATTTCCATTGTTGGCAACACCTTTGTCCTGGGCATCGCCGACAATGCAAAGATACGACATTTTCGCCACATGGCAAAAACAAAATTTGAACGACCGCCACCGGCAGGAATTCGAAGAAAAAAAAGGAGACCGCCGCTTGGTGAGAGCGACGGTCCCTGCTAATGTCAAAGTATATATGTTGGGTTTTAGTGTTCGTCTGGCGAAGCAAAACGATTCTTTTTCAGCGGCGCTTCTTGCTGGCCTCCTTGGCCTCGACGGTCATGGTGGCGTGGGGCACAATCATCAGGCGCTCCTTGGGGATGAGTTTACCCGTGGCCTGGCAGATACCGTAGGTGCCGTTTTCGATGCGGATGAGGGCGGCGCGGAGGTCGCGGATGAACTTCTGCTGGCAGGCGGCGAGTTTCTGGTTCTCCTCCTTGAGCAGCACATTGCTTCCCTCCTCGAGGGTCTTGAAGGTGGGGGCGGTGTCGCTGACGTCGTTCTCGCTGCCGGCCACCGCCTGCTGCAGCATCTCCAAATCCTTCTCGGCCTTGGCTATCTTGTCGAGAATCAGGGCCTTGAACTCCTGCAACTCTTCGGGCGAATAACGGTTTTTCTCCTGCTGATTTACCTTTGTTTCCATAGTAGTATTCCTTTTATGAATGCAAAAATATGCAATTTCTGCCACATGGCGGAAAAAACATTTCAACACTATTTGTTGATATCGCCAAGATACAAATCAATCAACCCATTAGGAGCCGCAATATAGAGGATTTTGTTCTCGCGGTCCACTTTTTTTATCACCTCGTCGATGACCGGCACCAGCACCTCGACGCCGTTTTTCATGATTTGGAACAACGGCTGTGCGGGATATTCCACCACCTGATTCAGGGTGCCGATGTCGCCCTTCTCTTCGTCTATCACACTGAAACCCACCACCTCATGAAAATAGAACCGGTTGCCGTCGAGCTTGGGGAGGAGGTCCAGCGGCAGGTAGAGCTCGTGACCCACCAAAGCCAAAGCCTCCTCCTGCGACATCTCCTCCAGCGTGGCCACGGCCTTGTTGCCGTTGAGGCTGTCGATATGGAAAAAACAGGGCACCAAACTGCCCTTCATCTCGACAAAGGCCGAGTCGAGTCCCGCATACTCCTCGGGGCTGTCCACGTCGAGGAACAGCACCACCTGCCCCTTCACACCCCACGGCTTGGTGACGCGACCCAGATAAAAACATTCTTCTTTATTCATAATTCCAAAGTATCTATAAAAAAAATAATGAATATTTATATATATGTATATATGTAAAAACGCCAATCCTGCATTTTTATTTTGCGAAGAGCGATCCTGCGAAGCAAAAAAAAAGGAAGCGCATCTCGATGCGCTTCCCAAAATCTGTTTTGTCGTTCCGACAGAGCGGATTAAGCCTCGGCGGGAGCCTCGGTTTCGGCAGCGGGGGCCTCGCCCTCGGCGTTCTCGGCGGCTTCGGCAGCGGCCTTGGCGGCAGCCTCGGCCTCGGCAGCAGCCTGACGCTTGGCGGCGACGGTGGCAGCCTTGGTCTCGTTGGCCTTTTTCTCGGCCTCGAGACGAGCCTTGCGGGTGTTGCGGGCGGTGTTCTCCACCTCGCTCTTCACATTGTTGATCTTGGCCTCTTTGGCCTGCATCCACTCGTTGAACTTCACATCGGCCTGCTCCTGGCTGATGGCACCCTTCTCGACGCCAATCTGGAGGTGGCGGCGCAGCAGGACACCCTTATAGCTGAGAATGTGGCGCACGGTGTCGGTGGGCTGGGCACCATTCTTCACCCATTCGACGGCACGGTCGAAATTGAGGTCGATGGTGGCGGGGTTGGTCAACGGATTGTAAGTGCCAAGCTTCTCGATAAATCTTCCATCTCGAGGTGCACGACCATCCGCAACAACGATGTGGTAGAAAGGCTGATTCTTCTTACCATGACGCTGAAGTCTAATTCTTGCTGGCATAATTTGTTGTTTTTTAAAAGTTTATTACTATTTGTTGATTTATTAACAGATTGCAAAGATACGAACTTTTTCCATACCAGCCAAATTTTTTTTCATGCACATCTGCATTTTTCCCGCTTTCGGGACAGCACCTGATCAAGATGAAGACGCTGCACCCACGTCCCCCTCACCTTTCTGCACGATACACAAACACCGCAAATCCGAAACAAATCCTCCACAAAACACCCCTCATCCCACCCCCTTGGTCAATTATACATAAGCAACTGTTTTTCAGTTATTTAATCACAAAACAGAAAAATTATATCGCACACGACATAATTCAAGCTTAAAACCCTGTCGTTCAAGCATATCGTATAGACCATCCTCTTCCCATCCTCCTATCATCGCCCTACCCCCCTCCTACCCTCCTCTTCGGTGGCAGAAGATGGTAGGTGGAAGGATGGGCGCGGAGAGGAAATGCATATTTGCTTGAATCAATAATTATTCGTATCTTTGTATCGTTGACAGACAATGGCACTATGTATGAAATACAATAACAATCAACAGGTTGCATTTTTCGACAGAGAAATCGTCCTTCAAAATCCGCTCGAAAAAGGGAACCCGTCGACGGTCTTTCCGGCAAAACATTGCAGATAATCCATTGTCAGATGGAATAAAAATCGTACCTTGCACGCAAAAAAAATAAAAAAATATACAGAAAATGAGCCTCATCAAATCCATTTCGGGCATACGCGGCACCATCGGCGGCCTCGCCGGCGAGGGTCTCAGCCCCATAGACGTGGTGAAATTCACCTCCGCTTTCGCCACCTTTCTCAAAACAAACAAGCCTTCGCAGCGTCTGAAGATTGCCGTGGGGCGCGACGCGCGTCTCTCCGGCGCCATGGTGGACCACCTCGTGGTGGGCACCCTGGTGGGCATGGGGGTCGACGTGCTGGAGACAGGATTGAGCACCACGCCGACCACCGAGATGACCGTCATCGACGGCCACTGCGACGGCGGCATCATCATCACCGCCAGCCACAACCCCAAGCACTGGAACGCCCTGAAACTCCTCAACGCCCGGGGCGAGTTCATCTCCGACGCCGAAGGCAAGGAGGTGCTGCGTCTGGCCGAGAGCGGCGACGTGCGCTTTGCCGAGGTCGACGACCTGGGAGCCGTCAGCGTGGAGGACGACTGGATCGACCGCCACATAGAGCGTGTGCTGGAGCTGCAGCTCGTCGACAGCGAGGCCATCCGCCAAGCGGGTTTCCGCGTGGCTGTGGACGCCGTCAACAGCACCGGCGGCCTGGCCATCCCGCGCCTGCTGCGCTGCCTCGGCGTGAGCGACGTGGTGGAACTCAACTGTGAGCCCACAGGCCATTTCGCCCACAACCCCGAGCCCATACCCCAGAACCTCACGCAAATCAGCGAGTGTGTGCGCGTCAACGGCTGCGACCTCGGCATCGTGGTAGACCCCGACGTGGACCGACTGGCGCTGGTGTGCGAGGACGGGCAGATGTTCGGCGAGGAGTACACGCTGGTCTCCGTGGCCGACTACGTGCTGCGGCACACGCCGGGCAACACCGTCTCCAACCTTTCCAGCAGCCGCGCGCTGCGCGACGTCACACGGCGCTACGCCGGGTGCCAGTACAACGCCGCCGCCGTGGGCGAGGTGAACGTCACCACGCTGATGCGCGAGACCGGTGCCGTCATCGGCGGCGAGGGCAACGGCGGCGTCATCTACCCCGCGCTGCACTACGGGCGCGACGCCCTCGTGGGCGTGGCCCTCTTCCTCACCCTCCTGGCCAAGAGCGGCAAAAAAGTCAGCGAACTGCGCAAGACCTATCCCGAATACATCATCTCCAAGAACCGCAAGGACCTCACGCCCGACATGGACGTCGACGCGCTGCTGGCCAAGGTGGCGCGGCTCTACGACGGCATGGACGGAGTGGAGAAGGTGACGACCATCGACGGTGTGAAGATCGACTTCGCCGACGGCTGGGTGCACCTGCGCAAGAGCAACACCGAACCCATCATCCGCATCTACAGCGAAGCCGCCACCGAGGCCCGCGCCAACGCGCTGGCCCAGCAGGTGATGCAGCAGATTTGACCACCGCCGCAACACATTGTTGCTGACTCCTCGGAGGGACATGGTGCATCATGTCCTGCAGGGGCGTATGCTGCACCTGTTTCTCCGGACATGCAAACCGCCTGTCCCTCCTGTCTGTCGGCCTTTGGGCTAACGGCCGATACGGTTGTCCTCCGGGGCGGCGATCCAGAAGATGAGGTAGGCCCAGAAGCCGAAGCTGCCGCAGAGGAGAGCGAGGAGGAAGAGGATGCGGACCACGGTGGGGTCGATGTTGAGATATTGGGCCAGGCCACCGCAGACACCGGCGATGCGTCGGTCGCTGGTGCTGCGGGTGAGGCGGCGATAACCATTGTTGTTGTCCATCACGTTGTTTCTTTATAACTTACGACAGTAGTCTTTTCGGGGAGGAAGCCTTTGCGCCTGAGAAGGGCGTCGGCACTGGGTTCCTTTCCGCGGAAGGCGCGGTAGAGGTCCATGGGTTCGACGGTGTTGCCGCTCTCCAGCAGGTGGCGGAACCTGGCAGCCAGTTCGGGGTTGAAGAGGTCGCCACTCTCGGCGAAGGCCTCGAAAGCGTCGGCGTCGAGGATGGCCGTCCAGGTGTAGGAGTAGTAGCCCGCATCGTAGCCCGTGGTGAAGATATGCTGGAAGTAGGGGCTACGGTAGCGGCTGATGATTTCGGGGATGAGGCCTATCGTGCTCATTGCCTGCTCCTCGAAGGCCATCGGATCGATGTGCCGGCTACTGGGGAGGGAGTAATAGTCCATGTCGAGGAGGCTGGCGGCGAGGAGTTCGGTGGTCATGAACCCCTGTCCGTAGTGCTGTGCGGCGGCGATTTTCTGGATGAGAGCGTCGGGGATGGCCTCGCCGGTCTGGTAGTGGCGGGCGTACATCTTCATGATTTGCGGATGGCGGCACCAGTTCTCCATGACCTGCGAAGGCAGCTCGACGAAATCGCGTGGCACGTTGGTGCCAGAGATGGAGGGATAGGTGCAGTTGGAGAGCAGACCGTGGAGGGCGTGGCCGAACTCGTGGAAGAGGGTCTCGCACTCGTCGAAGTTGAGCAGGGCGGGCCGGTCGGCCGTGGGACGAGTGAAGTTGCACACCACCTGGATGATGGGCATGACGTTGCGGCCCTGGCGGTCGCGGTGCTGGCTGCGGAATTCGGTCATCCACGCGCCGCTCCGTTTGCTGGCGCGGGGGTGGAAGTCCATGTAGAGGATGCCCACGGTGCTGTCGCCCTGAAGCACCTCGAAGGTGCGGGCCTCGCGGTCGTAGGTGGGCAGGTCGGTGCGCTCGCGGAAGGAGAGGCCGTAGAGGCGGTTCGCCACCATGAAGGCGCCTTCGCGAACGCTGTCGAGGGCGAAGTAGGGACGCACCTCGGCGTCGTCGATGGCATAGCGCTCGGCACGCAGTTTCTCGGCATAGTAGCGCCAGTCCCAGGGCTGCAGCTTGGCACCGGGTTCGTCGGCGGAGAGCATGCGCTGGTACTCGTCGCGCTCACACTTGGCTGCCTTCAAAGCCGGTTGCCAGATGTCCATCAGGCACTTGTAGACGTTGGCCGGGGTCTTGGCCAGACAGTCGTCGAGGACATAGTCGGCATGGGTGGGGAAGCCGAGGATGTTGGCGCGTTCAAGACGCAGGTTGACGATGGAGTCGATGAGCCTGGTGTTGTCGAACTCGCCGCCCTGGCAGCGGTTGGTGTAGGCGCGCCACACCTCCTCGCGCAGCTTACGGTCGGGGCAGGTCTGCATGAAGGGTTCCCAGGTGGGGATGTCGAGTGTGACCGTGTCGCCGCCGGGAAGGACTTTCTTGTAGGCGTTGGTGGCCTTGAGGACGTTCTGCTCGAAGCGAAGCGTGAGGGAGGCAATCTGCTCGTTGAGCTGGCGGAAGCGGGCCTGCTTGTCGGCCGGCACGTTGGCTCCGCCTCTAACAAAACCCTTGTAGGTCTCGGTGAGGAGGCGCATCTGCTCGGCGTCGAGGCCGAGGGTGTCACGCTGGTTATAGACGGTTTTGATACGCTCGAAAAGCTTGTCGTTGAGGGCAATGTCGTCGTCATGGGCCGAGAGGAGCGGCGCCACCTCGTCGGCGGTGGTATCCATGTCGGGGCTGTTCTCGCAGCCGTTGAGGTTCTCGAAGACCATGGCCACCTGGCGCAGCATCTCGCCGCTGTATTCATAGGCGAGAATAGTGTTCTCGAAGGTAGGAGCATCGGAATTGTTGACGATGGCCTCGATTTCGGCGTTGTGGCGGGAGATGCCTTCCTGGAAGGCAGGCAGGTAGTGCTCCAGCTTGATGCGGGAGAAGTCGGGGATTTCATAGGGTGTGTTCCACTCGGAGAAGAAGGGGTTTTCCATTTCTTTATTGCTGTTTTTGCATCCGGCCAGCGTCAGGAGTGCCAGCGCGGGGATTAAGATTTTTTGTTTCATCGGATGTATTGATTTGGCGAATGCTGTAAATTTTCCTATGGTGTCATCGCTTTCTGTTTTCAGCCATAAGGGCTTTGAGTATGGTTTCGAGGATTTCGGCGTTGAGCTTCTTGGCCACGATTTTGTGGTCGTGGTTGTCGATGAGGAAAATCTGAGGGGTGGTGGTGACGTCGTAGACCTGCCGCCAGTCGACATTGGCTTCGCCACCGTTGAGATGGACCCAGCGGGGAGAGTCCATGTGGTGGTCGCGGAGGAAGTTCTTCCATTTGACGACGGTCTGGTCGTCGGGTTCGGTCATGATGGCGAAAGCCGAGAGCGCGAGGGAATCGGAATAGGCCTGCGCGACCTTGTACACCGCCGGGACGATGTCGCGACAGTGTCCGCAGGTGGGGCTCCAGAAGAGGAGCAGCGTGTAGCGTCCGGGCATGTGGTGGAGAGAGTGGGCATGGTGGAGGGTGTCGAAGAGGACGAGTTCCGGCGCCACACGCCCCACGAGGATGTGCTGCCATTTTGCGGCACGTTCCACCTGCTCGTCGACCACCGAGGGTTCAAGCCCTGTGACCTCGCCCGTGGCGAAATAGCGCTGGACGAGATGGACATACACCTCGTCGTAGACCATGATGTTGCTCTGGAGGAAGTGGTTGGTGAGGTTGAGAATGAGCCAGCGGTAGACCTGCGGAGCGGGCTTGGCACGGTCGATGAGAGAATCGAGGTGCGGGCAGATCATTTCGGGCGGCATGCGGTTCATCACACGGTCTACATACTCCATCACGCGGTTGTAGAACACATCCTTGGGGGTGCGGAGGATGAAGTCGTCGTCGAGGGCCATGTTGTCGAAATAGTGGTCGAGCAGCCAGTCGAAACGCTGGTGGTCTGTCATGGCCGTGCCGTCGGGGAACTGCCTCGGAATGTCCACATCCTTGGATGAGAGCATCATTCGCGAGAACATGCAGTGGGGGTAGCGGTCGATGAATTCGAGGCGCAGACTGTCGATGCGGTGCCGATAGACGGGGACATACTCCCTCTGGAATTCGACGGAATCAGTGGTCTTCTGCGCAGTGACGAAGTCCTGGTACATCACGTCGCTGACGCGGTTGAAGTTGAAGAAGAGTTCATTCTCCTTCGACCCCTTGGCTTGCATGCCGAGACGCCAGTTGTCGGTGTCGGTGGAGAGGGTGAAGGTGGGCTTCTCGTGATAGACGATGAACTCCACGAAGCGATCCTTGTCGTTGGTGAAGAAATAGAGTCCCGGAGAGAGCTCGCGGTCGCTCTCGAAGACGAACTTCCCCTTGCCGTTGTTCACTGCCGTATCGCAAAAGGCCTTGTATTGAGCCAGATAGTAGCCCATAAAAAGGGCCGAATCCGTACATCCCTTGGCGACGAAGGTAATCTTGTAGCCTCCCTTGGCTGCCGCCGCCAGTGGCAGCAGGGCCACCATCATTGCGATGAAGTATTTTTTCATATCAGAATATGCGTTTTTCTCTGTTACATTGTCATAGACTGCAAAAAGGCGTTTGAGGTTCACATTTTAACATCTTTTATAATTGTTCAACATTCACTTTCCGACGCAGAAACGTGAGAATATGTTGCCAAGGAGTTCATCGTTGGTCACGTCGCCCGTAATGGTGCCGAGGTGGTAGAGTGCATCGCGTAGATCGACAGCCACGAGGTCGGTCGGCATCTGCTGTTCCAACCCTTCGGCCACATGGAGCAAAGCCTCCTGGACACGTTGCAGGGCATTGCGGTGGCGCAGGTTGGTCAGCAGCACCCCCTCGCTGGCCGAGGCATCTTCCCTCATCACCTCCACCATGCTGGCCTTGAGGCTTTCGATGCCGATTCCCTCCTTGGCCGAGACGATATGCCCTGGTGGGGTGCTCTCGTGTGGCAAGTCGCACTTGTTGTGAACAATGAAGAGGTGTTTACTGCTCATGTCGCACTGATCGGTGAAGTAGGCTATGTCGTCTTTTGCAACGTCGTTGAAGGGTATGGTCACAGATCTTACAAAGAGCAGTAAGTTTTCCTGCTGTGCTGCCTTGATGCTGCGTGCAAAGCCGAGAGCCTCC
>JAFVAM010000029.1 GCA_017480525.1 Bacteroidales bacterium | reverse complement strand
TGGTAGTACTCTTGTCAACAATTCTGGAAATAACGCAAGGCCCTACACATTGATGAGCGCAGACTTCGACCTCGACAACGAGCCTGATTTCTGTCTTCAGCTTCAATTCAGAGACGACTTGGAACGCCCACGCGTACAGCCAGTGCGATTCGACTTCCTGTTGGTTCCCGAACTTGGCCTCGCCATTCGCCCCGACAGCAAAGCCTGGGCTATCGGTATCATGGTGCCTGCCGGACATTTTGAGATCACAGAAACGGCCTGTATGCACACCACACAGTTTGAGTACGACGCAAATATCTCTAAGGTTGAGGGGCCTGTTATTCTCAATGGTGGGCATTTTGAACAAATCGTAGTAAGATATGGCTCGACAAGCAAGAATGGTGTAGCAGACAGAACTAACTATTTCATTATGGGTGGACGCTTCTGGATGAAACGTTTCACCCCGGGCAACCATGCAAACACGGGCAATAATGCAAAAGTAAGGCATTGCGCTGTGAATGTTATTGGCGGAGAGTTCCCGGAGTTTTATCTGTCCGGCATTTACCGTGCATTGAGCGACACCTATGTCGACAATCCTCATTGCTATATCAACGGCGGCAAATTCGGCATGATAGCCGGGGCGGGTATGGAACAGATTAAGGGTGATATCACCTTCAAGATAGACCACGCCATCATCGACGAGTTCTATGGCGGCGGTATCAATGCCTCTCTCCCTGTACTTGGCAAAATCGATGTCACTATCGACAACAGCCGGGTGGGCAAATACTGCGGAGGCCCCAAGGTGGGCATTCTGGGCACCACGAGTGCCTACCAGACAGTCACCACCCATGCCACGGGCACTACGTTTGGCGAATACTATGGTGGCGGCAACGGCGGTACAAACTACTATCGTGAGCAGAAACAGGACGGTGATGTGGCATTCCCCAGTCAATCGGCCATCGGCTGGAGCAGCTACGGATATTCCGCTTTTAACCCCCTGAACACCGTGAGCGGTGTTGACCCAGCCCACGATGAGAGCGCAACAAACAAGGGCTATCATGGCGAATATGAGTTTGAGGTCTTCAACAACTCCAATGGTACAACAGACAATGCTGTGGTTCGTGCCTACTACCTGTGGGTGCAGTTCGGCACCACGGCAACGGGAACGGTGACAAACTATCTGAAAAACTGCACCGTGAATGGCAATTTCTATGGTGGTGGCAACCTTGGCAACGTCAATGGCGACGTCAACAGCACACTTACAGGAACAACCCATGTCACCGGTTCGGCCTTTGCTGCAGGTTTCTCGGCTGCCATTCCCAAGTTCCGTGTCCACGACAAGGAAAACGCCACTACCAACAATTTCCCTGGACGCGACTTTACCGGCGTGATAACCGACCACACGCTCGACTACAAGAAAGACGCCTCGGGCGATGAGATTTATTACACCTGGTCCAACACCCCCAAGCCCGGCACGACGGGCGACAACCGCTGGAAGCAGGCAACCTATCAGGGTGCAGATGGCAAGTGGTACTGCTGGACGTGGGTCCCGCTTGAAAATCTCGGCAACGTCAGCGGCAATGCCAACATCACCATCGAGGGCGACAGCAAGATTGACGGCGATGTCTTTGGCGGTGGCAACGAGAGCTCCGTGGGAGGGGACACCCATGTGACGCTCAAAGGCAAAACCCAGGTGGCTGGCGACATATTCGGCGGTGGCAAACAAGGCGACATCACAGGCAACACTCATGTGACCATTGAGTAGGCGACCGTTACGGTATGCCACGTATGTGCATATTTTTTGTTACAGTTTTGTGAAAAAGGTGTATCTTTGCACTCGCTTCACAAAACTGTATTGAATATGTATTGCACTGATTTTTATCTATATAAATTGATTTATAAAAAGTCTGCCCACTCCCGAAAATCCTTTCCCAAACGCTTCGTGTGCCTTTTTGCACTCCTGCTGACGGCTTTTTGCACCTTGCGGGCTCAGACCGCCTATGACCTCGAGCCCGGCTTCTACTACCTCGAAAACAAACAGAACAACAACAACGGATACTACCTTGTGCCGGCCGCCGGTACGGGTAAAATACGCATCTTCTCCGGCAACGAGGAGACCCCGTACCTCACCACCTACACGAAGAGCAAGGAGACGACGGCCGAGGCGCAGAACAACTTCATTTGGTATATAGAGAAGGAGGTGGAGGGCGGACAGACCTACTACCGTTTCCGCCATGTGCTGACGGGACGCTACGTGGTGATGAACCCCGCCGAGGATGCAGGCAATCCTGTTCGCCGCCGTTTCCACGTGGAGGCTATGTCGACACCCGGCGACAACGCCCGCTTCCAGATGTTTCTGAGCAACGACGGCAACAGGGTGGGCATACGCCACGCCTCCTATTACGCCACGCACACCGACGGCATGGTGTACTGGTGGTGGGACATCTCGGACGGCAACCAGGGCAACTACTCGCAAGGCGACTACAAGGGTCTGCTGGGTGTGTGGTGGCAGCAGGGCGATGCTTCGGGACGCAACGTGTGGGCCAAGCCTGTCGAGGCCACAGAGGCGGTGTGCCTGCCGCCAGACATCGTCTACGACGGCTCGCAGGTCTCCATCAGCAGCCCTGACGGCCTCGCGGACGTGACGTTCCACTACACCACCGACGGCACAGAACCCACTGCCACCTCGCCCACCTACAGCGGCCCCTTTGCCATGCCGGCGGGGCAGAAGGTGGTGAAGGCCATTGCCGTAAGGGCCGGAGGCTTCCAGAACCCCACCGTCACCACGTACAACATCGACCGCTGCGCCACGCCCACTATAACTTTCGATGACGCCACGGGCCTCCACACCTTGAGCTGCGCCACCGAAGGTGTCGTTTTCTACTACACCACCGACGGTTCGATGCCCACCACGGCCTCGGCTTCGAACACCACGGGGTCGCTGGCTCTGCCGCTGGACCTGGGTCAATATGCCGACCAGCTGCGCGTGGTGGCCGTCAAGGCGGGCGAAGAGGCCACCGTCTCGGCCCCGGCCATATACTACCTCCCCGGCTGCGCCGCACCCACCATCAGCCAGACCAACGACCTCATCACCATCGCCTCCGCCACCGACGGAGCCTCGCTCCGCTACACCACCAACAATGCCAACGTGACCTCAACGTCCATTGCCTACACAGGGCCTTACTCCTACCCCCTCATCCAGGCGTCGCACACCATCAACGCGCGGGCCTTCAAGCAGGGCTACTGCCGGTCGGCACAGACCTCGTACTCTTATCCCAAGCTTGCCACCCCGGAGCTTGTCAAGGTGGCTGCCGACGGCACGTTGACGCTCACCCCCAGTGGTGCCACGTTCCGCTTCACCACCTCCACCACATCTACTGCCCCCTCCGACCCCAAATTCGAGAGTGCCGAGAGCCTCACCCTGCCGCCAGATGCCGGTATTGAGGTGGTGAAAGTGAGAGCCTACAAGGCGGGCTACGGCTATTCCGATGTGCTGACTTACTACCTGCCTGCCTGCATGGCACCCACCTTCAGCCAGGAAGGTTCCACGGTGACCATCGGCGCTGCCGAGGGCGACATTGTCTACTATTCCACCGGCGGCGACTTCGTCCTCTACAGTGGCCCCTTCGAGAAAATCACCGCCGTGGTGAAGGCCTACGCTGTCCATGCCGGCTACCGCAATTCGCCGATGGCGCAACTGCGGGATGCCGTGGTGGTCAGCTCGACAAGCCAGATGACCGACATGGAGGGCAGCTACCGCCTCGGTGCGGACTTCGTCGTCGAAAGCCCTATCGGCACTTCCGACCATCCCTTCACGGGTACCATCGACGGCCAACTCACAGCCCTCACCCAACCGCTGACGAAGCCCATCGTTGCCTACGCCAAGGATGCCACCCTCTGCAACATCGTCGTGGGAAAGGCCCAGGTGAACGGCAGCGGCAACATCGGTGCGCTGGCGTGCGAGGCCACGGGCTTCACACGCATCTACAACTGCGGTCTCCTGTCGGGCTCGGTGAGCGGCACCGACATGGTGGGAGGCCTGGTGGGCAAGCTCGACGGCGAGGCGCGAGTAGTGAACTGCTACAGTTTCGCCGATGTGGCCGGAGGCAGCGAGGTGGCCGGCATCGTGGGCCACAACAACGTTGCCTCCACACAGAACAACATAAAGACTATGGTGATGAACTGTATGTTCTACGGCAACATCACTGGCGGCACAAATCGCTACCCCGTCTACGGCGGCTCGCTGGTAGCCAACAATGCAAATACGGGCATTAACAACTACAACTACTACCGCGACGAGGCCTCGCTCGGCACCCTGACGGACTACAACTGCTCGTGGCCTGCCGAGGAGAAACACCTGACGCGCTTCGAATACTTCCGCTCCGTGCTCAACTCCAACCGCGAACTCTGCGCCTGGTGGATCAGTGGCACCACTGCCGGCACTGGCCTGGTGGCCAAATGGGTGCTGGACCCCGAAGTGGCGCCATATCCTATACTCAAGCCGTGGGGACGCTACGCCTCGCCGGTGAACCGCGACCAGTCGCGTGTGTGGCACACCGACGGCGAAGGCCATGGCCACTGGGTGGACCGCGACGATGCGGCCCCCTACGAAGGTCATCGGATGGGCAACCTGACGGTCACCGTCAAGACCGGGACGCAGGGAGGCGGCCTCTCCAAGACGCTCACCCTGCCCATCACCGACATGGACACGCTCGACCACGACTTCGGCTACTGCAAGGTGCAGCTGCCCTACTACAACACCACCTTTGGCAACCCCGACGCTGCCGACTGGACGAGTCGCTACGCCGGCAACTACAGCGACAACAAGGTGGTGACGGGCTGGAAGGTCACCGCCGTCACCGGCGGCACGCAGGGTACCTTCGTCTCCGACCGCAATGCGGCGAACGCCTACAACTTCGCCGACCGCCTCTGCACCGACAAAGACCTCTTCAGCGTCAGCGGACGCGTCTTCGCCCAGGGCGGCTTCTACTATGTACCCGAGGGGGTGACAGCCATAGAGATAGAGGCCTACTGGGGCACGGCCATCTATCTGCAGAACAAGGAACACTACATAGACGTCGTCAACCTCACCAGCAACAACGGCGGCCAAGGCTTCGTGCCGGCAGGCAAGCATCCCGCCACTTTCAACGGACAGACGGTGTATGCCAAGATGGCCGACGCCGTGAACGCCTCGGGAACCACCGGCACCGTCTACGACTACGCCATTGTCCTGCTGGGCAACGTGCAGCACTACAACAGTACCTCCAACGACATGTATGTCTCCAACCATTGCTACACGCTCATGAGCACCGACCTCGACTTCGACGACGAACCCGACCACTGCCTGCAGCTGGAGGTGGGCAACGGTTCCACGCAGGCCCCCCTGGCAGGCATACGCATGGACTTCCTCACCGTGGCCGACCTCGGCCTGGCCGTCAAGCGGCACGGCACACAGATCCGCTACGCCATCTCCTGTCTGATTCTCTACGGCCACTTCGAAGTGACCGAGACCGCACAGATGACCACCACGGAGTTCCGCTACGAAGACGGCTACCATAAGCCCAAGGCCGGTGTACCCATGATCATCAACGGCGGCCAGTTCCCCGAAGAGTTCGTCAGCAGCAACAGCAGCGGCACGGCCGAAGGCACACTCTACTTCATCGCCGGCGGCAACGCCACCTTCCACACGCTCGCCTTGAGCAGCCACAACAAGTACGACTGCAAGAACCGCCATGTGCCCATCAGCATCATGGGCGGCGAATACAACGAAGTGTCCCTCTCCGGAATCCTCAAGGACTTCGCGGTCAGCAAGGTCTACAAGGACAATCCGCAGCTCTACACCAATGGCGGCCGCTTCCACATCGTCCGCGGCGCGGGCATGGAAGCCGTGAACGGCGATGTCTCTTTCCGCATCGACCACTCCATCATCGACGAGTTCTACGGCGGCGGACAGCATGCCGTCAACGTCATCAACGGCGACATCGACATCCAGATTTCCAACAGCCTTATTGGCTTCTACTGTGGCGGCCCCATGGTGGGCAACATGCCCGACGGAAAGAAAATCACCACCCGGGCCGTCAACACCGTTTTCGGCCGCTACTTCGGCGCAGGCAACGGCGGCACGGCCTACTCCCTCGACGCCTCGAAAAACAAAGACGACGCAGGATCGCAGCGCTCGTCAAAAGCCTCCGACTGGTGGATGGGAAGCAACGAATACGTCCCCCTGACCCACATCATGAGTGGCAGCACCGACCTCGGCTTCCAGGCCAAATTCAAGTTCCAGATATGGAACATGCCCAGCGGAACGGTGGCCAACCACCCCTCCCGCCGCTACATCTACAACGCCCAGTTCGCTGCCACCACAACACACGACATCTTCAACTACCTCGACGGCTGCCATGTACTCGGCGACTTCTACGGCGCCGGCAACCTCGGCGCCGTAGACGGCGACGTCACCTCCGTGCTCACCGACTGCACCGTCGACGGCTCCGCGTTCGGCGGCGGCTACTCCGCCTCCATCCCCACCGTCTGGGTCTACACCCTCAACGACATCTCCTACCCCTGGCGCGACGCCAACACCGGCCTTTGCCACCAGGCCATCGTCCGCGATTCCGTCCTCTATACATGGACCAACACCCAGCCCACCACTCCCATCGCCACCGCCACCCGCGGCACCGAGGCCGTCAACTACCTCAACACCTCCGTGCCGCTGCTCAACCTCGGCACCGTCAGCGGCAAATGCACCCTCACCATCAAGGGGAACAGCCTCGTCCGCCAGAGCGTCTACGGCGGCGGCAACGAGAGCAAGGTAGGCGACACGGAGGTGCACCTCTCCGGCAACACCGACGTGAGGGGAGACCTCTTCGGCGGCGGCAACAAAGGCGACGTCGTCCGCTCCACAAACGTCGTCATCGACCCCTGAAAACACCCCCGGAAGCCCCAGCTGGAAATCAGCGCGTTACGGCCTGTTTTTGCGTCGCAACTTCCATGTTGTGAGCGTTTTACGTGAAAAATGAACATGTAAAACACTGATTTCCAGTAGGCAAAAGGTACCAACACCGTACCATCTCCTTACCAACACCCTACCATCTCCGTACCAAGTCCTACCACGGTGGGAGATGACAGGGTGTTGGTACGCTGTCGGCAGGGTGATGATACGCGCTTGCCGGATTGTGGCCCTGTCGTGTCCCTGTCCGGGAGGGTTGTGTGGCGGGGCAGGGTGGAGGGAGGAAAAAAAAGCCACGAGTACATCGGCGGCGCAGGAGGGGAGGGGAGAGGGGGACGCTGTGGGAATGGTGGCAAGTGGTTGATATTGTGTTTGGAACAAGGTGTATGCTTTTTTTTTCTCAATGGTTTGAAAAAAAGATGTATTTTTGCATCATCAATTGTGCGAGAAACAATTGTTGCAGAGAATGCAATTTTTCGCTTATTCCTAAGACTGTGAACTTGGACCTTCACACGAATAACAATTTGTGAAATAGGGAATAGTGCGGGAGAATGCTCCTCGTTTTATGGAGAAATCATAAAATTTCTTATGATACATCCTGGAATGGGGCGATTCAACCAAACTTAATTCTTTTCACAAGGAGTCCAAGCCTAACAGTCAGAACTAAGCCCCGAAATTGGATGGCTCCATTCTCTGTATGGGTTTGGACAGAAAAAACATTTCCTTTTCGGGCCAGAGGGGAAGGTGAAAAGAAGAAAAGAATACTATGTGGGGATTTTTGATTGCTTTGGCGCTGACGGCCGTGGCCGTGGTACTGGCCATGAATGCCAAGAAGGGTTTCAATCCCGGCGTCCTGTCGTGGATTGTCGCCGCAGTGGGTTTTGTGGGTCTGTGGATATTAGGCACTCGGCTGGCAGGCAACATTGAAAGCCGCAGCAATGCGCTGGCGCTGAAGGAGAGGATTTCCGCAGGGGTGACAGATTTCGCCTCCAGCGAGTTTTCCGGCGAAGTGGGCGCCTTCGTGTCTGATTACGGCGTGGCCGATGCCGCGTCGGACTTCATCGTGGGCGAGAGGGTGCACTTCTACACGGTGCGCATGTGGATAGACGTGTTGTTGCTGGTGGTGGTGCTGGTCGCCATGGCACTGCTGTTCGTGGTGTTCATGGAGGGCAAGCGCGGTGGCTACAGCCGCGCTACGGAGCGACATGGAGGCTCGGGCCGTAATCCCAAGTATCATTCGCGTCGCAGGTAGGACATGCAAATATAATCAGGGAAAAAAATAAATTCAAATAATTTTTCATATGGAAAATCTTACTACTAACCACATTCTTGTTGGATTAGGCGGAACAGGTGGCAAAATCCTCAAGGCGTTCAAGATGCGCATGTTCGAGGAGTTTCCTGAGCAAGCCGACCGTGACAAGCAGCCCGTAGCATTGCTTTATGTCGACTCTACTGATGAGATGATGGGCATTGGCCGTCCGGATTTCCGCGTGATGGGGCTCGATGCATCGTTTGGACAAAAAGAGTTCCTCTACATCAAAGATGTTGATGTGGAGAAGATTTTAGACAGCATCAACAACTATCCTGCGGTAAAGGGAATCGTGGACAATGTTTCGGCCGTCAAGACGGCCATAGGTTCGTTAGGTCAGGCGGCGGGGCAGAAACGTCGTGCAGGGCGTCTTCTGTTTGCCGCCAATGCGGTGGCCTATGTCAACGCCCTCGGTGACGCCTATGGACGATGCAATGAGATTTCCCACAATGACAACGATACTACAATACACATCTTCGCTGGTCTTTGTGGAGGCACGGGTTCCGGCGCCATTATCGATGCCGTTGTTCAGGCTCGCAAGACATTCCCGGATGCTATTATCTTGGTCTACGCAATGATCCCCGAAATGCACCTGCCCAAGGCCAACATGGATCAGGGTCGCTATTACCAAAATGGTTATGCCGCGCTTAATGAGCTCAATGCGCTGCAGTCTGGTCGTTTCTTCCCTCATGATGTGACTGGCGCCGGACAAGAAGCACGTCTTTTTTCCGACAAGGTGAAAGGTGTGGCCAACGGTCTCACTCTTTACAGCAACACCAACGAGAATGGTCTGTCGGTCAACTCGCTCGAAGAGTTGCCCAAGATTGTCAGCGACTATGTCTACGCACGTGTATTCCTCATCAACTCCATGGATGAGGCCAACGGCGACATGCTGCGTGCCTACTCGTTTGAGAACATGGATGATTTTGCCGTTGAATACGATGAATGCAAGAATGCTGACGCAGAAGGACACATACCGATAGCACGTACCAAAAAGATCAACTCCTTTGGAGTCAAGCGTGTCATGTATCCTGAACTGCGCGTGTTGAAGCACATCACCTACACCGTTGGAGAAAGTGTCCTTTACCAGTTCAAATATAACAACTGGCGCGAGAATACGGGTTTTGTGAACGAAGAGCGCAACCGCGACTACCGTGCCGATTATTTCAACGATGGCAATCTTTCCAAATGGATGCTCGACGACCGTCATCTGACTTATGAACTCAAGGTGTTGCCCAGTGATACGGCCTATCCCAAGTTCTCCGACTATTGGCATGACAAAGCCATCAATTATACGGACGAGGCTAAACAGGCTGACAACCCCCTCACGGAGTTGGAGAATATCATGAGTGACTTTTATGCCAAGCAGTTCCGGAGTGTCGGTGTGGAAGAATACTACAAGGGCAAAGAGCGTGCCATTCCCGACATCGCCAAAGAGATACGTCGTGTAATCGAACATGAACTCTTCAAGACTTGGCGCGACGGTGACATCTCTATTGTGGAGCTGCAAAAGATCAGCCGTTTGCTTATAGAGCGTGTGAGTGAGATCCGCAAGGACCTCGACACGAAGTTCAAAAAAGAGCAGGAAGAGAACGAGGCCATCTGCAAAGACCGTGATGACAATGTGGCAGACTGGGTCAACAAGGGTTTCCTCAACAAGAAAGTTTTTGGCGGCAATACCAACTCTCTGTCCGACCATCAGGAAATCCTGACCGACCTTTTCACCAGCAAGACGATGCTTGTGGCTCTCGATTTTGCCCAGAAGTTGGCAACGACTCTCTTCATCGAAGTCGGTAAACTTGACACGGGTATTTCGGCTTTCGGACAGAAAATCAATGACGCCATCGCTGAAACGGAGCGTCTCGTAGCAGCGCAGCGCAAGGTGAACAAGGGCCTGGAAGACATGAAGGGCGCCGTCATTGAAGTGAGCGAAGAGGAGGTGATGGGCGAATTTGAGTCTGACCTTCGGATAGACAAGGTCGACATGCCTAATATTGCACGCCAACTTCGTGATGCAATTCTTCCGAAAAGCGAATTCACCAATTTCGGAGCCCTCGCTAATGAGATTTCCACCGACATTGTGTGCAACGCTTTCGACATCCAGTTGGCCAAAATCGTCAAAACCAAACACGCAGAGCGTGCCGACAGCGACAAGAAGGTGCTTGATCTCAATATCCTCACCCAGTTGCAGCAGAAGCTCACTACCGACGAACAAATCCAGCGTTTTGCTCTCGACATTGTGAAGCAGAGTGGGGTATTCCTCAAACTCAACAACGACGAGATGCAGCGCCATGTCCGCAACAACGAGGGCAACCTCAGCCCCACCAACCCTGCCTCGATTGACAAGAAAACCATCCTTGTCAGCATTCCCTCGCCTGACGACAACGAAAGCCTAAAAGCTTTTGCCGACAAACTGGAAGCTGCTTTCAAGAATTCGTTCTCTCAAGGCAAGTCGCAGACCTCTATCAAGGTAAACCGCAAGAGTCCTCGTAAGGACGAGTTGTCCATCATCACTGTTGCATATTGTTTCCCCATGCGCTGTATCAGCTGGCTGAGTTCCTATAAGGAGCGTTACGAGCGATTCCTCAATACAGGTAATCCCAACACCGATGCCAGCAATGCCATTCTGCTGCACAGTGAAGGCAACGGCAACGGACTTCCGTCTCTCTACGTGGTGGAGAATGCCGAGCAGATTGCGATGCAATCAACGACCCAGAACACCACCAATGCCACAACGGCCATGCCGCCCATGCCTGGCTCTCCTGCAATGCCGCCAATGCCGGGTATGCCGGCACCTGATCCGCAGGTGCAGATGTACTTTCTCATTGGAGGACAAATCTATGGCCCTTATGACTATGCCACTTGCAAAACGCTCGGCAAAAACAATCAGATCACGGAGCAGACGATGGCTTTCCAGCAAGGAATGACAGCATGGCTTCCTGCGGGACAAGTGCCAGAATTGAAGGCACTTTTCGCACCCACCATGCCTCCAATGCCTCCCATGCCACCTATGCCACCCATGCCTCCGGCAATGTAAGATAACAGTATTACCAATATTTTATAAAATAATAGAAAGAAATGGCAAATACAAGAAAATCAAGCGGAGAACGCTTTAAATATGGCATCTGTCTCAACGACGATTGCCCCAAATGCAAAGAAAAGACTGTACAGCAGATTGCCATGCGCAAAGAGTTTGTTTGCGGAGAGTGTGGAAAAGAACTTCGCGAATGTCCACCGCCCAAGAAAGGTTTTGACAAAAAGCTCATCATCATCATCGCCGCTGCGGTGGTGGTGATTGGAGGCGGTGTGGCTGCCGCGCTGGCTCTCGGTGGAGGAAAAGACGAGATGCCTGTCCCCGAGGTGATAGATACTACGGTCATGGCGGAACCAGAAGCTGTGGCGGATACGGTGGCAGAACCTGAAGCCGTGGAAGATACAGCGGCCGTGGCGGAACCTGAAACTGTACCCGAGGTGAAGCCTGAACCAAAGCCCGACGCCAGCACGGGAGCCGGCACTGGCACCAGCGGCAAGTACAGCCTTGGTTACGGCTCTTACAGCGGTCCCATGCAGGGTGGCAAGCCTCATGGTGCCGGTGGCACCATCAATGTCACCCGCAGCTACCAGATCGACCTCAAGGACGGTCGTGGCTCCATGCTTGATGTCCATTCGGGCGACAAGATCGCCAACACCAAGTTCGAGAACGGACGCCTGCGTGGCGGCGAGCTGCAACGCACCGACGGCAGCCGCAAGTGGTTCAACTGTTAAGGTGTGGTGAAGATGGGTCGCCGTCTGCTCACAATATGTTTTCTTGGCCTCCTCCTTGCCGGTGGAGGCCAGGAAATTCTGGCACAGCCCTCCTGCGCCACGGCCCAGTTGCGCTCGATGGCGCTCGGTATAGGCCTGGATTCGCGTCTGTCCGAGGGCTTGAACTACAGAGTCATGGAATTCCGCTCGGTGCCTGTCAGCGTCATTGTCAGGGACGGCGAAGTGGTGCATATCGGATACTCGCTTTTCACTCCATTTCAGCGCTCATACATGCCTGAGGGTCAGTGCAACTTCATAGAGCGGCTGATACTGGCCTCCGACCTTGGGGAGTTCTACGGCAAGAGTTTCCAAAAGCATCTTGCCGAGGAACGCATCCGGTTTGAGAAAGGCTCTGTTGTCGACCTCAAGGCCATGTGCCTTGACACAAACACCTATTTCCAGATAACGCTCCAGAACGACAAGCGCTACATCTGCAACTGGTACAGCGAAAACCGTCGCGGCGTGACACTCTCCTATCCAGCCGATTACCAGTTGCTGAAGGGTGCCACCATACAGGAGAGCGAGAACCGCCTGGCACAGGAGGTGCGTCGTTTCCGTGTGGGCAAGGAGGAGCCTGTCAACCCCGCAGAGCAGATTTTGATACGCTCGGGCAACAGCCCCATCTATGTCCTTACGGGCGAAATATTCCACCTGCCGGAGCTCAACTCCAACCGCTATTTCGTCGTCGACCCTGACAGCGGGTGGCAGCTGCTCTACGGCGAGGATTTCCCACTCGAGAGCATGGCCAATCTGGTGACCGGCATCGAACTGGAGACCGACATCGAGGTGGCTGTCACGCAGGTGAAATATGGCTACAACCGTGACGAGTTCACGGTGCCGTTGCGCCAGTGGGTGGGCTACTGCATCCAGCAGGGGTGCAGGCCTTATTTTGGCATCATCAGCGAGGAGGCGGGAGGAGTAGTGGCCGAACTGGTCATGAACAATCCCGAGATGGGCTATGCCCATGTGATGAAGCTGTCCTTCCAAAGCGATATCATCAAAGAACGCAGGGGCACCGTCAAGGCACGCCTCAATGCGTATGTTCCCATGTCGAACCTTAAATCACTATTCAATGAGAACGAAATCCATTAAGAAAGTGTTGCTTCTGGGGCTGTCGCTTCTGCTGGCCACTGTTGCCGTGGCCCAGCAGACGACCTCCAAGGAAATCAACAAAATCAAACGCAGTACCTCCTACCTCTACGCCGAGGCAACGATGGAGACCGAGCAGGATGCCTACGATGTGGCCTATGAGCTATTGGTTCAGCAGATCGATGAGTATATAGCCTCCAAGCGAAAGCTCAGCAAGGCTCCCAATGTCCTTGTCAAGGACCTCAAGTCCAAGTCCGACTCGCTCACCATGATGCGCGGCGAGATGCACCGCGTGTTCATATACGTCAAGAAGAGTGACATCGAGGGCGTGGACAACTTTGTGAACCTTGCCTTGGACGATGGACCTCAGGTGGTAGAGGACGCAGTGGTGGAAGTCCCGGCAGAGGATGATAAAGAGGCTGCGGAGACATCTTCCGGGGAAGTGAAGGAGGCTGCGGAACCCCCTGTTGCAAAAGAAGAGGTGGCAGCAGAAGCCCCTATGCCCACGCCCGTGGCAGCAGAGAAAGTGCAGAATCCCCTGCCTACATGGCAGCAGGAGGCTGTCGGCCAGCTTCTTGAAAGCACCGATATGGCATCCTTCCGCGCCAAGCTCAACCGACTGAAGGCAGAGTATAAGGTCAAACGTTTCGGAACCCCGGACAAGTGTCCCTCGGTGGCGAACAGCTTCTGGGCTATCTTTGACACAGGTGGGAGGCTGGTCACCATTCTGGGACCCGGTGAGAATATCCGCATCGACTATCGTGTTATGCAGCACTCCTCGCTCGACGTCTACAAGGGACGCACAGCGCTATGGTTCACCTTCGCCAAGTAAAACAAAAAAAGAATCTCAAGAACACAAAAACGGAATAGAAAATGAAAAAGATCCTTCTTGCATTCGTCATGGTGCTCGTCGTTGGTGCCATGCAGGCTCAAGACGAAGTCCTCTTTGAATTCTCCGATGGTATTGAAGGCGCCGTGAAGCAGACCATGGAGCAGAACACTTCTCGTCTGCTCACCGCCATCAACCGGGCACAGTCCACCGGCAAGGACATCAATTATAGTGGTATCGGCATCGACGACCTTGCCAGTCAGAGTATCGGTATGATGTGGAACAATGTCCGCTTCCGTGTTGTCGACGACGATATCGTTGAACACTGTCTCCGCATCAGGGCCAGCAACGGCCGTGTCATTGGCTATCAGGCCCGCAACATCGCCGTAGTCATGAAACCCATCGACGACTCCTACATCGGCGACCTCAACCAGGAAATCTGCATCAACTATGACCCCTCCGGACGCATCTCCGATTTCAATATCACCATGGGTCTTCAGCAGTATGTCCGCCTCATGAAGGAGGGCGAACGCCTCAACGACGCCGACCGCCGTATGCAGATACTCCATTGGGTCGAGCAGTTTCGCAACGCATACGTCCAGAAGGACATCAATTTCATGGAGGACGTCTTCTCCGACGATGCCCTCATCGTCACCGGCAAGGTTGTCAAACGCCAGCACACCGATATGAGACCTATCGCCAAGGTGGAATACACCACCCAGGGCAAGCAGCAGTACCTCAATGGCCTCCGCCGCGTCTTCCGCAACAACGCCTATATCAACGTCAAGTTCGACGACATCCAGATTGTCCGCCATGGCGCCAAGCCCAATTACTACGGTGTCACCCTCAAGCAGGGTTGGTTCACCAAAAACTATAGCGACGAGGGCATTGTCTTTATCGTGTGGGACTTCACCGACGAATTCAGCCCCAAGATTATGGTCCGTACTTGGCAGCCCACCGTGGTGGAGGATGACGACGTCTTCACCCTCAGCAACTTCAAACTCCAATAAACCGACACACCAATGAACATGAAAAAATCAGCACTGTTGTTGTTCCTGGCCATCGGCTTCAGCCTCTCCGCCCAGGATCTGAAAGTCACCGATTTCCGGGCCGACCTCACCATGACCGACGCCGCCAAGTTCCCCAAGAAGGACGCCAACGGCGTCAATTGCGGCCTCATCCGTCTTGGCCTCGTCCTGCCCGACGCACAGTTCGAGGGCGACATCATTTCGTCCGAGTACAAGGACGGCGAGTGGTGGATATACATGATGAAGGATGCCAACTGGATTACAATCAAGTCCAAGAAGTACCTCCCCCTTCGTCATGAGTTCGAGCCTATCCGTAGCAATGTCACCTACGTGATGCTTGTCGACAAACCCCAGATTGCCTACGACGGCCCCACGGGTACTGTCAAGATTGAATGCAATATCAAGGATGCCGATGTCTATGTCGACGGTGAGAAAATCTCCGCGGTGACGCCTTGCGAATACAAAGGTCCCGAGGGTGCTCACGAGGTGCTCATCCGTGCAAAGGGCTACAACGACGAGCGCCAGTCTGTCAACGTGCTCCTCAACAAGAAGGTCCCCTGCTCCATGACCCTGCGTCCTGCGGGCACCTTCCAACTCGATGGCATCAGCTACGAGATGGTCAAAGTGGCCGCCGGCTCCTTCATGATGGGTTCCAAGGCCAAGCCCGAGGACAAGACCTACCCCTTCAACTATGCACAACCCCAGCACGAGGTTATTCTCCGCAACTACAGCATCGGCAAAACCGAGGTGACGCAGGCGCTTTGGGAACGCGTCATGGGTAGCAACCCCTCCATAGTCCAGGGACCCAACCTGCCGGTGAGCAACGTCTCCTACACCGACTGCCTCGAGTTCATCCGTCGTCTCAATCGCATGACGGGTCAGCATTTCCGCTTGCCTACAGAGGCCGAGTGGGAGTTTGCTGCCCGCGCCCGTGGCACACAGGAACCCGATGCCTTTTCCGGAGGCTCAAAGGCCGTGCAGAGCGAAAGTGTCGGCGCTGTAGGATCTAAACATGCCAATGCACTGGGCATTTGCGACATGAGCGGCAACGTCGCGGAGTGGTGTTCCGACTGGATCGGCACCTATCCCGCCGACCGCACCGTCAGCCCCCAGGGACCCGACGAGGGCATCCAGCGCGTGGTGCGTGGAGGCCATGCTGGCGGCAATCGTTGGAGCTGCTTCTCCTCCTCGCGCGGCCACCAGGACCCCGACACCCCCTCGCCCTTCATAGGTCTCCGCCTCGCCATGGACGATTGATGACGAATATTAACCCTAAAAAAAACATAAAAAAACATGAAAAAAGTAACGTCTTTCTTTGCAATGCTGCTCCTGTTTGGCATCGCTATGGCCCAGGAAAACACCTACGACAACTCGCGCCGCACTGTTCTCTTTTCCGAGGTTAGTGGTCCCAATGCAGTCGGAGTCAAATACTATATGCTGCGAGCCTTCGCGGAGACCAAGCGTCTCAACATATTTGACAGTCGCAGCTACAACCAGCTGCCTCAGTCGCTCCGGGACAACGTCAAGCTCGACGCCGTCTTCACCGCTGTCGTCGACAGTATGCCCACCAACAAGCAGAAAGACCTGCTCTCTGGGGAAATGAAATGGGTTTCGAACTGCTACGTTACGCTGCAGGTTCGCGATCCCAAGAGCAACGCTGTGGTGACGACCACCGCGCTTCGTGGCACTGGCACTGACTCCAAGGATGCCGACAAGGCAAAAGATGCTGCCATGCTGACCCTCAGCAACGATGTCACCTCTTTCATTGACGGCTACTACGTCGTCCGTGGCAATATCCTCTCTATCGACGAGTCGAAGAATCAGAAGGCTCAGATTGTCACCATCAATGTCGGCAGCTCTTCCTCCATCTATGAAAAGATGAAGTTCAATGTTTTCAACGCCAAAGGCGACCAGTTGGGCAGCGTCCAAGTCAAGGAAATCCTCGGCAACAACCGCACCGTTTGCAAGGTCAGCGGTGGCGCCGACACTATCCAGAAAGCTTTCGAGGCCGGCGAGGAGCTCCGTATTGTCTCGCGCCCCTTGGGCTTCCTCAGCGACCTCTTCACTTTTGACAAGAAAGTCTCCGCCATCGTCAACGAGCCTGATCCTGATTGCAACAAGCTCCACACCGTCCTCTATGTCGGAGCCGTCGGCAACAGTTCGGTATCCAAGTACATCGACAACATGATGATGAAGGAACTTAACGAGACTACGCGTCTCTATGCCATCAGTCTCGACGCCTACAACAGCCTCTCCGAGACCCAGCGCAACGCCATCACTTTCGACGGCATCATCATGGCTATTTCCGGCGACTTCAAAACCGAAACCGAGAAGAAGGACTCCTACAGCACCTACACCGTCGACGGTCAGTGGATTTTCATCCTCAGCGATGCTCGCACCGGCAAGGTTCGTTATGCCGAAAACACCAACTGCCTGGGAGTCAGTACCGAGAGTATGGAGAAAGCATACGAACGCTCCGTCAAGGGCTATAACCTCGACTACGCCATCGACTGCGGGTATCCCATCTACACCTCTGTGCTTTCTGTCGACCTGGCAAAAAAGAACAAGGCCAAGGTTGTCTCCATCGGTGTCGGCAAGAATTCCTCCATCTATAAGGGCATGCTCCTCACCGTGTTTACCCAGGATGGCAACGGCATGTGGAGTGAAATCGGCGAAGTCAAAGTCGACAAAATCGACGACGACCGTTCTTCCTGCGACGTCAAGAAAGGCGGCGAGGAAATTATGAAAGCCTTCGATGAAAATATCCCCAACCGCATCGTCACCCGTCCCAAGAGTTTCCTGGGCGGTCTGCTTAAACTTTAATCTGCCATGAGTAAAAAGATTGTACTATCCATTCTCCTTCTGTTCTGCACTGTTGGAAGCCATGTGTGGTGTCAGGAGGTGTCGAACATCACTGTTCTCGAAAGCGACAGCCGCTTTGCTGTGTTCAGCGTCCAGGCTAAAGCTCCCAAAGAGGGCGATGTGGTCAGCGCAGCCCTCCACGGACTTTTCCTCACACTTCTCGACACCGGCGTCGAAGGTATCGCCAACGGCAGCCCGCTGATGCAGAATCAGAACGCCAAATGGAAATCCAACTTCCTCAAAGAGAAAAACCCTCCTTACATGACCTACGTCAAGGGCATCTACTCTGAAGGAGACCCTGTAAAAAACAGTGTGGGACAGTACGAAGGGACTGTTCTTGTGAGGGTCAACATTGATTTCCTTTTCCGCCAGTTGAAGGTCTACGGCATTATGAATGAATAATCCTGCCTCCATCCGGCAGCAGAAACGGGTCCTCGTGGCCCGTTTTTTTTTGTCCCCGCACCACCCCACCCGAACCCTGCCCGACACCCCTCCGATACCGCCGAACTTTGTTTACTGTGCCTCGCCGGGTCTATATTACTTTGGATACAATCTTCACGCGTTGACTGGGCTGAGCGGCGTTTTCGGGGACAAGGATCCCATAAGCGAGAGTGTGCAGCCTGACCTCTTTGAATCTGTCAACATCGGGCTTGAATGCCGCAACTATGCAAAACAAACCGACGGCCTCTCTGCCCGCATCATCGGCAAAATCAGTGCACTGGCTTGATTCCGCCTACGGGTACAATATATGAGAACTATAGGAATGCTGTATGCCTTGTGTCGATGTAAAGGCCTGTTTGAACGGATTTTGCTGCGGTTTTCCCGATGACCGTCCCTGGTTGCGTTGGCGCTGGTAGCTCAGGCTGAAGCGCGGAATGCTGCCCGGTTGCAGTGTGGGTCAGCGTTGCAAAAAACTTTTTGGTAATTTAAAATTTTTGTGTATCTTTGCCTTCTCATGCATCGGCCTACATGGGGTGTCTGGTGTATGTTATGGCATTTATAATTAGAAATTTAGAATAAAATAAACAAATAATATAGTACAATGAAAATTTATCAGACTCAGGACATCCGCAATATCGCCCTCGTGGGCGGCGCCAAGAGCGGCAAGACCACCATGGCCGAGGCTATGGCGTTCTGTGGCGGCCTCATCAACCGCCGCGGCAGTGTGGATAGCAAGAACACCATCAGCGACTATCGCGACATCGAACACGACCGCGGCTACTCCGTGGAGAACACCCTCATGTACACCGAGTTCGGCGGCAAGAAGGTGAATGTCATCGATGTGCCTGGCTTTGCCGACTACCAGGGTGAACTCGACAGCGCCCTCAACGTGGTTGAGGCCGCCGTTGTCGTGGTCAACGCACAGAGCGGCGTCGAGGTGGGTACCGAGATTGCCAACCGCTATGCCACCAAACTCGGCACCCCGATGCTCTTCGTCATCAACCATCTCGATGCCGAGAAGGCCAACTTCGACGACAGCGTCAACCAGCTGAAGGACTTCTTCGGTCCGAAGTGCACCGTGCTGCAGTTCCCGACCAACGCCGGCCTGGGCTTCAACCAGGTGGTCGACATCGTGGCCAACAAGATGTTCACCTTCAAGGATGGCAAAGCCGAAGCCGCCGACATCCCTGCAGAGTACGCCGACCGCGCCGAAGAGATGCGCATGGCCCTCGTCGAGGAGGCTGCCGCTGCCGACGATGCCCTCATGGAAAAATACTTCGAGAACGGCGATCTCACCGCCGAGGAACTCACCCAGGCCCTGAAGCTCGCCATTGACAAGCGCGACCTCTTCCCCATCCTCTGCAGCAGCGCCAAGGAGAACATGGGCGTGGCCCGTGTGCTTGAGTTCATCTGCCAGAATGTCCCCGCCCCCTGCGAGGTGGCCGAGGCCAAGAAGACCAAGGGCGGCAAGGAACTGAAGAACGACAGCGCCAACCCCACCGTGGCCTTCGCCTTCAAGAGCGCCAAGGACAAGAACCTGGGCGAAATCACCTATCTCCGCCTTTTCGACGGCGAGCTGGCCGAGGCCCAGGATGTGGTCAACGCCTGCACCCAGAGCAAGGAGCGCGTGAGCCAGGTCCTCGTGTGCAGCGGCAGCAACCGTCAGCGCGTCGAGAAAGCATGCGCCGGCGACATCGTGTGTACCATCAAGCTCAAGGATGTGAAAATCAACCACACCCTCACCACCCCCAAGAACGCCGACGACGCCGTGTGCGAGATTGAGTTCCCCACCCCCATCTACACTGTGGCCGTCAAGGCTGCCAACAGCAATGACGACGAAAAGGTCGGCGCTGCGCTGAAGGACCTCGTGACCTACGACCGCTCCCTCACCCTCGAGAACAGCCGCGAGTTGCGCCAGGTCATCCTCGGCTGCCAGGGCGAGCTGCACCTCAACACCGTGAAGTGGTACTTCGAAAACCAGTACAAACTGGCCGTCAACTTCACCGCCCCCAACATCCCCTATCGCGAGACCATCACCAAGAGTGCCGAGGCCATGTATCGCCACAAGAAACAGTCCGGCGGCAGCGGCCAGTTCGGCGAGGTGCACATGCTCATCGAGCCTTACTTCGACGGCATGCCCAACCAGACCAAGTATCCCATCCGCGACACCCAGGAGTATCCGCTGGAGTGGGGCGGCAAGCTGGTCTTCAACAACTGCATCGTCGGCGGTTCTATCGACGCCCGCTTCATGCCCGCCATCCTCAAGGGCATCATGGAGAAGATGGAGCAAGGCCCCCTCACCGGAAGCTACGCCCGCGACATCGTCGTCAACATCTACGACGGTAAGATGCACCCCGTCGACTCCAACGAAACGGCCTTCAAGATTGCCGGCCGCACCGCCTTCCGCGAGGCCTTCAAGCAGGCAGCCCCGAAGATTAAGGAACCCATCTACGATGTGGCTGTCACCGTGCCCACCGAGAGCCAGGGAGGCGTCATGACCGACCTTCAGGGCCGTCGTGCCATCGTCATGGGCATGGATGCCGAGGGCAAATACACCACCCTCCGCGCCAAAGCCCCGTTGGCCGAGATGAACCGCTACTGCACCGCCCTGAGTTCGCTCACCAGCGGCCGCGGTACATTCACCATGACCTTCAGCAGCTACGAGCTCGTCCCCGCCGATGTCCAGCAGGCCCTCCTCAAAGCCTACGAGGAAGCTGCCGCCGACGAGGAGTAATCCAGGTACGTAAGCAGGAGGCTTGCGATACTCTGCAAAAACCCTCAAGCCGGAAGCCCCGAGAGAGACTTCCGGCTTCCAATAAGAGAAAGAAATCCAGGTATGCAAGCAGGAGGCTTGCGATACTTCCAATAAACGGTGAAATCAGTTTGCTCCCGCATCAATAAACACCAAACACCATGTTCCAACGTATTTACCGCTTCGTTGAGAAATATCCCAGTCAGAGTTTTCTCGCTCTGGCTCTCCTTCCTGCCGTCCTTTCCTCCATCTTCTTTTCGTTTGGCAACATCGGCGGACAGCATTCCCCTTACTATTTCGTTGGCTATTCCACTGGCTTTGGCGGACGCAAACTTCTCGGCACCCTCATCGAACCCCTTCTCCCGGCTCATGTAGGCCATCGGGAGATGCTCCCCATTCTCTATTCTGTCCACCTTGTTGTCTACGTCTTGCTCCTCTCTTTCCTCGGCCGCATCAATTCCCTTCCATCCTCGACCCGCACCGCCGCCCTTGCCGTCGTGGCAGTCTACCTTGTCTCCCCATTCTCCTTCCTTTTCTTCATCGGCACGGGCATTTCCATGCTCTATATCGACATTTGGCTCTTTTTGCTCACCCTCCTTTTTCTCGTCCTCTTCTTCCGTTTAAGGCACCACCGCATCCTTTTCTATCTTTCAGCTTTTATTGTCTCTGCTGTGGGAATCCTTATCCACCACCTCTTCTGTTGCATCTGTTTCCCCCTTTTCGTAAGTCTCTTTGTATATGAGATTTTTAGTTTTCCCAAGCTTACTATCCGACGTTTCCTGCCCGCTTTTTGTGTTTGCCTCTCAAGTCTTTTGATGCTGCTTTGCATACTTTTCTTTGGTAGCACGACAGACCTTGATACCCTCTATCCCTCCATCGTCTCTCGCTGCACCAAAGGTGTCATCCTCCAGGAACGCTGTCTCTGGGAAGTCATGTACAACAATGTTCCCGACACCTACTTTCATTTTCGCTATTTTCAGCTTCTTCCCACCATCCTCCTTCTCTCGCCTCTGCTCGTCCTCTTCCATGCCCCGTGGCTTATGTCCATTCGGCAAGCGAAAGGGGCTGCACGCTGGAAGTATTGGCTCATGTACCTCTCCTCAAACCTCCTTTTCATTCCCGTATTCCTCGTCGCCTCCGACTATGGACGTTGGTTCATCGCCTATTTTTTCATCCAGTTGCTCCTCCTTGTCGCCATGCTGCTTCTCGAAGATGCTCCGCTGACGGAGTCTCTTCTCCGGCTCTTTTCCTACGCCCGGCGGTACTATCCCCTCTCCCTTGCTTGCATCGTCTATCTGGTACTCCTCTCCGTCTCCGGCATCTATTATGGAGGCTTCAACCTCGTAGACGATATCACCGCCGCCCTAACAAATACCCCCCCCAGTAGGTTATAATTCGTCAATCGACTTGTTCGTGTCTCTAAAACGGCACGTGCGAGTCAGGGGGAAATCCCCCAAAAAATCTCCAGTAGCAAAACAAGGGCGTTGTAATGCGTTTGCAACGTCCTTTCATATTTATCTGGTTATAGTTGGCCGCCATCCTGCTCTCACAACCATCGAGTCTTCGTGGTTTATGTTCACACCTCTGAGATGCTGACGATAGGCTTTTGCGCCTTCGAGGGGAGGCGGGGAATCCGTCCCGGGCTATCTGTTCGGCCTATTCAACGACGGTGGACTTTCTATTGGCGACTCGACTTGCATACGTACACAATCTTCCTCACATGGCAAAATAAATTTCATGGATTCAAAAAGATTTCGTAATTTTGCGGTTCGATTTGAAATGAAGATAATGACATAAAACTGAAAATATAAAATTGAAATATCGAGCTTGATGCTCTTGTTCTCCTATCGGAAAAGCTGGTAACTTTCATGGAGTGGGAATGGGACGCGGAGGGTTCGCGCCTTGGGCGTGGATTGTTTCGCTGCTTATTTACTCCACAGGTTGTACCAGCACCTCCGATAGAAATAAGGAAGAATAAACGAAGCAATTTGCGCCATTCTTTATTCCCCTTATTCAGACATCGGCACCTCGTTCGTATTCGACACAAGCAGAGATGCCGAAAACTGCTTTTTTTAGAGTAGGCTTCACAGGCTTCGGAGCATATAAAGACGTTAATAGTTCCGAGGCCGACAACACCGACGGGCCGATGGTGCTTATAACTGGCAACAGAGACACAATGAAAAAAATAGCAATGCTACTAACCCTCGTCGTGCTGACTTCGGTATTGGGTCGCGCCCAGCAACAGTTGGCCACGCTCAACCACAGCGACAGCATCAGCGTCTACTACGGCATGGACGCCCTAAAGTCAGCCTTGGATGCCGCCACAAACGGCGACATCATCACCCTCTCGTCGGGCGTCTTCTCGTCCCCGAGCGAAATTACCAAAGCCATTACCCTACGTGGCGCAGGAGCTTGGCAGGTGGAAGGGGGTGGAAATATTACGGTGTTGAATGATGAAACAACTCTTGATGTGCCGGAAGACTCCCTCCATCACCTAACAATAGAGGGTATCAATTTCCCCAAGAATGTATATTTAGAAAACATATATGGAGCCTCGTTCTGGAAATGTAACTTTAAAGTCCTTCGACTTAGCTCAGTTTGTTATGTATATAATACAGGCTACTATAACTGTATTATTCAAAGTTACTATAACTCTCCACTGTATTATCGTGACAACATTGATGAAAACACTCAATATGTTAACAGCGTAATTTTGGGGTGGACTTATAGCGATAAACCTGCGTCATTTATCAACTGCATAGTTAAACAAGACCCTGCAACGGCTTGTATGAATAGCCGCACCTTTACCAATTGCATTCTTTTTGGTGGTTATGCTGGTAATAATACACCTGATAACAATTACCAGACCTCCTTTAATTCGGCTTTTATTAATACAGTTTCTTATTCCGCAAACGGATTGTACAAAAACACATCAGCCAACAATCTGTGGAACTTCATCGGCATGAGTACCGTGTTCAAGACCTTTGATGGTACACTTGACAACGGCTACAACTTCGAGTTGCAGGACAGCATAGCCACCCAATGCCTCGGCAACGACGGTACACAGATAGGCATATATGGAGGCCCTGTGCCATTCGATCCCAGAGTGAACAACCCTATGATAAAAAAGATAAACGTGGCCCGTCAGAGCACTGCCGACGGCAAACTGGCAGTGGATATTGAAGTGGTCTCCGACGAACATGCAGACACCCTTGATTCGGAGTTGGAATAATAAAAATACTCTCATGAAAAAAATTATCTTTTTGGGGATTGTGGTTTCGCTGTGCCTGCAAAATGTTTGGGCGCAGTCGTCCTACACAGCCGAGTGCTGGTTCGACAACCAGTACGACCAGCGCAGGGAGACCACAAGCCCAACTGGCTCGCTCTGGCAGATGCAACTCGATGTGTCTGACCTCGGCGACGGCATGCACACACTATTCCTGCACCTGCGCGACACCGCAGGCCGCTACTCTGTGCCACGCTCGTTTCTCTTCTTCAAGATGGCTGATACCGACGGCTCTCCTTTCGCCATGCGCTACGACTATTGGTTTGACGACGACTACGACCACCACGGCAGCGACACCCTGCGCAGCCAAAGCCTCTTGCTCGACGTCTCCAGTCTCCGCGACGGCATGCACACCCTCAACCTGCAACTCGGCGAAGGCGCAGCCGCCGAACTGCACAGCTACCTCTTCTTCAAGTCGCCGATGGTGGAGACAAAGGCTTTCGCCATGCGCTACGACTATTGGTTCGACGACGACTACGACCACCACGGCAGCGACACCCTGCGCAGCCAAAGCCTCTTGCTCGACGTCGCCGGTCTCCGCGACGGCATGCACACCCTCAACCTGCAACTCGGCGAAGGCGCAGCCGCCGAACTGCACAGCTACC
>JAFVAM010000028.1 GCA_017480525.1 Bacteroidales bacterium | reverse complement strand
GGTGCGGCGAGAGAGAATCTGCAGCACACGGCGTATTTCTTCGTCGCGGCCGATGACGGGGTCGAGTTTGCCGGCCTGGGCCAGCTGGTTGAGGTTCTTGGCGTACTTGCCGAGGGCGTTCATGGTCTGCTCCTGGTTCTGGGAGGTGACCTTGCTGCCTTTCCGGAGGTCGGCGATGGCTGTGAGGAGGGCTTTCTCGCTGACGCCGGCGTCCTTGAGCATCTGACTGATGCGGTCGCGCCCGGTGAGGAGGCCGAGGAGGAGGTGTTCGACGGAGACGAAGTCGTCGTTCATCTTCTGTGCGCGCTGCGAGGCGTAGACGAGGGCCTGGTTGGCATCGTTGGAGAGGTAGACCTGACCGCCGCTGACGCGGGGAAAGGTGGAGAGGATGTCGTCGACCTGCTGGGTCAAACGGGGGATGTTGACCTCCATCTTTTTGAGGAGGTAAGGGGTCACGTTCTCGTCCTCGGAGAGGAGTCCCTTGAGGAGGTGGGCCGTCTCGATGGCGGGGTGCTGCTGCCCAAGGGCAATCTCCTGGGCTTTCTGCACGGCCTCCTGCGCTTTGATTGTGAATTTGTCTAAGGTCATATTATTTGGTGTTTATTTTTCGTGTTTTTCATTCATTTTCAATGATTGCAGAGAGCAAGAAGTGTACCAAAACGAAGAGGACTGCCAAAATGGCAGTCCCCGTGTCAGTCCACTCGCTCCATCCTCCGGCTCGACGCGCCCGCGAAAAAATGGTATGTTTTGTAAATTCTGTAAATCCATCTGCATCGCGGTGGCTGCGTGCAGTCTGTTCTGCACCCTTCATTCTGCCGGGTAGTGGTACTGGTGTTCCATGGGAGGACGCTTGCCGCGCACTCCGATGGCCTGCTGCGGGCAGGTGTGCAGACAGGCGACGCAGGCGGTACAGCGGTCGCCGATGGCGGCTTTTCCATTGTCGTCCATGGCGATGTTGCCCACAGGGCATGTCTTTATGCACTTGCCGCAGCCGATGCAGTGTTCCGCCAGGACCGAGGGTTTGAAACCACCGAGGAGTTTGCGTTCCACGGCGGGGAGACCTGCCAGGGTGCCGGCGAGGCCGGGGGCTGCGAAGTGGCGTCCGTGGCGTCGGGCCTTGATGTCGCCTATGATCTGTTCCACGCGTGGAGCATATTTGTCCAGCTTCCAAAGCTGGTCGTTGGGATTGCGGCCGAAGAGGGTGGCACTGTTGTCGGGCATACGCACCTTGTGGCAGTAGTCCACGCGGACACCCTTGGCCTCCACCAGGCGGCGCACGGTGTGGATGGAGTTTCCGGTCTGCGCACCGCAGGTGACAACAATGAAGACGTAGGCCTCGGGGCTGAGGCGCAGGCGGCTGACGAACTCGCGTACGGCGGGCGGCGTATTGTAGTCGTAGCAGGGGTAAACGAGTCCCACGGTGCGTTCGGCGGTGAGGTCGCGCTCCGCCGCGTCGCGCAAGGGGAGCAGGGCTTCGCCGGTGGCGTCGGCGAGTTTGCGGGCAATGGCCAGGCTATTGCCTGTGCCGGAAAAATAGAGTATCATGGCGTGGAATCTATAAGGGTTTGCAAACGGTGGTAGTCGTCCAAGAGGTTGTAGAGGCCGTCCTCGCTGAGTACGCCGCGCTTCAGGTCCTGCGGCAGGCAGCCCGCTTCGTCGGCCTCGAAGTCGGTGCGCCAGTCGGGGCTGTCGAAGTAGACGACGAGCCGGTCAGCATCGTTCTGTGCCTCGCGGAAAACCGCAAGGGCGGCATCCACGGCGCTCACGGCGGACTGCAGGCGGTCGTAGTGCCGTTCCATTTCTTTGATGCGATCTGTCTGTTCCATGTCGGTGTTTGTTTGTCAGACAACAATGTATCGACTCTGGTGTGGTCAACGTTCGCGGCGGTCGATGACCTCGTTGAGTATATAGCGGTCTCCGGTGGCGGCGGGGATGGCGTCGAGAAAACGCTGGTCGTAGCCGGGGGTGTCATAGCCCCAACGCTGGAAAGCGCCGTTCTCGTCCTCACGCTTCACCACTTGGTCGTTGTATTTCACTATCAGGTATTTTGCCAGACGATCCCACCGCTGCATCATGCGATCGGCATAGGCGATGGACCTTTTGTTGAGGTACTGCTGGCGGTCGGCGGGGGTGAGGTCCTTAATGGCCAAGAGGACGCTGTCCTGGTCGGCGAAGTAGTAGTCCTCCAGTTCGCGCTGGGCCTTGCGCAGGTCGCCGATCATCATGCTATAGCGCGGGTAGACCATGTTGGCCACCCAGTTGTTCATCCAGAAGGCCGACAGGAAGGAGAACTCGTTGCGGTTGTTGTTCTCCGGACGGAAGCAGTCGGGTACCTGTGTGAGGCAGCAGTAGAGTGGCACGTAGGCAACCATGTCGGCATCGTCGCAGTTGAACCAAGTGACGCCGCCGACGTCGTCCGGCAGCCATCGGCGCATCTGGCAGGTCATGGAGAAACCACTCTGTTGCGTGGCGATGGGGCGTTCGCGGAAGAGGTCGGTGCCGTCGGAGGTCTTGACGTGCATGGGCAGCGGACGGATGGGCATCCCCCACGGGCCGGCGGTCATGTCGGCGGTCATGTCGAGCGGGGTACCCTCGAAGTGGTCGCGCATATCGGCCTGCAGGTCGCGCAGGGAGAGCGGTTTGTCGGGCTTGACCCACAGGGGCAGGTGGTCGCATTGGTCGAAGTGGCCGTTGATGTAAGAGAGGTACTGGTCCATGTCGGAGCGGTGGTGGCGGAAGAAGCTCCACACGCGGGCGTCGGCATAGCGCACGTTTTCGAAGTCGATGGGGCAGTAGGCATCGCGGAACGAGAACTCCTCGTCGCTGCCGACGAAAAATCCCTTCTCGCGAGCGAAAGAGATGACGTCGGCGGCATAGACGCAACCCACCTCAGGGCGCATGATGCGGTCGATGTGGTTGCTGCTGATGCTTTGGAATGACCGCTTCTGTTCGAGGGGGAACCGGCGTATGCGGCTGAGGTTGGCATGGGCCGAGATGCAGTCGTCCGGTATGCGCAGGGCCACCCACACAGCGCCTTTGCGACCTGGCCCCTTGCCCACCATTTCCATAATCCACGCCTCGTCGGGGTCGCAGACGGTGAGACTCTCGCCGCTGCTGTTGTAGCCGTATTCCTCCACCAGCCCGGCCATGCAGCGGATGGCCTCGCGCGCCGAAGCGGAGCGCTGCAGGGCGAGGCGGATGAGGCTGAAGTAGTCCAGCAAACCATCGCGGTTCACCAGTTCGAGGCGTCCGTCGAAGGTGCTTTCCACGATGGTCACCTGCCTCTCGTTCATGAAGCCTACAACGTTGTAGGTGTACTCCACCTGCCTGACGTACAGGCCCTCGTGCGAGGGTCCCCAGCCGTGGATGGCGATGGGTTCGCCGGGGGTGTGGCGGGCGGCGGGGTTGTGGAAGAGGGAGCCGGCGAAGCCGAAGCCGTCGCAGTTGTAGGTACACATCACGCTGCCGTCGGCCGACGCTTTCTTCCCCACGATGAGATTGGTGCAGGTCCTCCCCTGCCCCGCTATGGCCGCCACAGCCAGCAGTATCATCAAAATCCTTTTCATCGTATGTCGTAAAAAAAAATCACTTTATCTCAGCCTCGACGGCCTTCCTGCTCCACAGGCGCAGGAACTTCTCGACCCTTTTGCGGCTATAGCCCTTGCCCTCCTCGAGGCTCTCACTCTCCTGGATATGGATGGGTTCGCCTTTCTCGTTGAGCACCACGAAGGCAGGATAGCCGAAACGGCCCGGATTGCCAAGATAGCGCATGGCCTCAAGGTTTTTGTGGGCTTTGGAATAGTTGACGTGGATGTAGACATAGTTCTCCGCCATCAGAGGGGCAATGACGCTGTCGGTGCGTGCAAACTCGGAGAAGCGCAGACACCATGGACACCAGTTGCCACCCACCTGGCACATCACGTAGCGGCCAGATTCCTGCGCCTCGACAACGGCGGCCTTGATTTGCGCCATGGCATCGAGACTCTCGTCGTACACCTTCGCGGCCTGCCCACAGGCTGCTGTTGCCAGACAGGCAACCATAGACAATATCAGTATTATTCGTTTCATGATATTGCGATAACGACGAATATTTATTATTATTGTACCTTCTTGTATTCTTTTGCGTATTCAACGTAGTGGGCAGCATTGTCAGTCTGGCCGGGACGCGTGGGCTTGAATATGAGTGGGGCCTGTGTCGTGCGTCTCGTGGATACAGCTCCCGTCCTGCACATTGCTGCTGTCGCCAATGGCGATGGGTGCCACATCGCCCCGCGCCACTGCGTTGAACCACACGGAACACTGGTCGCCCAACGCCACGTCGTCCACCTATGTGGCATTCTCGCGGAAGTAGCAGTCGCGCCCCCGCTTGGGACTATGTCCTCTGAAAGATTTGATTAGTACCCTAAATGTTAATGTTTATCCCACAACCTCCCAGTGTCCGCCCTTGTCGGGGCCTATGCGGAGCAAAAGACCTTTGGCCTTCAAATTGGCAAGATGTTTCTCCACTGCACGTGTGCTGATACCAATCCGAGCAGCAAGAATCTCCGTGGTGGCAGTCGGGTTCTCCGAAAGGAAACGGAGTATTTTCTCCGAACTTTTCATTCTTTTCTCCGAACCTATCTCCATTTTCTCCGTACCATATTCCAAACATTCCTCCGAAGCTCGGGGTGTGTCGTTTTTCCATCGGATGTGCAGATAACGATTCCTCAACTCATTGTCCTCACCCATCAACAGGTTTCGGAAGAACAACTCAAGGAACTCTGTTGTGCGTTCCACTCCGTCCGGAAGATTCTGGTAATTGGCGCGCACAAGGGCGTTGCGGAAATACCACGAGTGTTCCTTGAAAGGCTCGTTGTCGACCTTGTAGCCCAGCTGGCGCAGGTACTTGATGGCAAAGACTGCCGCGGTGCGGGTATTGCCCTCGCCGAAGGGGTGTATCTGCCAGATGCCGGACACAAAGTTGCTGACACGGCGCACCACGCGCGGGAGGTCGATGCCTTTGTAGGAAAACATGCGTTCCTGCTCGAAGTCGTAGTCCAGCGTGGCGGAAATCATGTCGCATGAACAGTAGAACACCGAGGCGCCGTCGAGCACCCACTCTTTCTTTTTGATGTTGGTCTGGCGGTAGCGCCCGGCGCGTGGCAGGATGCCTTCGAACAGACGACGGTGGACAGAAGCCAGCATGGCGGGCGAGAATGTAAAGGTGTCTTCGGACAGCAGGCGGGCGATGCGAGCCGACACACCGTCGGCCTCGGCGGTGCCCTCGTCCTCGTGGCGTCCTTGCTCAGATTGGTAATAGGAGGCCATGCGTCGGTCCACCTCGTCGAAGCTTATGCGCTCCTCAATGTGTTCCTGCGCGGTCTGCAGCAGGTACTGCGACGGCTTCAGGCCGTCGACGGCCTGAAGTCCTATGGCCACCTGCCAGTTCTCGGCGCGCTCCTTGCGCCCTGGCTCGCCCTGTATGATATACTGTTCGAAGTCCACGGCAATGTCTCAATTATTTTGCAAAGATACGATTTTTTCCCGACATGGCCAAATGTTTTTTTCCTTTGGACAGGCTCTAAAAATCGATTGTTTTTTGTGGTGCATCATAGAAAAAGAAATCCGACCTGTCTGACGGGTCGGACAAGTCGGATTATTGTATACAGATTATATACTATTACCAGGCGAAGAGCGGACGGTTCTGCATCATCTCGTTGGCCTGGCCGGCAATCTTGGCGCGGACAGCCTCGTCGGTGGGGTTGCAGAGGACGGCATCAATCATGTCCACGATGACGGGCATGTCGGCCTCCTTCAGGCCACGGGTGGTGATGGCAGGCGTTCCCACACGCAGACCGCTGGTCTTGAAGGCGCTGCGGCTGTCGAAGGGGACCATGTTCTTGTTAATGGTGATGTCGGCGGCCACGAGGGCGTTCTCGGCCTCCTTACCGGTGAGTTCGGGGAACTTGGGACGCAGGTCGATGAGCATCAGGTGGTTGTCGGTACCGCCGCTGATGACCTTGTAACCCTTGGCCATGAAGGCCTCGGACATCACCTTGGCGTTCTTCATCACCTGCTGGATGTACTGGTCGTAGCTGTCGGTCAGCGCCTCGCCGAAAGCCACGGCCTTGGCAGCGATGACGTGCTCCAGGGGGCCGCCCTGGGTGCCGGGGAAGACGGCGCTGTCGAGCAGGGCACTCATCTTCTTGATTTCGCCCTTCGGGGTGGTCTTGCCCCAAGGATTGTCGAAGTCCTGGCCCATAAGAATCATGCCGCCACGGGGTCCGCGGAGGGTCTTATGGGTGGTGGTGGTGACGATGTGGCAATACTTCACGGCGTTGTTCAGGTAGCCTTTGGCGATGAGGCCGCTGGGGTGGCTGATGTCGCCCATGAGGATGGCACCGATTTTGTCGGCAATCTCGCGCATGCGGGCCCAATCCCAGTCGCGGCTGTAGGCGCTGCCGCCGCCGATGATGAGCTTCGGGCGGTACTCGAGGGCCTTCTTCTCCATGTCCTCATAGTCCACCATGCCGGTTTCTTCCTTCACCTGGTAGCCGACCACCTTGTAGTTGATGCCGCTGAAGTTGACGGGGCTGCCGTGCGAGAGGTGGCCGCCGTGGTTGAGGTCCATGCCCATGAAGGTGTCGCCGCTGTTGAGGCAGGCCAGGAACACGGCCATGTTAGCCTGTGCGCCGCTGTGGGGCTGCACGTTGGCCCAGCAGGCACCGTAGAGCTTCTTGGCGCGCTCGATGGCGATGGTCTCGCTCTGGTCCACCACCTGGCAGCCGCCGTAGTAGCGCTTGCCGGGGTAGCCCTCGGCATACTTGTTGGTCATGACGGAACCCATGGCTTCCATCACCTGGTCGCTGACGAAGTTCTCGGAGGCAATCAGCTCGATGCCTTTGGTCTGACGCTCACGCTCTTTCTGTATGAGGTCGAAGATTTGTGTATCTCTCTGCATATTTGTTTGTTATTTGATTTTATAAACAATTATCGAATTGCAAATATACACAATTATTCCGACATGTGAGAAAAAAGTGTAATTTTGCATCCGTATTTTGAAGACAATGAGCGTCTTTCTTGGAAGACAAAAAAGACAGGAATGAGAAACAAAAAAAACAACGAGCAACGACAAACCACTCTGCCTGCCTGCGGCGGCACGTGGTCCGGGTTGGCTCTGCCGTGTTCGTATTAAAAGGAATAAAGAGAGTTGTCGTTAAACAGAAAAGATGAATATGAAGAAACACATTGCATTCCTCGTAATCGCCGTGGCAGCGGCGGTGGGCGCGCGGGGGCAGATGTCAGGGCTGCACAGGATCCTCGACCTCCCGCTCTATGTGGACCAGGACCGCATCTACAACTACAACCAATACGAGAAATCGCGCTGGGGGCTGGGCATCTACTACGGCCACACCGCCGAGGACCTTGACAGGTCCGGCGAGCCGCCCGCCGGCTTCTTCGACCGCCTCTTCGCCGGCGGCTACGTGGGCTACGGCTATGCCGACAAGCGTTGGAAGTGGGGCCTCGACGTGGCCTACTGGACCAACCCCTCCCCCCGCCGCAAGGGCAACGTCTACGCCTCCCTCTTCCACGACCTCACCCCCGAGGCCGGCCGCACCCTGGGGCGCTTCAGTCTGGCGGAGTTCAACTCCTCGTCGTCCTTCATGGCGCGCCTCTTCAGCGACACATGGCGCCTCACTGCGGGCTACTCCTCGCGCATCGGCAAAAACACCACGGCAAACCTCGCGCTGCGCCTCTCCGACGAGCGCAAGCTCTACGGTTCCTCCGGCCTCCTCTATCCCCGGAGCGACGACGACTGGGACGCCTTGCAGCACAGCTGCTTCGCCGAGGGCGTCCTCTCCTTCGCCCACAACAATGGCCTTAGCGGCGAGATGGTCGTGGGCCGCAGCAACGGCGAGTGGTGGGTGGACACGGGCTTCTACGTCCGGGTGCTGCTGCAATACCAGCGGAACTTCAAGTTCAAGAAACCTTTCAAACCCTTCTATCTCAACACCTTCGCCCAAGCGGGAGCCACCACCGACGGCACACCTTTCAGCCGCCAGTTCAACCTCGGCGGCACCTGGGGCAGCCCCTTGATGCTGGGGCAGTCGATGCAGACGGCGCGCCTCGACGAGTTCGCCGCCAACCTCTTCGCCCTGGCCTCCCTGCGTTTCGGCTTCCGCACACCCCTCTTCGACCTCTACAACAACGACTTCGTCATCGGAACGGCGCCACGCCCCTTCGTCATGGCCGGCGCCATGTGGGGCCTTTCCTATGGCGACCACATGCCCGCCCCCGACAGGGGCTTTGCCGAGGTGGGCGCCGGCATCGACGGCGTCGTGCGCTGGGGCGTGACGGACTTGGGCGTGGCTGTGGCCTACCGGCTCGCGCCCGCCAACTCCATCTACCACTTCGACAAGACCTCGGACAACCTCCTCATCCTCTTCACCGTCAGCCTCCACGTCTGACGCCCGCTCCCCCTACCCTTCTCCGCCCGCGCCATGGCACCGCCTCCGACGCACCTTTGCCTTGCCATCCACCTGCCATCCCCCTATCATCTCCCACTGAGGTAGGAGTTGATACGGTGTTGGCAGGGTGTTGGTAGGGAGATGATACGGTGTTGGTACCTCTTCGGTGCTGATTTTCTGCATCTTATAAGTTCAATTTTTACTTAAACAACTCACAACGTGACAGATAGAGTGCATTTTTAACATTTCAGGGGCTGTTTTTTTAACATTTTACTTTCTCCGGCACAATAAAAAAAACGGGCAGACGTTTATAAAAGGTTTTTTAAAAAGAAGCAGGATGAAAAGGACAACGATATTCGCGCTGCTGATGGCCCTGGCGGCGGGTGCCGAAGCCCAAGGCTACCGGCTGACCTTCAATCTGGAGGGGTCGACGGACACGATGCTGTACGTCGGGCGCCACTACCGCGACCGGCTGGAGCTGGTGGACTCGGCGCGGCGCGGCAAGGACGGCAGCTATGTCTTCAAAGGCAAGCAGGCACTGCCGCGGGGAGTCTATGCCCTGGTGCACCAAGGGGGCGAGAAGGCCGTGGGCGACTTCATGGTCGACGACAGCCGCCAGTTCACCCTCTCGGCCGACGCCAAGCTCACCGCCGCGACGGTGAAGGTGACGGGCAGCGCGGCCAACACAGCCATGTTCGCCTACATGGCCCGCGAGGCATCGGCACGCAAGGAGGTGGAAGCCATCCGCGAACGCAAGAAGGACCCCGCCACCAAGGCGCAGGCCGAGGCCGAGGAGAAGGCCCTGGTGGACGACATCCTGGCCTACGAGGCGAAGGCCCGCCACCCCAAGAAACGCCAGCTGTTTTTCGACCTCGTCAATTTCTTCGACGACATCGAGGTGCCCGACAGCGTGGAAAACAAAGCCTACTACTACCGCACACACTACTGGGACCGCGTGTTTGCCACGGCGGACAGCAAGCGTCCGCTGCCGATGCGGGAGCTGATGTACACGCCGCAGATGTTCAACAAGATGAACTTCTTCTTCTTCAACCAGCTCTACCACGCCGATTCCGACACCATCAACAAGGAAATCGACCGTCTGGCGGAGCGCATAGGCAACGACACGGAGCTGCTGCGCTATGTGTTCGACCACATCGAACCGCGCTATTTCCGTTCAACGCGCAACATCGGGTGGGACGCTGTGTGGTGCCACCTGGTGGAGACTTACTACCTCAAGGGGCGCTGCCCCTGGGTCACGGAGGGTACCCTGCACAACATGCGCTACAACTACAACCGCATACGCCAAAGCCTCATCGGTGCCACCGGACAGGAACTGTTGATGGCGGACACCAACCAGAGTCCCAACCCCGAGGACTGGGTGAGCAGCTACAGTTTCCCGACGCCGTACGTCATCCTGTGGTTCTGGGACCCCGACTGCCACCACTGCCAGGAGCAGAGCGCCGAGCTGAAGGCGCTGTACGACGACATGGTGTCGCGCGGCAAGAAACGCTTCGAGGTCTACGCCGTGGGCTACGAGAACGACGTGGACAAATGGAAACGCTACGTGCGCGAGCACGACTTCCGCTGGGTGAATGTCGGCGGCCCCAACGTCAACATCGACTACCAGGAGGCCTACAACGTCCACGGCGCCCCGACGATGATTATCCTCAACGAGCGCCACGAAATCATCATGAACAAGACCATCCCGATCAAGAACCTCATGGGTTTTCTGGACAACTACGAGAAGAGACAGAAAGCTGAAAACCGAAAAAATTGAAAATTCACAGATGCCACAGGGGCTTCCACTCGTGCAGGCCCGCAAGCATATAGAAAAAGCATGGATATCATCAACATATTGCCCGACAGCGTGGCCAACCAGATAGCGGCCGGCGAAGTGGTGGACCGTCCCGCCAGCGCCGTCAAGGAGCTGCTGGAGAACGCCATGGATGCCGGGGCGACGCAGATAGACCTTGTGGTGAAGGACGCCGGACGCACACTCATCCAGGTGGTGGACAACGGATGCGGCATGAGCGACAGCGACGCGCGCCTCTGCTTTGAGCGCCACGCCACGAGCAAGATACACCGCGCCGACGACCTCTTCGCCATCCAGACCATGGGGTTTCGCGGCGAAGCGCTGGCCTCGATAGCAGCCATCGCGCAGGTGGAGCTGCGCACACGCCCCCACGACAGCGAGCTGGGGACGCAGGTGGTCATCGAGGGGTCGCACATCGTCGGCCAGCAGCCCACGGCCTGCCCTCCGGGGACCTCGCTGGCCGTGAAGAACCTCTTCTTCAACGTCCCCGCCAGGCGCAACTTCCTGAAGAAGGACAGCGTGGAGCTGAGCCACATAGAGGAAGTGTTCCGCCGGGTGACGCTCATCCACTACGACCTGGGCTTCAGCCTCTCCAGCAACGGCCACACGCTCTACGACCTCAAGGCCGGCGGCATGCTGCAGCGCATAGCGGGCCTGTACGGCGCCCCCTACAAGGAGCGCTTCTACGGCGTGGAGGAGGACACCGACATAGTGAAAATCAAAGGCTTCGTGGGCAAACCCGAATATGCCCGAAAGAGCCGCGGCGAACAATACCTTTTCGTCAACGGACGCTTCATCAAGCACCCCGCCCTGAACGCGGCGGTGGAGAAGGCCTACGCCGACATGCTGCCGGAGCGGAGTTTCCCGAGCTACTTCATCGGCCTGCAGGTGGACCCCGCACGCATCGACATCAATATCCACCCAACGAAGACGGAGGTGAAGTTCGTCGACGAGAGCGCACTGTTCGCCATCCTGCGGTCGGCGGTGAAGAAAGCCCTGGGGCAGTTCACGCTGGCCACGGAGTTGGAATTCAACACCCCCGACGAGTTTAACATCGCGCCGGCACCGAAAGGCTATGTGCCGCCGCAACCACGCATCAGCTACAACCCCGACTACAACCCTTTCCGCGCCACACCGACGCAGACGCGCCTCTCGCTGGAGTTCCAGCGTCCCGTGGACGGTGGGTATGTGGCAGCGTCGGCAGCAGCCAGCCTCGACGACACCATCGACGACATGGCGCAGCCGGAGCCAGCCGGTCCCGTCGACGCCAAGCCTGCGCCCAACTGCCTGCAGGTGCAGGGGCGCTACATCGTCACACCTCTGACGTCGGGCCTCGCCGTCATCGACCAGCAGCGGGCCCACGAGCGGGTGCTCTACGACCGCCTGACATCCAGCGCAGAACTCAAGACGGCGCACTCGCAGACGCTGATGTTCCCCGTGACCTGCCGTTTCTCGGCGGCCGATGCCGACCTCTTCGGCGAACTGACGCCCGACCTGCGCGACTGCGGCTTCGCCATCGACGCCATCGGGCAGTGCACCTTCGTGGTCACCGCGACGCCGCCCGACATCAAGGACAGCGAACTGCAGGCCTGCTTCGACCAGATGCTCTCCGACTACAAGGGAGCGACGATGCAGAAGTTCGCCAACCGAAGTCAGAGCATCTTTGCCACGCTGGCGCGCCAGATGGCCGTCAAACCGGGACGGCTGCTGGGTTTGGAGGAGATGCAGCAACTCGTGGCCGACCTCTTCGCCTGCCCTGTGGCCGACACTGCACCCAACGGAAAGAAAATCATCACCATAGTGAAACCTGAAGATTTCCTGAAATAGAAAAAAAAACGCCCAGACCATGTCCCAATACCAGCCTCAAGGCTTCAGCCTGCTGCCGCCGGCAGTGAAACACCTAATCATCATCAACGTGCTCTTCTATGCGGCCTACTATGTGCTGCTGCATCGCTATGGCGTCGACCTCTCCAAATACCTGGCTCTATGGAGTCTGGATGTGCCGATACAGAACCCCTACGGAAGTTTCCGCCCTTGGCAGCCGCTCACCTACATGTTCATGCATGCCAACCTGACGCACATTTTCTTCAACATGTTCAATCTATGGATGTTCGGTGCCGCCATGGAGAATTTCTGGGGCACACGGCGCTTCGTGTTCTACTACCTGGCATGCGGCGTCGGCGCGGGACTGATCTACATGCTGCTGCCGGGGCTGCACGTCACCGTGGGAGCTTCGGCGGCCGTCTACGGTTTGCTGCTGGCTTTCGGCATGACCTTCCCCAACGAACACATCTACCTCTACTTCCTCATACCCATCAAGACCAAATGGTTCATCATAGGCATGATAGCCATCGAACTTTTGGAGGGAATCTTCATGACCACCGACGGCATTGCCCACTTTGCCCACCTGGCAGGCATGCTCATCGGCCTCCTGCTCATCATGTGGTGGCGCAGGCACCCGTTCTCGCGTTTCTGACGACAACTTTTTTTCAACAACAGCCTCGCGCATGAAGAAAAAAACGTATATTTGCAGGCTGACGCATCGGGGATCATCGGCGTATCGCCCTCAACAACAGCAAAGAACAACAAACAACACAAACAACAGGATATGGAATTAGCATCGAAATACGACCCTCGTGCCATCGAGGAGAAATGGTATCAGTTTTGGTTAGAGAAAAAATTGTTCCACTCGGAGCCCGACCAGCGCGTGCCCTACACGGTGGTCATTCCTCCGCCCAACGTGACGGGGGTGCTGCACATGGGCCACAT
>JAFVAM010000027.1 GCA_017480525.1 Bacteroidales bacterium | reverse complement strand
CATCGGCACTTCAGCCATGTGCACATGGGGGTGCGAGGCCAGGGGGCAGTGTTCCGTGCCGGGGCGCGGATAGACATGCAGGTGGTAGTGGTCGAGGATGTAGTCGTAGTTGCGCCAGCGAGTGAAGGTGGCGAGGTTGTCGCTGCCCATGATGAGGGAGAACTCGCGGTCGGGGTATTTCTCGGCGAGGGCGGCGAGGGTGACGACGGTGTAGGAGGGGGTGGGGAGGTGCATCTCGATGTCGCAGGCGCGGAGGCGCAGGTTGTCGTCGATGGCGCGGCGCACCATCTGCATCCTGTGGTGGTCGGCGAGGAGTGAGGCGCGTTCCTTGAGGGGGTTCTGCGGGCTGACGACGAACCACACCTCGTCGATGTCGTCGCGCTGTGCCATGGTGTTGGCGATGACGAGGTGTCCCACGTGGATGGGGTTGAAGGAGCCGAAGAAGAGGGCGGTCCGCTTCATGTGCTTCTCGTTGTGCCGCCGGCGGCGAGCCTGTGCGGCGAAATCAATAGTATTTGTAGGCTGTCTCGATTTTGATGTGGCGGAGCTTGGTGCCTTTGAAGGTGTATATTTCCGCCACCTCGCCGGCGCCGGAGATGATTTTCAGCACCGCTACGTCGGAGGTGTACGACTTGGGGTATTTTTTGAAGAAGACCTTGAAGACGTCGTCCTTGCTCATGCCCACGTGGATGCCGTTGGCGAGCTTCACCTCGCGGTCGCTGATGTGGCCGCCGAGGAGTTCGACGCGGCCGGTCCAGATGGAGTAGAACATGTCGAGATAGCTGTTGTCGAGGCGTTTCATGCGGTTCACGCTCACCTCCATGGAGTCGAAATACTGGCGGTAGCCGCTCTCGCGATACCAGAGGAGCTGGTTGTCGGTGATGTACTGCTCCATGGATTCCCACTGGCCGAAGGGGTAGATGACGTGGTTGGAGAGCGAGTAGACGGTCATGGTGTCGGTGTAGACCTTGATGTCCTTGATTTGGTATTCGTCGCGGCTGAAGTTCATCATGCGCATGGCTTTGGCGCGCGACGACACGTTGCCGACGACGGAGCTTTGCTGGGCGAAAAGGAGGGTTCCGAAGAGCAGCAGGGCTGCCATGGTGAGTGTTCTTTTCATTTTCTTTCCTCTTGTTGTCTGTTTTTGTTTCAAATAACGACACCTGCGCATCTTTATTGCGCCTTGGGCGAAAAAAAAGTCTGTGTACATGAAAAAATATGTATATTTGCAGGGTGCAACAGTTGTTGTGCTATAGCTGAAGAGACTGAAACAAAGCAAATTAAAAATTAAAACACTATGAGAAAAGCATTATTTCTTGCAGCGGCGACGCTGCTGACCGTCGGTGTCCATGCGCAGACCATCGTTTCCACCACGCCACAGCACCGCAATGTGCTCATCGAGGAGTACACGGGGCAGCAGTGCCAGTGGTGCCCCGCAGGGCACAAGGTGGCCAACCAGGTGATGGCAGCCCACCCCGACCATGCCTGGGCCATCAACATCCACCAGGGTTACTATGCGCAGAACTCGGCCTACACCACGCAGTGGGGCGACGCCCTGGCCAACCAGACGGGCCTGCGGGGCTATCCCGCCGGCACGGTGAACCGCCATGTGTTCCGTTCCATGTCCACCACCAGTGGCACTGTGAATACGGTGACCGACCTCTATCGCAGCTATTGGCCTGCCGCCGCCGACAGCATCCTGGCCATGGATTCGCCGGTGAACATCGCCGCCGAAGGTGACATCGATGTCAACACCCGCGAATTGACGCTCCACATTGAGGTCTACTACACCGCCAACTCGAATTCGAGTACCAACTATCTCAATGTGGCTATCCTGCAGAACAATGTCATCGGAGCACAGACAGGAGCCTCGAGCAACTATCCCGAGATGATGGTGGGGTCGCTCTACCGCCACAACCACATGCTCCGCGACATGCTCACGGGACAGTGGGGCGTGGTCATTCCCGCCACGCAGGGCACCTTCATCGACACCACCATCACCTATCAGATTCCCGCCGCCTATGGCACGGTGCCTGTGGAAAACATCGCCGACCTCGACGTCGTCTGCTGGGTGTCCGAGAGCCGTCAGGAGGTGCTCAACGCCACCCAGGCCCGCGTGGCCCTCGACAAGCCTGTCCTCGGAACGCTCAGTGCCATCCAGGATGGCAGCTGCGGCCTCTCCTACGATGTCTATGCCACCGTGATCAACAACACGCGCTCCGCCATGCACGGCTTTGTGTTCGAGTACAACGGCGCCACCGTTGCGGGCAACAAGACGCTCCAGCCCTTCGAGAGCGACACCTTCTATGTGGGCAACCACACCATCAGCCTGACGGGCGACGCCGTGCAGAGCTGCGCCACCACCGCCAACGTCACCCTCGTGAGCTGCCAGGATGCCGACAACACCACCGTCAACGTCAATTCCGCCCCGGCCAGCCTTTCCTTCGCCGAGTTCAACATCTACACCGTCGCCGGCCCCCTGCATGTGAAGGTCGGCATCGACCTCTACGGCTCCGAGGCCGGCATCGAGCTCGTCGACCAGGCCACCTGCCGCACCCTCTGGCACGAGGGTCCGTGGTCGGACGTCGATTTCAACTTGAACAGTATCCAGTACATCTCGCAGATTCCCGATTCCCGCTATGTCGACTTCGAGTTCTCGCCCGAGACCCCCGGCCTCTACATCCTCCGAGCCATCGACAGCTATGGCGACGGATGGGGCTGGACCAACAACACCGTGCCTTCGGGCGTGTGGGTGAGCGGTCCGGAGGGGGATGTCTTTGCCGACCCCATGGGCTATTCTGCCGACATCTCCTTCAGCTATCGCGACTACTACCTCAACGTCACCAACAGCGGCGACGGCAGCTTTGTGGGCATCGGCGATGTGAGCGCTGTCGACTTCACCGTCTATCCCAACCCTGTGGCCGACCGCCTCACCGTGAGCGGCGTGGAGGGTCTGCGCGAGGTTTCCGTTGTCGACATCACGGGTCGCACCCTCGCCACTTCGGCCTCCGCCACGGTGGATGTCAGCGCCCTCGGTGCCGGCGTCTATCTGTTGCGCGTGGCCACAGAGCAGGGCGTGGGAGTCCAGAAGTTCGTGAAAGAGTAGGTGTTCTATCCTGTTTCGCACGGTGCGGCGAGCAGGACAGCAGATCGAGCATTTTTTCGATAAAAAAGCGGACAGGAGGTGTTCCTTTCCGCTTTTTTTTTGGATCTTTGTGGCTTATGAACTATGCATTGATTATCTCCAAACGATTGGAACTCAACGTCAGGCAGGTCGAGAAGACCATCGAATTGCTCGAAAGCGGCGCCACTGTGCCCTTCATAGCGCGCTACCGCAAGGAGGCCACGGGTTCGCTCAACGAGGTGCAGATTGCCGCCATACGCGACCTGCTGCTCAAGCTCAAGGAGCTGGACAAGCGCCGCGAGGCCATCGTGCAGAGCATCGAGGAGCAGGGCAAGATGACCGACGAACTGCGGCAGAAGCTTGAGGCGGCGGACAATATGACCGACCTCGAGGACCTTTACCTCCCTTTCCGACCCAAACGTCGCACACGTGCCACTGTCGCCATAGAGAAGGGCTATGAGCCGCTGGCCGACAGGATTATGCGAGGCCAGTGGCGTGCGGAGGACGGCGAGAGCGGCGAGGACCTGCAGTATGCACGCGACATCATCGCCGAGCGCCTCAGCGAGAATGCCACCGTGCGCAACCGTGTACGCAACATCTTCAAGCGTCGCGCCGTGCTCTCGTCCGGTCTGGCGCGCGGAGTGAAGGAGGACGACGAACGTGTGGCGAAATTCGAGTCGTGGACCGAATGGAAGGAACCCATCGGCCGCGCTCCGTCGCACCGCATCCTGGCACTCTTCCGCGGCGAGGAGGCGGGGGTGTTGAAGGTGCACGTGAGGCCGGAGAAGGTGGAGAGTGGAGAATGGAGGGCGGAGAGCGGAGAGAGGAGGGTGGACCCCGCGTGCCGCGAGCAGATGGACCTGGCGGCGGAGGATGCCTACAAGCGTCTCATCGAGCCGTCGATAGAGACCGAGTTCCGCAACCAGCTGAAAGAGAAGGCCGACAAGGAGGCTATACGCGTCTTCGCCGAGAATCTGCGCCAGTTGCTGCTCTCGGCCCCCATGGGGCAGAAGCGCACCATGGCCATCGACCCCGGCTTCCGCACGGGCTGCAAGGTGGTGTGTCTCGATGCCCAAGGACAACTGCTTCACAACGAGACGATTTATCCCTTCACCTCGGTGCGCGAGGAGCGTGCCGCCGTGGCCAAGCTCGAAGCCCTGGCCGAGGCGTTCCACATCGAGGCCATAGCCATAGGCAACGGCACTGCCGGCCGCGAGACCGAGGAGGTGGTGCAGAAGTGCCGCTTCAAGAACAAGGTCGTCGCCGTGAGCGTCAGCGAGGCCGGAGCTTCGGTCTACAGTGCCAGCGATGTGGCGCGGCGCGAGTTTCCCGACTACGACATCACCGTGCGCGGCGCCGTCAGCATCGGACGCCGCCTGATGGACCCCCTCAGCGAGTTGGTCAAGATAGACCCCAAGAGCATCGGCGTGTGACAGTATCAGCACGATGTGGACCAGAAGATGCTCGCCGCCAGTCTGGGCGACACCGTGGAGAGCTGTGTCAACAGTGTGGGCGTGGAGCTCAACACTGCCAGCCGCGAGCTGCTCAGCTACGTCAGCGGTATCGGGCCTGCCTTGGCCGACAAGATTGTCTCCCACCGCAACAAGAACGGTGCCTTTGCCACGCGCGAGGCGCTGCGCGATGTGAAAGGCCTCGGCGACAAGGCTTTCGAGCAGTGTGCCGGATTTCTACGCGTCCGCGAGAGCAGCAACCCGTTGGACCGCAGCGCCGTGCATCCCGAGCGCTACGCCGTGGTGCAGCGCATGGCGGCGTCGGTAGGTGCCGACGTGGAGACGCTGATGAACGACAAGGGTGTGCGCGCCAACATAAGGCTGGAGGATTTCATCACCGACGACTGCGGCCTGCCTACGCTGCAGGACATCATGAAGGAACTGGAGAAACCCGGACGCGACCCACGGGCGAAGTTCGAGGTGTTCGAGTTCGACAAGAGCGTCACCCGCATCGAGGACGTGAAGGAGGGCATGGTGCTGCCCGGCATCGTCACCAACATCACGGCCTTCGGAGCTTTCGTCGACATCGGAGTGCACCAGGACGGCCTCGTGCATGTGAGCCAGATGGCCAACCGCCGTGTGGGCGACCCCAGCGAGGTGGTGCACCTGCACCAGCACCTGAAGGTGAAAGTGCTTGAGGTGGACCTTCGCCGTCGCCGCATAAGCCTGACGCTGAAGGGTGTGGAAAATTGAGGATTGCAGACAACAAAGACAACCGATGCGCAAGAGCTATTCTTGCAGGAAAAAAAACAAAGATGGAGAAACAGAAACAACCGTTGGGTTTTGGAAAGACCATGCTGGCCTCGGCCTTGGGAGTGCTGGTTATGTCCGTGGTGTGCGGACTGATAGCGTTCATTGTTATGATAGCCATGGTGGTTTCGCTGGCCGGCAAGGACGGGAGCGATGCCGTGGTGGTGAAGCCTGGCAGCGTCCTCGTAGTGGACCTCGGGAAGATTGGCGGCGACCGAACCCCGTCGGGGCTTGCCCTGACAATGTCGGGTGGCAACAGCGTGGGTCTCGTCGATGCCGTCCATGCCATCAGGGTTGCCGCCGAGGACGACAATATCGCCGTGCTCTATCTCACCGACGGCGGACTCTCCGGGCTTTCGTGGGGTTCGTTGACGGAGCTGCGCGATGCCCTCGAGGACTTCCGCAGCAGCGGCAAGCGTGTTGTGGCCTACGCCACCGTCTGGTCGCAGGGCGGCTACTATGTGGCCTCCGTCGCCGACAGCCTGTGCCTGCATCCCAGCGGCATGGTAGACTTCCGCGGCATGGGTGCCGAGGTGATGTACTACAAGGACCTCCTCGACAAACTCGGCGTCGAGATGCAGCTCATTCGTCCGGAGAGCTGCGCCTACAAGAGTGCCGGCGAGGTGTACACGCTCAACCACATGTCCGCCGCCAACCGCGAGCAGATACGTGCCTACATCTCCAGCATCTGGAATGTCGCCACCGAAGCCATCGCCACCAGCCGCCATATCGGCATCGACACGCTCAACGCCATTGCCGACAACCTCAGCGGCTATATGGCCGACGATGCGCAGAAACGCGGTCTTGTCGACAAGCTCTGCTTCGAGGAGGATGTCCGCAAGGGCTTCAAGGAAGCGCATGGGGGCAAGAGGCTCCTCCCGGTGGAGGACTATGCCAGGAACTTTGGCCTGACGGCGAAGAGGATGAAGAACCAGCCCAAGGACAAGATTGCGCTTATCTATGCCGAGGGCAACGTCGTCGACGGCTCGGCTCGCGGCATGGCGCAGGGTGTCTATGGCGACGACATCGTCAAGGCCCTGCGGCAGGCTTCCGACGACAATAGTGTCAAGGCCATCGTGCTGCGTGTCAATTCGCCCGGCGGCCAGGCCACAGCCAGCGAAAGCATGACCTACGCTGTGCGTCAGGCGCGGGAGAAGAAGCCCGTCATAGTGAGCATGGGCGACCTTGCCGCCAGCGCAGGCTACGAGATGAGCTGCCTGGCCGACGTCATTGTGGCGCAGCCCACCACCATCACGGGTTCCATCGGTGTCTTCGGCACGGTGCCCAACATGGGAAGACTGATGCGCCAGAAGCTCGGCCTCAACACCGACACCGTTGCCACCAACCGCAACGCTACGGGACTGAGCATCATGCGTCCGTTGTCGCCGGCGGCTATGGCCATGATGGAACGCAACGTGGAGGATTTTTATAAGGTCTTCGTCGGCAGGGTTGCCGAAGGCAGACACATGACATACGACGACGTGCACCGGATTGCCCGCGGACGTGTGTGGACCGGTGTCGACGCCAAGCGCATCGGCCTGGTGGACACCCTCGGAGGCATCGACCTCGCCCTCGGCATCGCCGCCGAGAAGGCCGGCGTGGAGAGCTATGCCGTCAAGGCCTATCCCGAGGAGAAGGATGTGTGGACGCAGCTGCAGGAACTCTTTGGCGATGCACCCGACAGCGACCTCAACCTCCTGGTCAAGGGGCTGCTTGCCTACCGATGGAAGACCACGGGCAAGACGCAGAAGCAGCTCTCGCGTCTGGAGCAGGACCTCCTCTTCGTCGGCGAAAGTGAAGGTCTCCAGGCACGCATCCCCTTTGTCGTAGTCAGCGAGTGATTCCCCAAAAAAACGGACCGCAGAAGAGAATATTTTTTTGCCAATACGATTTTTGTTCGTATCTTTGCAAACTGAAAGAACAACGAGCAGGAAAGCCTTGGAGTAAATCAATGAGGCCGCCTGTATGACATAACGAAAAGACAATGTAAATACAAAACAGAGAAGCAGATATATAGAAAATAATATAAAAATATAGCGTTTGCTGTTTGTTCCGACAAACGTGAAACTTAGGAACTTTCAAAATGGTAAGGATGACAAATGTGCAAATGCTCGCCGATAGGTGAGCATT
>JAFVAM010000026.1 GCA_017480525.1 Bacteroidales bacterium | reverse complement strand
GTTGTCGTCGTCCTCAAGCGCCCGGTGCAGAAAGCCGCCGTCCTCAACCTCCTGCCAGGCGAACCCAGCGTCGTCGTCAACGTCAACTACGACGACCGCATCGACCAGCTCTCCCTCTACACCCCCTCGCACAACCGTGCCGAGAGCCGCGATGTGGCTTATCCTGAACCCGTGCCCCCGCAGGGGGGACAACAGGTGGTCGTCATCAACAACAACAATGTGGCGCAGGACGTGCATCACGACAACGGCGGCCATCACGGCGACCGCCCCGCTGTGCGTGGTGCCAAGGATTCCGATGTCGATGCCATGGTGGTGCGCATGAAAAACCAGTCCTTCGACAGCGACCGCCTCGCCTTGGGCAAGGTCATCGTGGCCTCGTCGAACCTCACGGCCAGCCAGATTTCCCGTCTGGCCGAGACCATCGACTTCTCCTCCTCACAGGTCGACTTCCTCAAGTATGCCTACGCCTACTGCATCGACAAGCCCAACTATTACAAGACCGTCGACATCCTCACCTTCAGCAGCGACAAGAAGAAAGTTCTCGACTATATCGCTACGCAGAAATAGCATCGGCAAAACAAAAAAACAAACCAAACGAGGCGGAACCCACCACCGGGGTGCCGCCTCGTTCGTTCCCGTCAGCCTTTTCCTATTTCAGGAAGACCATCTTGCTGGGGTTGACGGCGGTCTCTTTCTTGTATTTCAGTGTGCCGTCGGCACTGAAGCAGTAGATGTCGCCGTTGGTCTGATAGTCCGCCGACATGATGAAGATGTCGCCGTTGTCGGGGTTGACGTTGATGCCGTAGGCGTTGGCGTCGAGCGACGGCGTGAAGGGGAACGCCTCTGCCGTGCCGTCTGCCTTGACGATGCGGAAGGTCGAGGTCTCGTTGTAGTATTCGTCGTATTCAAGCGAATAGCCGTAGGCCTTGCCGCCGTAGATGTCCATCTTGCTCAGCGGTTCGGCAGTGGGGATGACCTCCAGCGTGGTGGCATCGACGATGGCCGATCCCGCCGCGATGTCGCCGTAGTTGCCGCGCCATGTGACGATGACGTGGTTGTCGTCCATGCGCTGCACGTTCTCCGTGTTCATGCCGAAGTGGATGGTCTCGGGATTGCTGAAAGTGGCGAGGTCGATGATATAGAGCGTGTTGTCGTAGTTGTAGCCCCCCTCGTTGTTCCAGGTGCTGGCCACGAAAGCCTTGCCCTGCGCTATGGCGATGCCTTCGGGTCTGAAGTCGCCGAGGGGGCAGGCGCCGTCGATGGTGAGGGTGGCGGTGTCCATGCGCACCACCGTCTTGTCGTAGCAGGTGATGTAGAGTTTGCCGTTGTCGGCGGCGATGGAGCGAGGCTTGCGGCTCCCCATGTCCACGCGCTGCGACAGCCCCGTCGCCGGGTTCACCACCTCCAGGCTGTTCGACTCGGTGACGGTCACATACACCTTCGTCCCGTAGGCCACGAGGTCCTGCCCGTTGTTGCCCATCTGGCGCCCGTTGGCACTGGCAAACCAGTTGTTGTCGATGCTCCCCGTGGCGAGGTCGAGACGCGACAGGCCGGCGTCGTTTCCCGACCCTTCGTTGAGGATGAGCGCGAAGGTGCAGGCGTCGTTGCCTGGTTCGGGGGTGGGGGTGACGGGAGGGGCGGGCTCGTCGCTGTTCCCGTCGGCCGTCTCCTTCTCGCAGCCTGCCATGCCTATGGCCAGCAGCCCGACTACCATCGTCCGGCAGGCTGTCTTCCAGCCTGCGAAAAACTTCTCTGTGAGTTTCATGTGTGCTGTTTTTTTTGTTGTTCGTTTTCTTTGTCAAAATTCATAGGTCAGCGCTATGCGCCAGTTGCGCCCCATCATGGGGTAGTTCGCCACCACCTCGTACTGCTCGTCGAGCAGGTTGAGCACCTGGCCGCGCAGTGTGAGGGCGCCGTGGGGCAGGGCGAAGCGGTGGTCGGCAGAGAGGCCCAGGTCGCAGTAGGCCGGCAGGCGGTTCTGCCCCGTGTTCTGCGGCCCGCTGTAGCGCTCGCCCACCATCATGGCCGACGCTCCGAGGTTCATCCAGTCGTTCTCCCAGCGCAGCGTCGCCCCGCCGCTGTGGCGCGGCGTGTAGACAATCTGGTGGCCGTAGGTCTTGCTCCCGGCCTTGCTGTGGTCCACGGCGTGCTGATAGCTGTAGTGCATCTCCACGTGGAGGCTTCCGGCCTGCACCGCCGCCGTGGCGTCGGCACCCACGATGTCCACCATCCCCAGGTTCTGCATCGACCAGTAGTACATGTTGTTCGTCGGCTTGGCTACGATTTTGTCCTTCACATGGTTGTAGTATCCGTCGAGCGTGGCGCTCACCACGAGGCTCTTCTCCCACAGCATGAATTCGCCGGCGTGGGTGACGCCCACGTTCACCTGGTGCGCCTGTTCGGGCATGAGGTTGCGCGGCATGAGCTGGAAGAAGTAGAGCTCGCTGAAGTTCGGCGCGCGGTAGGTCTGTTTGTAGAAAGCCCGCAGCGTCGTGCCCTGCCCCAGGGTGAGCATGGCGGCCACGTGGGGCGAGAGGCGGCGGTAGGTGGGCATCGTGTCGAGGTCTGCCACACGGTCGCGCACATCGGTGCCGAGCATGTTGGCTCGGAGGTCCAGCTTCGCCCCGCCCAGCAGAAACCAGGCGTGCAGCGCCGCCACGGCGGTGAGATTGCTGCGCGTCACCTCGTTGCGCTTGTCCAGGTTGCTGTTCAGACCCGACAGCGAGCCGTCGACCGCCACGTCAAGGTCCAGCCAGTGTGTCAGACTGCGGTTGAGGCTGCCGCTCAGGTAGGCCTCGCTCTGTCGGTAGCGGTTGTAGATGGAGTTCCCGGCCGTGGTGTCGGTGTAGTCGTCGAAGCTGTGGCGCAGCTTGCCCAGCAGCTGCAGCTTCCACCGCTGCCGCTCCACGCGCCAGCGCGTCTGCACGAAGGCCAGTTCCTCGGTAGAATACTGCTCCGAGGCCACCTGCGAGTACATCACCACCTGCCCCGGCAGCTCGTGGGCACCACGCAGCAGGTGTACCTTGGTGCTCAGCGTGTTGCCCTTGCCGAGGGTGGCGAAGAGGTTGCCGTCGAGGGTCAGAAGCCACACCGCCGAGTGCCTCCTCCGTTCGGTGCTCGCACTGTCCTGGTGCGAGGCGGTATAGTATAGAGTGAAGGGATAGTCGCCGTCGCTGCGCAGGAAGTTGGCGAAGAGGGTGCTCTTCACCCTTCGGCTCCAGCGTTGCTGCCACAGCAGGGTGGGGGAGAGGTAGCCGAAGGAGCCTCCCTCGCCAGAGAGCTTCATGTGTGTGCGCTCGCCGGGCCAGAACTGCGGCTCGGCGGTCTCCATGTTCAGCACATTGCCCGCCGCCAGGGCGCGCGCCGAGAGCATCGAACCCTGCTCCTGCCCCTGGCTGAGGCTCACGTAGGCACTGTTGCCCACCGAGTAGCGCCCCAGGTCCACCTGCCCGTTCTGCGAGTCGTCCACTGGCACCCCATCGATGGTCACAGCCGAAAACTGGCTCCCCAGCCCTCGCGCCGACACCGTCTTGATGCCTCCCACGCCGCCGTAGTCCTTCAGCGTCACACCCGCCATCTGCTTCACGGCGTCGCTCAGCTGCACCGCTCCGAGGTGCTCTATCTTCTCTGCGTCCATCACCTGCGTCGGCGTGGCCGTGCGCAACTCCGACGGGGTGCGCTGCACACTGATTTCCACCTCCTCCAGCGTCGTGCGACGCAGGCTGTCGGCCTGCTGGCCGCAGGCGGGCTGCAACGATGCCAAAAAAAAGACCCCCGAGGCAAGGACACTTCTGAGCAGGAATGAACGCTGTCCCGCAGTCGGGCGACAGCCAACAATAAACGATACTTTTTTTTCAACAACAATGCTCATACATCAATTTGAGTCCTTTCCTCGAGGGCTGTTAATGATTGATTGCGGCTTTGGCAGGTCTTCTGACTTGTTCCCAACCCTTTTCGCGGCCTTCCCATGGCGAGTGTTGCGCCACAGTGACACGATGTGCGAAAGGATCCTATCTCTCTGGAACTCACAGCAGCGGGACTGTTCGGGATTCTCACCCGATTCCCTCTTGGCCCCCTTGCGGGGGAACCAAAACCGAGTGCAAAGATACGCAAAAAAATCGACATGTGGACAAGTGTAACATAAAATTCTCACTTCTCCACCGCCTTCCCTTCCCCCGAACGCATTTTCAAGCACCCTCCTTCCATTTTTTAAAGTGGTTCATAATTTACAATAAATCAGTGTGATATATCAAAAATTGGGCAAAATATGTCGTGCGCGATATATCTCATTCTCAAGTGTCTCGTTTCCAGCATTATGGTAGGTATCATCTTCTTCCCATCCTCCTACCATCTTCCTACCATCCTCCTTTCAACCCCTACTCCGGTAGAAGATGGCAGGGAGTTGTAACCTGTTTGGTTACACTTTCACCCCTCTTCCACGTCTTTTTCAGGTGTGTGTGGCTTTTGTTTCAATGGTGGTATATTTTTTTGGAATGTCACTTTGTTAACGGGTTCTTTTTGTGTGCAATCGTTTGTTTTTGGTATTTTTTTCGCGTTTTTTTTCTTCAGTGTTGACGTTTTTTTGTATATTTGCACTTTGTCTCTTAATGGATTATGGTTAATGGTAAAATAGAGAGAAAGCAAGGAGAGGCGGGCAAAAGCAAGCCTTTGGTGATTATGAAATCGACCCTCAGCCGACTGCCGATATACTATTGTTATCTTCAGGATCGGATGAAAGAGGGACTGGAATATGTTTCTTCAAGTGCTGTGGCAGAGAGTCTTTCGCTTAATCCGGTGCAGGTGCGCAAGGACCTGGCGAGCGTCAGCAGCACTCCCGGACGTCCGAAGATGGGTTTCCGTACGGAGCAGCTGCTGCAGGACATGAAGGCCTATCTGGGCTACGACAACTACAACGAGGCCGTGCTGGTGGGCGTGGGCGGATTGGGCAAGACACTGCTGCAATACCCTGGTTTCAAGAATTATGGCCTCAATGTGGTGGCGGGTTTCGACGTGGACGACCACATCGTCGGCAAGTCCGTGGGTGGCAAGCCGGTCTACAAGATGAGCCGTTTGGAGAATTTTGTGTCGCGCATGGGCATCAAGCTGGGAATCATCACTGTGCCGGGGCCGCAGGCGCAGGCCGTGGCCGACAAGCTGGTGGCCAGCGGCATTCTTGGCATCTGGAATTTCGCCCCCGCGCACATCGACCTCCCTGCGGGCGTGGTCATCAAAAACGAGAACCTGGCGGCAAGCCTCGCGGTACTCTCCAATCGGATTGCAAAGGATTAGTCACCCCCACTTTCCATGTCTTCAGGCCAGCCGTGCCACGAGGTCATTCTCCATGGCGTCGGTGACGACGGCGTCGACAAACTGGCCCACCTGCGGCTCGATGTCCACCCCTTTGATGTCGATCAGCACCTCGTCGTCTACCTCGGGACTGTCGTATTGGGTGCGCCCCACGAGGTAGCGGTCTGTGTAGCCGTCTATAAGCACCTTCATTGTCTGCCCGATGCGGGTTTGGTTTTTCTTCCATGAGATTTGCTCCTGGATGGCCATCAGTTCGCCGACGCGGCGCTGCTTCTCCTCTTCGGGCACGTTGTCGTTGAGTTTGAAGGCCGCTGTGCCCTCTTCAGGGCTGTAGGCGAAGCATCCCATGCGGTCGAAGCGGGCGGTGCGCACGAAGTCCTTCAACTCCTCGAACTCTTCGAGGGTCTCGCCGGGATAGCCGGCGATGATGGTGGTGCGGATGGCCACGTCGGGCAGCTTGGAACGGAAGGAGTCGATGAGGCGCAGGGTGCCATCGCGGTCGATGCCGCGCTGCATAGAGTTGAGAATGCGTGTGTTGATATGCTGGAGGGGGATGTCGATATAGTTGCAGATGTTGTCGTAGCGGGCGATGGCGTCGATGGCATCGGCGGGGAAGGAGGAGGGGTAGGTGTAGTGGAGGCGTATCCAGGGGGCACCGCTCTCGTCGGCCAGCCGGTTGAGCAGCTCGCAGAGGGCGCGGCGGCGGTAGAGGTCGAGGCCGTAGTAGGTGGTGTCCTGGCTGATGATGATGAGTTCCTTCACACCCTTGGCCACCAGGTTCTTGGCTTCGGCCACCAGTTCGTCGATGGGGCGCGAGCGGTGGGCGCCACGGATGAGGGGGATGGCGCAGTAGGAGCAGGAACGGTCGCAGCCCTCGGCGATTTTGAGGTAGGCGTAGTGCGAGGGCGTGGAGAGCTTGCGCGGCTCGGCGGCGTCGGCACCGTGAGCGGCGTCGGTTTTGCTGCCGATATAGTCGGACACGGCGTCCCACTCGCGTGCGCCGAACCATTGGTCCACCTCCGGCATCTCGGCTTCCAGCTCCTGGCGGTAGCGCTCCACGAGGCATCCGCCCACGACGAGGCGTGTTTTGCCATGGCGGCGCTTCTTGGCGGCGATTTGCTGGAGGATGGCGTTGACGCTCTCCTCCTTGGCATCGCCGATGAAGCCGCAGGTGTTGACAACCACGAGGTCGCAGTCGTTTTTCTCGCGGTCGAAGTATACGGTGTGTCCCCCGTCCGTGAAGTGTCCGGCCAGGTTCTCGCTGTCCACAGTGTTCTTGCTGCACCCGAGGGTGATGATGTTGATTTTCATTTCCGTGTTGTTTTTTTAGGCCGATAGTGGCTGTCGGCAGTTTTGTACTCATTCGCCGGACTGGTTCGTTGGAAAGATTTTTCCAACGAAGGTGTCGGAGAAAGCATGCTGGAAGTTCAGGTTTGTCATCTTGTATTGAGGCAGGCTTTCCAGATATTCCAGTTCGAATACCAGTCGGGGTGCTTTTTCGTCCTTCTCTTTGGGGTGGAGTACTGTTTTGCTGCCTATGCGTACGGTTTTTATCAGATAAAGGTCGCGGACGCCATTGCCTTTGATATGCGGCATGAAGTAACAGAGTTTGTTGAGAGCGATGGTGGACGGGAAGGTGCCGACATTGCCGGTATAGTAGAGTTTTGTGGGTTCTTTCTGTAGAAAATATTTTTCGTTGTCTTTTTTGACAAGACCGATGAGTAGTCGTTTCGAGGTGTCGAGTTTATAGGTTTTTCTAGGATTGTTGACCACCAAAGTCCCGTTGGAAGAGAAGAGGTCGAGTGTCAGCATGGGTTGTGCGTCGTGCTGCATGTGGATGGGATGGGTGGAGACAGGGGCTTCGTCGTAGATATAACGAAAGAGGCTTTTGCCGATTTCCTGTACAATGCCACATACCAAAGCGTTCCCCATCAGGAAAGCACGTCTCCCGTCAGACACATCAGGGTGATATGTGTGATTGTCAGGGAACATGTTCAGGCGTTCCAATTCTATGGGAATCAATCGGCGATAGCGACCTGACGGGGTTTGCACCACATGTTTGAACCGGGAGGGGGCGGACCCTCCTTCGCCAGTAATCATGGTGCGAGAGGGCTTGTCCAGATAGTCGGGGAATGCCATGCCGCCTTCAGAGAAAATGTATTCGTAGCCTTCTTTAGAAACGCGATTGATTTTCTTTGCTCCCTTTTCGTACTGCCATTTGTACAGTTCGTCGTTGGGAATGAAGAATTCTTCGGGTACAAAGTCCTCGTCTACGAGAATGTCTCCCAGCGTCTGCATTGTCCCTTCATACACAGGGTCTGCATCGACGGAATACACGTGGCGGTCAATCATGATGCCTGCATTCCCAAATGGACTGTGTTTTTTCCCTTTGTTGAAGTTGTCTGACACTTCCGGTATCGTTCCGTTGATGTCGAATGAGGATTCCGAGGACTCTTTTGCACGGAAAGGAAACGCCTGCGCCAGCACACCGTCGAACTTGACCCATTCTTCCATCCCTTCTATCTTTCTTGCGACACATGAGTTTTTTTTATATCCAACGATGTAGGTTCTGCGTCTGCGTTGCGGCATGCCATAATCGGCGGCGTTGATTACACGCCATTCCACGGTATATCCCAGGTCGGACAGCGAGGCGAGGATAATGGCAAAGTCGCGGCCTCGTTGTGTGGCGGGCGAGTTGAGCAGGCGGTCCACATTTTCGAAAAAGATGTATTGTGGACGGTTGTCTCCCTTTTCGTTCAGGATGCGGTGGATTTGCCACCAAAGCACACCTTTTTTGCCCTCGATGCCTCCCGAACGGCTGAGCGATGCGGCAACAGAGTAGTCTTGGCATGGGAAACCGCCTACAAGCAGATCGTGGTTGGGGATTTCCGAGGTCGGTACTTGGTTGATGTCCTTGTTTGAGTGTCCTTTTGCACCAAAGCGAGCCTGGTAAACGAGCGAGGCGTCCTGGTGTAATGTGGATGGTTCCCACTGGTTATTCCATACTGTTTCGTAGGCATCCGACGCCCCCTCGAGTCCGACACGGAAACCTCCCACACCGGCAAATAATTCTACAACCCTTATGTGATGTTCAGCCATTTTGTCTTTCCCTCCTGCGTTGTTCTACAATCTCGCGGATGTATTCGTTGTTAAACCAATAGCAAAACTTTTTTGCCCATTTCCCGTTTGGCGCCGGGGCGAGGTCTTGGGCTTTCTGGGCTTTGGGACGGACATGGAATTTCTTCTTGTCGCTTCCTTTCCACCAAAATTCTTCAGAAATATGGTCGGACAGTATGTTCTTTCTTATGTGGTTCCAATATTCTTCAGCCTGTGCGAGGTCTTTTTGCGGCATTGTCCAAAAGAATGCATCGTCCAGCACAAAATCTTCTTGTCGCGCGTTTTGTTCCCGGAACACGACAAACAGAAATCGACTGGAGTATAGTTCGTAGAGTCGAGAGTCAATCCACTCTTTGCATTCAGCAACTTCTATATAATCAATGTTCTCAAAAGACATGGATTCCTTTATGATACCATTAGCCTGCACCCGGATGGTCTTCAATGTCATACCGGCTTTGAGAAACTCTTCGGAACGGTTCACGTTGGCGCATTGGGCAGATGCAGCTATGGCGTTTGCCAGCATGGCGAACTTGTTCTTGGGATTTTTGGACAAATCTATTTGAAGTCGTTCCGCTATGGTGGTATAGGGCATCCCAAGGTATGGTTGAAATCTTGTTAAGAGGATCTCATCGAATGAGTTCTTTAAAAGAGTTTGGGCATTTACAACTTCTATTTTGCTGTCTGCTATGTTTGTTGTTGTCTGTTCCCTGCTTTTCGTGATATATTCCAAGATGGTTCTCATGTATGCCATCTTGAGGCAAAACGCCCGTTGTGGTGCATCGGTGTTTGGGTTGAAGGGTTGTTTCTTCAGCCTGTCGCCTTTGTACCCTTTCCGACAAGCACCGAGATACATGGTGTCGCCTTCGGAGAGCTCGTGGGCCTTTCCCATCCTTATTTTGTCGACGATTAGCTCGTAATCATGCTTTATGATGAGCAGGTCTTTTTCAGGAAGCTGCCATAGCGCAGAATAGATGAACTCGAGATCGAGAGTGTCCTTGTTAGATTCATGTAGGTAAAAAAGCAGCAGCATTAGTTGGCATTTCAGGTAGAAATGCGAGTGTTCGAAGTCCTCGTTTACCACCTCGCAATAGTTGATTAGATTGCATACAAGGCGTTCTTTTATTAGGTATTCACCTTTTCTGTTTTTCTTTAGAGGAGTGCATTTGAGTTCCAGACCCGCTTCGGAGAAATCGGACGCTGGATTGCTGTTGGACTGAAGGAAGAAGTATATGTTTTCCACCATCTGCCCCAGGTTTCCTTTTCCTTTTTTGGTTATATAGTTATCCCAAACAAAGTCGCGCAGCTTTTTCCCCAACAGACCTTTGCTGTATTCGAAAATGCTTTTTGCGTCAGATTTGTCGTAGGGTAGTTCGCAAGGAGGCGTAGATGGGGTGTTGTGAGGGGTTGGATTCACAGTTTTTTTTGCTATTGTTGTTGACTCGTGGAACTCATATAAAGGGGTCTTGTGATTTGTGTTCGGCGTTGCTATTCAAAGAGGGAGTCGACGAAGTCTTCGGGGGAGAAGAGCTGGAGGTCTGTCATTTTCTCGCCGAGGCCGATGTAGCGCACGGGGATGTTGAACTGGTCGGAAATG
>JAFVAM010000025.1 GCA_017480525.1 Bacteroidales bacterium | reverse complement strand
GGGCCCCCCCCCCACGGCGACGCCTGCAAGCGGAGGACACCTGCTCGGCACCCTCGGCTACCACCAGCTCGCCACCCTCGGCTTCCAACCCTCCATCCTCGTCAATGCCACCCCAGTGGGCATGCATCCCGACGCCGACGCAGCGCCCGTGGACCTCGCCGCCATGTCCCTGCCGCCACGCCTGGTCTACGACCTCGTCTACAACCCCTCCCCCACCATCCTCATGCGCCACGCCGCCGCCCTCGGCATCCCCGCCGTCGACGGTCTCGCCATGCTCCACCTCCAGGCCGACCTCTCCTGGGACCTCTTCCGTCGCCTCTGACATTCCCTCCCCACCCTCCGTCCATCGACCTGCCTGCGCCCAACCAACACCCTACCAACAACCAACCAACACCCTACCATCTCCTACCATGGTAGGTGTTCATACGGTCTTGGTAGGGAGATGGGTAGGAGTTGATACGGTGTTGATACCCTTTCAACCCTAACAATCAGAAAGTTACAACATCATTTTTGGCTTAAAACTCTGATTGAATGGAAGATAAATATTAAAAAGACGCGCTGGCGCTTGCAATCACTAAATTTTGCGTTTCGACGCTGTAATTCGGGAAAAATGTGTAAATTTGCACTTCATAGAATATGAAAGTAATACGCATAATACTACTGATACTCAACATCATCGCCGCGCTTGGGCTGGTCGTCACCACGCTGGCGGGCCTTGTGTCGCCGTCGACGAGCATACTGCCGTCGGTGCTGGCCTACGCCTTCCTGCCCATGCTGGCGCTGAACGTGGTGTTCGTGCTGGTGTGGCTGATGATGGGGAAATGGCAGTTCCTGATTTCCACGGCGGCCATAGCGGCGCGTTTTTCCTTCGTGGGTCTCTTTTTCCAGGTGGGCGGCACTTCGACGGTGCCCCCTCTCGACGAACACCCCGACATGGTGACCCTCATGAGCTTCAACGTACACCTCTTCGGCGGCAACGGCTATGAATCCACACCCAAAAAAGAAAACGCGCAGGCCTTCCTGCAGCTGCTGCGCGAAGAGCAGCCCATGGTGCTCTGCCTGCAGGAGTACGGCAGCGTGAAAGGAATGAGCGTCACCGACAGCCTCGAACTCATGGGCTACAACCACTACTTCGGCTCGCGCGGTTCCAACACGGCGCCAGCCAACACGGTGGTCTTCTCCAAGCTGCCCATCACCTATGTGAAGAAAATCGACCAGCAGAAAATCCTCGTGGAAATCCTCCACGGCGAACGGCCCTTCCGACTGCTGTGCGTCCACATGGGCAGCTATTCCTTCGACCTCAACGACCGCGCCGAGGTGGAGCAGATGGCCCATCTGCGAATCGACTCCACGTCGCGCCGCACCCTCGGCAAAGCCAAAGAGACGGTGCTGCGACACGAGACGGAATGGAACGAACAGCTGCGCCCCCTCGTGGCCGACTGCAAGATGCCCCTGCTGCTGGCAGGCGACATGAACGACATCCCTTCCTCATGGCTCTACAAGCAAATCAGCCTGTTGCTCGACGACACCTATCGCGACAAGGGCCTCGGCTTCTGCACCACGTACAACGGCAGTTTCCCGCGATTCCGCATCGACATGGTGTTCCACTCGCCACAATTTTCCACCCTTAGCTACCGCCGCATAGGCAACGACCTTTCCGACCACTACCCCGTCCTTGTATCCCTGGAAATGAACGACAAATGAAGACACAAGAAAGATACGACCAAATCATGGCCCGCTTCGAGCGCGAGATGCCCGACGTGCATACCGAGTTGCACTATGGCAGCCCGTTCCAGCTGCTGGTGGCCGTGGTGCTGTCGGCGCAATGCACCGACAAGCGCGTCAACATGGTCACCCCGGCACTCTTCGCGGCCTATCCCGACGCCGCCGCCATGGCGCAGGCCTCGGAGGAGGACCTCCTGCGGTATATCCATTCCGTCTCCTATCCCAACAGCAAGAGCCGCCATCTGACGGAGCTGGCGAGGATGCTGGTGAGCGACTTCGGCGGCGAGGTGCCAGCAGACCCCGGGGAGATGCAACGCCTGCCAGGCGTGGGCCGCAAGACGGCCAACGTCATGGCTATCGAGGCGTTCCGCCGCCCTGCCATGCCGGTGGACACCCACGTGTTTCGCGTTGCCAACCGCCTGGGCCTCACGCGAGACAGCAAGACCCCCCTTGAGACCGAGCGCACCCTCCTCCGTCACATTCCGGAGGCCCTGCTTCCCTCGGCCCACCACTGGCTCCTCCTCCATGGCCGCTACGTCTGCCAGTCGCGCAAACCCCACTGCGAGGACTGCTTCCTGGCCGACCTCTGCCGCCACCGCACCGAGACCCTCCGCCGCCAGGTCCGGAAAGGAGGCACCGCGTGATTTTCGGAGCGCCTCTCTTCCTCTGGGGGCTCCTGGCTGTGGCCATCCCCGTGGCGGTGCACCTCTTCCAGTTCCGCCGCTATCGCAAGGTGCTTTTCAGCAATGTGGACCGCCTCGGTGCATTGCAGAGCCAGAGCCAGCGCAGCAGCACCTTGCGCCGATGGATGGTACTCCTGATGCGCTGTCTGGCCATCGTCTTCCTCGTGCTGGCCTTCGCCCAGCCGTCGCTGTCCGACAACGGACAGACGATGCGTTCCGGCGCCACGGTGGTGAGTGTCTTCGTCGACAACTCTTTCTCCATGGAGAACAGCACCAGCGAAGGCAGCCAACTCGACGCCGCCAAGCGCAAGGCCCGAGAGATTGTTGCCGCCTATCGTCCCGGCGACCGCTACCAGCTCATCTCCTGCGCCATGACGGGCGAGGAATACCGATGGTTGAGCCGCGAGGAGTTCCTCGACGCCCTCGACGCCCTCGACATCGCCGCCGCCACACGCAGCCTCGACGTGGTGGCCCGTGCGCAAAGCAACTTCATGCGCCAGAGCGGCGCCGCCAACCGCCACGCCTACCTCGTCAGCGACTTCCAGCGACCGACGGCCTCCCTCGACGCCCTCCCGGAGGACTCTCTCGCGCTCTTCACCCTCGTGCCCATAGAAGGCATTGCCGCCGACAACATTTATATCGACACCCTGAGGCTCGACGCTCCGGCCTACTTCGCCGGTGGCAGCGTGGGCGTGGAGGCCACCGTGCGCAACGGTGGCAGCCGCGACGTGGAGAAACTGCCCGTCAGGCTCATCGTGGGCGGGCGCGAGCGGGCCATAGCCACCCTCGACCTCGCCGCCGGCACCTCGGCGAAAGCCCTGCTGCGCTTCACCATCGACAGTGCCGGATGGATCGACGGCCACGTGGAACTGACGGACTATCCCGTCACCTTCGACGACCACTACCATTTCTCCCTCCTCGCAGGCAGCCGCATAGCCATGCTGGAAACCGACGGCAGCGATGCCAACGAATACCTCCGCCGCCTCTTTGCCGACGACTCCGCCGTCAGCCTGCGCTGCGGCCCCCTGCCTTCGGACCTCAGCCCTTACACCTTCATTCTCCTCAACGAGGTCTCCAGCCTCCCCTCGGGACAGGCGCAGGCCTTGGCCTCGTGGGTGGAGCAGGGCGGTACGCTGGCCCTCGTGCCGCCGCCCGACGGCAATCTTTCCGACCTCAACGCACTCCTCGCCACCTTGCAGGCACCACGCCTCGAACACTGGGCCAAGCGTCCTGCCAAAGCCGCACAGATTGACTTTCAAAGCACCCTCTACCGAGGTGTCTTCAACGGCACCAGCAGCGACATGGAAATGCCCTCCGTCCAGGGCCACTACCAGATGAGCGACCACGGAGCCGTGCGCCAGAACCTCATCACCCTGGCCGACGGCAGCGCCATGCTCTCCACAACCCCCTTCGGCGAGGGACGCCTCTTCCTCTTTGCCATGCCGCTCCGCTCCGAATGGACCGACTTTGTGGCGCAGGCCCTCTTCGTACCCACGCTCTACAACATGGCCCTCTACAGCCGTCCCCAACCCGTCGCCAGCCATACCCTCGGCGACCACGCCCCCATCTTCCTGCAGCGAACCTATGACCCCACATCTACACCGCCAGAGCTGCTCGGTCCCGACCCCGGATTCAGCCTCCTCCCCGACCTGCGGCGCATCGGCAACCGCAGCGCACTGATGCTCCACGGCGAACTCACCGCTGACGGCATCTACCGCCTCGGCAACAACGAGCATCTGGCTTTCAACTACTCCCGCAGGGAGTCGCAGCTCGACTTCCTCTCGCGCAGCGAGATTGAGAAGGGCATCGACGGACATGCGGAATACACCCTTGTGCGCAACGCCGCCAAACCCCTCGACCAGGAGATACGCTCGCGCGAGGGCGGCACACCGCTCTGGCGCTGGTGCATCGTGGCAGCACTGGCAGCCCTCCTCGGCGAAACCCTGCTGCTCATCCTCGGAAAGAAGAATGCAAAAACCAGAACCAGATATTAGACTTTAAGCTTAAAATCAAAACCCGAACAATGCTCCTCGAAATCGACAAGCTCTGCAAGTCATTCGGCAGCCGCCGTGTGTTGGACTCCCTCAGCTTCACCGCCGGGAGCGGCGAGGTTGTGGGCATCCTCGGTGCCAACGGAACCGGCAAGACCACCTTGCTGCGCATCGTGTGCCGCCTCGTGGAGGCCGACAGCGGCGAGGTGCGCTTCGACGGCCATCCCATGACACGCGCCGACCTCGCCGCCGTGGGCTACCTGCCCGAAGAGCGCGGCCTCTACCGCCGTATGCGTGTGGGCGAACAGGTGGTCTACCTGGCACGCCTCAAAGGCATGAGCCACGCCGAAGCCGAAGCCTCGGCACGAGAATGGTTCCAAAGGCTCGGAGCCGCCGACTGGTGGAGCCGTCCAGCCATCCGCCTCAGCAAAGGCATGCAGCAGAAGGTGCAGTTCATCAGCGCTGTGGTCCACCACCCACGCCTCCTCATCCTCGACGAACCCTTTTCGGGCTTCGATGCCGACAATGCCGCCCTCCTCTTCCGGGAGGTTGTCCGCCTGCAGACCTCCGGCACCGCCATTCTCCTCTCCACCCACAACATCGAAGCCGCAAACACCCTGTGTACAAAAACCATATCCCTCAACCCCTGACCTATGAAGAAGATACTCATCGTCATCGCCCGCGAATATCGCCTGCGCCTGCGGAAGCCCTCCTTCTGGGTGCTCACGCTCTTGATACCGCTGCTCCTGGCGGCACTCTATGCACTGCCCGTGGTGGCCGCCAACCGCAGCACCCAACGCGCCGAGGTGCTGGTGGTCGACGAAACGGGACTTTTCGACCACTCCCTCCGCTCCACTCCCGAGATAGCCTTCCGCTCTATGCCCAGCCTCGACTATGCCCGACGCCAGATGGAGGATTCCGCCGATGTCGACGCCATTCTTTTCATACCCGCACGGGAAACCACCATTCCCCGCGACGCCTTCCTCTACCATCGCTCAACCACTGCGCCCGTGGCTCTACAGCAATACATCGGCGGCCAGCTCCAGATGCTCCTCCGCAACGCCATCCTGCAGGATGTCTACGGTCTGGACCCCGAGGTTTACAGCTCCGTGTCCGCCACCGGCATACGCCTCCACACCCACGATGCCGCCACCGGACACGAGAGTTTCGCCCGCGTCAAAGGGGTGCTGGCTGCCGTGCTGACACTGCTCATGGTGCTGGCGCTGACGGTTTTCGGTGTGCAGGTGATGCGCAGTGTGCAGGAGGAAAAGGCCACACGTGTGGCCGAGGTGGTGGCCACGGCCGTGCACCCCGTGCAGCTCATGGTGGGGAAAATCGGCGGCGTGGCCCTGACGGCCGTCAGCCAGCTGGTGCTGTGGCTTCTGATAGCCTCTGCCGCCATCGGCATCATACAGAAGGCCAACCCCACCCTCTTCGCCCAGGCCCGCGAACAGCAGACAGCCCGCGCCATGGCCACCAAAGGCTCCGAAGCCACAGCGCAATACAACACCTCCGTCACTCTCGTCGATGAGACCGTGCAAGGCCTCACCGCCATCAACCTGCCCCTCGTGGCGGGCATCTTCCTGCTCCTCTTCCTGCTGGGCTACCTGCTCTACGGAGCACTCCTCGCCGCCTTGGCGGCACGTCTCGACAGCGATGCCGACGCACTGCAGTGGGTCCTCCTGACGCTTTCGCCGCTCCTCGTGCTGCTGCCGCTCATTCCCTTGCTCACCGCCAACCCCGCCGGAGCCTTGGCCCGCTGGCTCACCCTCGTGCCCTTCACGGCTCCCGCAGCCGTGGTGCTCCGCCTGCCCTTCGGCCTCGGCACTGGCCAACTCGTGCTGAGCGTCGTCCTGCTGCTTCTGGCGTTCGCCGGTGCCGCCCTGCTCGCCGCCCGCAGCTACAAGCGCCACCTCGTCGGCTGACGCCGCCCCCTCGACGCATAAAGAAAAAAAAAGACAGCCAGGGACAATGGAAATCCCTGGCTGCCGCAGTTTCCGAAACTCCGCAGGCCTCAACCCACGATGAGCTTCACCACCTTCACGCCGTCGCCACTTGTCACCCTGACGAAATAGGCGCCGCGCGGCAGGGTGCCGAGGGGCAGCGTAAGGCTTGCGCCCGTGGCCGTCCACTCGCCGCAGACATGGCCGTCGGCGGACAGCAGTGTGAGCCGTGCTCCGGCCGCAAGGCCTGACACAGTCACCGTCTCGACAGCAGGGTTGGGAGCCACGGTCAGCGCTTCGCCATCCACCTCGCCGATACCCACAGGCTCAACGGGTTCCTCTGGTTCTTCATGTTCTTCCGTGCGGAAAACGAGGGCCTCGCTCCAATCGCTGTAGAGCGTGTCGCTGCAGAGGGTTCGCACAACAACAGAGTACTCCGTGGCGGGTCTCAGCCCTGTGGCCACAAAGAAGGTGTCCTCTACCACGATGGCATCGCCACCGTCGATCATCACCTCCCATCCTGAAGCCTCGCCACGCTGCCAGGCAATGGTGGCCTCGCTCTCGCCAATGCTGTCGACGGACAGACCCTGCACCATGGCGCAGGTGTCGGGCTCGACGGGGTCCGGTGTGGTGTCGACCACAATGGGGGCACCCATTGTGAGACCAATGGAGTCTATATAGACCATATTGTAATCGTTGTATACACCATAGTGGTAGCGCAACGCCACGACACCCTCCGAGAGCGGACTGTCGGCAAGGCTGCTCCTATAGGTGGCATACCGGTTGTTGCCCGGATGGCGGATGGTGTCTGCCGCGACAAAAGAGGCGGGATTGCTGCCGTCGGCCACCACACCGACCTCCACGAAGTCCTCCTCGTCCGCCTCGGCGGAATAGAACTTCAGGCGCATAGCCACCTCCAAACGGCGCACATCGACATCCACCTCCGGCAGCACCGCCACAGCCATCAGCGCGCCATCGCTCCAGGTGTGTTCCGACTTTAGCTCGAGTGCCTTCGTTTCGCCCTCGGCCATCACACGCACTTTGCTCTCGGGGTAGGGCGACCACATGCTGTCCGCGCCGTAGTGGCGCTGCCAGCAGGGGTTGAAGGGGGCGTAGATTCCCGGCTGCCAGGCCTCGAAATCCTCGCTCCACGGAAGGGCTGTGCTGTCGAGTGTGGCGCAGAGCGTCGTGGCCGTGGTCTCCACGGCGGCGGTCAGCGTGAGGTCGTCGCAGAGGGTGGCCACGCGCACCGTGTAGGTGGTGCCGGACAGCAGGCCCGTGAGGACGACCGAATGATCCTGCACGTCGACAGAATCATCCTCGCCAAACCACACGCGGTAGCTGTCCTGCTCTGCAGGGTCGACCACCGTCAGGCGCATACCGTCGCTCCACACGCTGTCTGCCGACACCGACACGGGACGCAGGCAGGAAGGCGCCGTGTGGAGTTCCACATCGTCGATGCAGATATAATAGCCCGTAGCCAGAGAGGTGTGATAGTTGCGGAAAGCGATGCAGAGGTTGCTGTCGGCCACACCGGCGAAGCCCACCTCGTGTTCCTCCCAGCTGCTGCCGCCAGGCGTCAAGGTGTATACCGCCGTGAACGTCGTCGTGTCGTGGGGGTCGCTCATGTAGCCCACCTCCAGACGTGACACCGAGTTGCTGCAATAGGAATAGAAATGCAGCGAGAGGTCGCCGATGAAGTCCACGGGCGGCAGGGAGGCAAACTGACCCTCGCTGCCGCGGTTGGCATAGAAATAGAGGCTGTTGCCCGTTGTGCCATGGTAATAGAAGCTGCTGGGCATGGGATAGTTGCCCGAGGGGTGGTGGTTGAGGATGGTCCAGCAGGAGTTGGTGAAACCACCCTGGCCGGTCTCGTAGCTGTCAAAATTCTCCGTGTAGGGCAGGTCGCTGTGTGTCAGGGGTTCGCAGGGAGTGGTGAACACAACGGCCACCGGGCGCGTCAGGGTGCCGTCGGCGCAGCGTTTGGCCACACTCGCCTCATAGCGGCTGCCGGGCCGCAAGTCGGTGAGGACGTAGGAGGCCGAGGTCGTGAGAGCCACAGCAGTATCGGAGGCAGAAGTGAGCGTCACCACATAATCGTCGCCCATGGCGAAGGTGCTGTCGGCAATGGCAAGCTCTGCCGAGCGGGTGTCGACGGAGACGACCGTCACCCCCTGGGGCTTGACGCAGGCCGGCGGCAACGACAGCATCAGGTCGTCGATAAAGCAATAGTAGGTCTCATAGCCATAGTTGATGGCGCTGCTGTAGCGCATGGCCACATGGGAGCCGTTGCCGCTGTAGGAGCCGAGATTCACCTCGGCCAACGTCCACTCGGTACCCAGATCCACAGTGTCCACAGCCACAAAGCTGCCCGTGTCGGCCAGATTTTCCATAACACCCACCTCGAGTACATTGTTTGTCGCCCTATTGCCCTTGCAGAAGAAGGAGAGCTGCAGCTGCGAGGGGTCGTAGTTCTCCACGTCGGGCAGGGCCACGAGGGTCCACTGTCCGTAGCCCGGATGGGCATAGAGACGCATGGCACGTTCGCCGCCATAGGCGTCGCTGGTGCCTATGGGGTTGGACTCCGACAGCTGGCCGTTGCTCTCGCGGAAGAAGCGACTCCAACAGGGGTTGAAGCCCGTCTGTCCTACGTCGTAGGACTCGAAATCCTCGCTGTAGGGCAGGTCGGTTATGGGCAGACATGCGGTACGTGCCTGCAACTGGGTGTAGGTGCTGTAGACAGTGTCACCGCAAAGGCTGGCGAGGGCGAAATAGTGGAGCGTCGAGGGCGACAGGCTGTCAAGCACAACGGCATGTCCGCCCACCACGGTATCGTAGCTCCACTCCGTGGCACTGGCCGACCAATAGAGCACATAGCGCGAAGCCTCGCCCGTCCAGCTGAGGGCCACCCAGTCGGCGCCCATAGAGTCCACCGCAAAGGCCTGCGGGCGTGCGCAGTAGCCTTCCGGACGCAAGAAGGTGTAGCGAGCACCAGCCACGGGCAGCCCTTCGAGCGAGGGGATGCTCGACGGCATCGACGCCACGGGAGCAACCCAACTGCCCGTCAGACAGAGCTTGTCGGCAGAGGTATTGACGATCGTCAGCGTCCGGTTGGCGCTGACGGGAAGCGCAGTGGTGTCGAAATGCACGGCCAAGCGTCCGTCGGCATAGAGGCGCACCTGATAGTTGGCTCCGACCCCGCTGTCGTTGCGGCCACCATAGGTGGTGATGCCGCGAAACTCGAACACCAGCACCCGCCCCAGCTCGTCGGTAGTGTCGGCATACCAGATGCTGTCGCGACAAAAACCGTCGGCCTGCACCAAGGGTACAATGAGGCGCTCCGTGCTGCTATAGGAGGTGTACTGGCTGTATGCATAGTCGCCGAGCGAACTGTTGCCAAACCAGAGAAAGCCGTTGCTGCTGGCCGCCACGCGCGTACCCTCGGCCACGCTCTCTTCGCCGAAAGGGAAGGCGAAGGGCATCGAGAGGGTGTCGTAGCCGCTGTCGCCATAGGCCGCCGCGAGCCGGTGGCATCCCTCAGTCCCAACGATGGTCTGGAAGGCCACGGTGTCGTAGCGCAGGGTGTAGTCGGAGAGATTTTGCGCCGACGCCGTCGGCACCAGTCCCGCCATGAGCAGCACAGCACCAAAAAGCGCCGTACCGCGAATGTGTTTTTTCTTACAAATCGTCATAGTTCAATTAGTTAGTTAATATTCTGTTGTTTTTTATCGATTGCAAAAGTACACCAAAACTGCCGTTCCGCCAAGCCATAGAAATGCAAATCACTATTAGTGGGGAGTACTTCGCACGGAGTCTCACGCCGACAATTTCTGTAACAAAAAATTCACACCCCCTTGCGAACCACCCTTTACCTACATGGTTTTCAAATCCATACAATCCTCACCAACACCCTACCATCGCCTTGCCAACACCCTATCAACTCCTACCAAGGTAGGAGTTGGGTAGGAGATGGTAAGGACTTGGTAAGGCGATGGTAGGGACTTTGTACCCTTTTCACCACACCCTCACTGCCGCCTGACGGCGGCAGTGAGGGGAGAAACATATCGCGACAACCTCTTTCCCCATGGAGGACTTCACGTGTGCAGGATGGTGGCAAGCATATAAAGCCCCCCTTTCAGAGAATACTCTGGCGGCCAAGAGGCTCTTGACAGACACTTTTGTGGTCGAAATTTTCGACATGGCAAAAAAACTTTAACTGACAGGGCATGTTCCAATAAGAAACGCAGCAACATCCCGTAGGCAGGCCATTTATGCCTTGTGGCGGGCTTTGGCGAGAACCACGAGGGTTACCGCCGCGAGCACAAGGACGATGCCGAGGAACAGGCGCGGCGAGAAGGGTTCGGAGAAGACGAAGACACCGATGAGGACGGCGGTGGTGGGTTCGAGGGCACCAAGGATGGCCGTGGGCGTGGAACCCAAATACTTGGCGGCATAGACCATCATCACCAGGGCCATGATGGCCGGAACCACTGCGAGCCATCCCACCCAGAAGCAGGCCGTGGGCGTCGGCGGAAGCATGAGGGGCTGGCCGGTGAGGAGGCCATAGACCAGGTTGCCCAGTGCACAATAGAAGAGAACGTAGAAGTTGATTTTGAACGACGACATCTGCAGGGGGCTCTTGTCGACAACGATGATATAGAGTGCATAGGTGAGGGCCGAAATGAGGACCAGGAGGATGCCGAGGGGCGAGAAGGTGCCGCCGTCGTCGTTGAAGGAAAGGAGTGCCACGCCTGCGAGGGAGAGGACGATGGAGACGATGGTGGGGAGGGTGGCGCGTTCGCGGAAGAAGAGGCTCATGATCACCGCCGTCATGACGGGATAGGTGAAGAGAATGGTGGAGGCTATGCCCGAGGGCATCAGGGAAAAGGAGGTGTAGAGTGTGGCGGAAGAAAAGACGAAGAGGAGGCCAAGGGCGGAAAGGGTGAGAAACTCGCGCCGCGAGACGCGCAGGCTCTCACGCGAGGCCGCCAGGGGGGAGAAGGCGCGGAAAAGCATTACGAGAGCCACGATGACCCATGCCAGGCCGAAGCGCCAAAAGAGAACCGAGGGGATATTCATCCCCTCGGCATACAGAAAGCGGGCCAGCGGATTGGTGCCGTAGCACACGGCAGCGCCAATCGCGCAAAGGGTCCCGATGATTAGTTTTTTGTTGTGCGAATGTTTTGTTTTAGTGGTGGCAGTCTTCATTGCAGTTCCTTTTCTCAGCAGGCTTCACATCGCGGTCGGCAATCCGCTCGTTTTTTTTCAATCGGTCGGAGCGTCGAAGAAAATGTTTTTCGACATGGAACCGTCGGAGCGAAGTGTGTAGGGCGAAGCCTCACGCGAGCTGGAGTGGGGACCCTGAAAGAGGTCGGTGTCGGTGTAGGTCTGGGCTGACATGCGCTGTACCACGACGGCGCCGGTAGGGTTGTTGCGGAGCAGGTTGTGGATGTAGGCAATGCGCTCGGCAGCAGTCTTGACGTCGTTGTCGTTCTCGAAGGCACTGACGGATTCTTCGCGACGAGGAGTGGGTTCCGGAGCGGGTTTGGGGGCTGGAGTGAACTTGACAGCAGGGACGGGGTCAACCTTAACGGCGACAGGTGTCTCGACAGCTTCAACCACCGGGCTGACGATGCGGATGTCATCCACCATGACATCGACATTTTCCGCAGTCTTGGGAGCGGGCTTCTCGACAGGTGCGGTTTCGACATCGTCGAGGGTGAAGACACGTTTTTCGTTTACAGGGTTCGGGGTCTGCACGGGGGCAGATACCGGAGTGACCGTGAGGACGGGAGCCTCGTAGGGCTTCGCCTGGCTGGGACGCTCATCCACTGTGCCAACCGGCATCGGAACGACCTCGGGGGCGGGGTCGTCCTTGACAATGAGGACAGGCTCGTCGGAAGACACGGGCTGCGTTTTGGGACCTTCGTTTTTGGGGGCAGCAGGTTCCTCGACTTTGGGCAGTTCGAAACGGTTGGGAATTTCGGGGGCGGACACGTTCTTCTCAAAGCCGGTGGCGATGAGGATAACCTTCAGTTCGTCACCCAGCTCGTCGTCGACGCCGGCGCCCCAGATGAAGTCGGCGTCTTCGCCCGTACGTTCGAGGATGAAATCTGTGATTTCGGCCTGTTCGTCCATGGTGAGTTCGTGTTCGGCAGAGTAGGAGAAATAGAGCAGCACGTTCTTTGCACCGCGGATGTCGTTGTCGTTGAGGAGTACAGAGGTGGTGGCGGCAGTGATGGCGTCGATGGCGCGGTTCTCGCCACTGCCGGAACCGGCACCCATGAGGGCGGTGCCGCTGTTCTCCATGACGGTGTTGACATCCTGAAAGTCGATGTTGATATAGGCGTTGTTGGTGATGATTTCGGCGATGCTCTTGGCGGCGGTGAGGAGGATGTCATCGGCCTGGGCAAAGGCACGCGACATGCCGAGATTGCCGAAGGTGCGGAGTTTGTCGTTGTTGATGACGATGATGGAGTCGACATGCTTGCTGAGTTCCTTGATTCCCTCCTGCGCCTGGGCGATACGGCGTTTCCCTTCAAAAGTGAAAGGGAGGGTGACGATGGCCACGACAAGGATCTTCTTGTTTTCTTCGTTCTCAAGGTCGATACTCTTGGCAATCTCGGCCACCACAGGGGAGGCTCCGGTGCCGGTGCCGCCACCCATACCGGCGGTGATGAAGAGCATCTGTGTGTTGTGGCTGATGGCATCGCGGATGTCGTCGGCCTTGTCAAGGGCGGCCTGGCGGGCCTTCTCCGGCTTGTTGCCGGCTCCGAGGTTGCCGAGAGAGAGTTTATTGGGAACAGGCGATGCGTTAAGGGCTTTCATGTCGGTGTTGCAAACGATGAAGTCAACACCCTTGATACCTTGGCGGAACATGTGGTTGACAGCGTTGCCGCCGCCACCGCCGACACCGATGACTTTGATGTATGAAGACTGGCCTTTGGGCGAGTCAAAAGAGAAATTCACTACTTCTTCCATGTGCTTATATATTTCTATCTTATTGAATAAGAGTTCATTATTGAAAATTACCGTACAAAAACGATGTTATAAAATTACAATTTTCCGTCCGAATAAATCCACTTTCTTCTATTTAGTTTTCAACAACTTATACACATCAGTCGTCGATTCCTTCCCTGAAGACCTTATCGAGGAATCGTCCGATGGACTTCTCGAAGGAGCCTTTCTTCTTCTTTTCATTTTCTCTCTTGGGTGGGACGGTGGGTTGGGATTCGACGGCGGGACGCGGATCGGGATGCGGCTCGATGTCCATATTGGCAAAGATGTCGACATGTGCGTTGTCGGCGACGCTCTCACGACCCGGCTGCTCGTCGGTGGCTTCAGAGGCGGCTGTGTCCCCCTCCTCCTCGGAATACTCGATGCCGTAGAGTACCAGTCCGATGCCGGTGGCATACATGGGGTGTGCCAACTCGGCGAAGGAGACACTCTCGGGGTCGAGGTGTTCGTTGGGGATGCCGATGCGGGTGTCGGTGGCGGTGATGAGAGAGCAGAGGTCCTTGATGTCCTTCAACTGGGCACCGCCTCCGGTGAGGGTGATGCCGGCGATGAGTTTCTTGTCATAGCCTGAAAGTTTGATTTCATAGTCCACCTGTTCGAGAATCATCCTGGTGCGGGCGTTGATGATGCCGGCGAGGGTCTTGACATAGATTTCGCGCGGGGCCTGGCTGCGGATGCCGGGAATGGCGATGACGTCGTTCTCGCTGACGGCCTGCACCAGGCAGGAGCCGAACTTCACCTTGAGACTTTCAGCCTGCTTCTTCATGATGTTGCAGCCCTCGCGGATGTCGTTGGTGATGGCATTGCCGGCCAGAGGGAGAACGGAGGTGTGGCGGATGATGTCGTCGTGGAAAATGGCGATGTCGGTGGTGCCGCCACCGATGTCGACCATGGCCACGCCTGCCAGACGGTCGGCGTCGTCGAGGACAGCCTTGGCGGAAGCGATAGGCTCCAGGACCACACCTTTGATGCGGAGGCCTGCGTCCTGGACGGCATACTTGATATACTGCAGGTTCTGCACGTTGGCCGTCACCATGTGGAAGTCGGCTTCGAGGGTCTTGCCCACCACTCCGACGGGATAGATTTCACGGCTGAGGGGGTCGCGGTCGACGATGTAGCGCTGGGGGAAGATGTGTATGATCTCCTCGCCGGGATCGAGCAGGGTGTTGTGCTGCTCGTCGATGAGGCGGTCGACATCCTCCTGCTCGATGAGACGATGCTCGGGAGGAATCATGATGCTGCCGTGGGAGGGACGCGACTTGATGTGCTGTCCGGCGATGCCGACCCACACCTCCTCGATATCGACATTGGCCTGATCGGCGGACTCGCCGACTGCTCTCTTGATGGCTTTGGCGGTCTCGGAGACGCTCTTCACCACCCCGTGTTCGACACCGGTGGACTCCGTCTTGCCGAAGCCCAGGATTTTCACTTTCCCACCCTCGCTGCGCATGCCCACGAAACATGCAATCTTGGTGGTTCCGATGTCAAGTCCTACAATGATTTCATTTTCCATAATGCTTACTTATTTTTTGTTTCTTTTTCTTATTTCTTTGTGCAGACTACCTGGCCCTTGAACTTGAGGCTAACTTTGGAATAGGAGTTCCATCCCGCACGCGGCATGCCCTTGCGGTAGAAGGCCAGAAGGTTGGAGAACTTGTTGTCGAGGTCGTCGACGTCGCCGAGTTCGACAATATGGTCACCCACCTTGGGGACCATCATCACGTCGCCGTTGCGGAGTACAAAGGCCTGGTCGATAAGGGCACCGTAGTCGGCCTGCTCGTCGAGGAACAAAGCCAGTCGCCAGAGGGCAGAGACCTGGGCATTGAGACTGTCGAGACGCAGGGGTTCCGCGAACTCGCCCCCAGCCACAAGGACATTGCAAAACCCTTTGTCCGACGGTGGAAAGAGATGGCCCTGACGGTCGATGTAGAACTCGCGAGAGCCATAGTAGAGCCGTGCTATCGGGCGGCGTTGGTCGGCACGGACGACGACTTTGCCACTGACGCTGACGGAAGCCGAGACATTGTCCAGATAGGGCACCCTGCTGGCGGCAGCGGCCACACGGTGGCAGTCGACAGACTTCACGCGCTGGTGCAGCAGTCCGGGGACACGCGACAGAACGGAATCGGCAACGACTTGGCGATCCACCAGCTCGGGGGTGTCGCCATAGCGGACCACCACCTCGAGACCGCGCACTTGCGAGCGCGAGCGAGCCACGTTGGCCACAACAACCAACACAGCGAGCACCACGGCACACAGCACGAGGAGGGCGATCTTGACGGGGCGTTTAAGGGGTTTCTTCACTTTGGCGATGTATTTCATAGGGTTAGACCATAGCCTGTCGCTCACAGCAGGTTCTCTCTCAAAACAGTTTCTAAACGGGGTACCAAACGGTCAATGTCGCCGGCACCAAGGGTCAGCACCACGTCGGGACAGAGCGCCGGAACCAGCTCGAGCACCTGGTCGGCGGTGCAAAGATATTTCGACATGGTGTCCATCTTGCGGAGCAACATGCTGGAGGTGACACCGAGGATGGGTTTCTCGCGAGCGGGATAGATGGGCATCAGGACGACCTCGTCGAGGGCCTGCAGTACACGGGCGAAATCGTCGGCGAAATCGCGTGTGCGGCTGTAGAGATGGGGCTGGAAGATGCCCACGACCCGCTTACCCGGGTAGAGGTAGCGCACAGCCTCGATGGTGGAGGCCAGCTCGCGGGGATGGTGGGCATAGTCGTCGATGTATACCAGCTCCTTCTCGCGGATGCGATAGTCGAAGCGGCGGCGCACACCGGCGAAGGTCTTCAGTCCATGGCGCAGCTGGTGCTGGTCGAGGCCGCAGGACAGGGCAACGGCCGAGGCGGCCACAGCATTCTCCACATTGACCAGCGGCGCACCATCGAGTTCGAGGTCGAAGAGGACACCGTCCGGGGTGCGAAGGTCGAAGAAGAGGTTGCCGCCATAGTTACGGACATTGATAGCATAGTAGTCTGCCTCGATACCACGGGCCGTGTAGGTCGAGATAGGGGCGCAAGGGAGAGGAAGTGCGGAGTGGCGATGCCCGTGATCGTGATGGTGTCCATGTTCATGGTCGTGATGGTGGGAGCCGAACTCGATGAGCGAATCGCCGTCCTCGTCCTCAAAGATGCCCTCCTTGAAGAAGAGGCGACCGTCGGCATCGACCTGGGAAGCAAACTGCAGGTAGGCCTCCAGCATATTGCGATGGGTGCCATAGATGTCGAGGTGGTCGGGGTCGGTGGCGGTGACCACAGCCATGTGAGGATGCAATTGAAGGAAGGAGCGGTCATATTCGTCGGCCTCCACTACCACATAGTCGCTCTTGTTGTCGACCACAAGGTTGGAGTCGAAATTCTTGCTGATGCCGCCGAGGAATGCGCTGCATCCACAGGGGGCGCCGGAGAGGAGATGGGCGATAAGGGTGGTGGTGGTGGTCTTGCCATGGCTGCCGGCCACGGCGATGCACTTCTTGCCGCGCGTCACCTCACCAAGCACCTGCGAGCGTTTTTCCATCCTCACGCCACGTGTCTTCAACGCCTGAAACTCCAGCGTCTCCTCCGGCACAGCGGGGGTGTAGACCACCAGGTCGACATCGACCGGGATGCGGTCGGGATTGTCGTCGAAGTGGACATCGATGCCTTCTGCCTGCAGCTCGTCGGTAAGCGGAGAAGGGGTGCGGTCGTAGCCGCTGACAGCGTCACCACGACGGTGGAAGAAGCGCGCCAAGGCACTCATGCCTATGCCTCCTATGCCAAGGAAATAATATCTCATCGCACAATCCTTTCTATTTGGTCCACAATCTTGTCGGCAGCGCCACGCACAGCGAGACCGCGAATGGCGGCTGCCATGGCTTCCCTGCGGGGGGCATCGGCAAGGAGGCTCTCCACGGTGGCGATGCCCTTGGCTCCGCATTCAGCATCGGACACTATCAAGGCTGCACCCTTGTCCACAAGAGCCATAGCGTTCTTGGTCTGGTGATTCTCGGCCACGTTGGGCGAAGGAATGAGTACCACAGGCTTTCCCACAAGGCACAGTTCGCTGATGGCTATGGCACCCGCCCGCGACACCACCACATCGGCAGCGGCATAGGCCAGATCCATGCGCTGTATGAACTGGTGCACCTTGACACGACCGGCGGCGCCGGTGGCCGCCACGGCGGCTTTGGCCTCGTCGTAGCCCCAGCGTCCCGTCTGCCACACATACTGCACCTTCCCATCCGCCAAAGCAGGAAGGCCGACGAGCATCATCTGGTTGATGCTGCGTGCTCCGAGGCTCCCGCCCACCACCAGCACGGTGGGCACGTCCTCCTCAAGACCGAAGTGCGACAGACCCTCGGCACGCGAGCAAGCCATCTCCTCGATGTCCTTGCGCACGGGGTTGCCGGTGAAGACAATCTTCTCTTTGGGGAAGAAACGCTCCATGCCGTCGTAGGCCACACAGATGCATTGTGCACTGCGGGCAAGCATCTTGTTGGTCAAGCCAGCGTAAGAGTTCTGCTCCTGGAGGAGTGTTCTATAGCCCATGGCAGCAGCAGCCTTGAGTGTTGGCTCGCTGGCGAAGCCGCCCACACCCACCACCACGTCGGGACCGAAGCTGCGCAGCACCTTCTTCACCTTTCTGCGGCTGGCCACCATGCGGAACGGCAGCTGGAGATTTTTCCAGATGTTGGCCAAGGTAAGCTTGCGCTGCAACCCCGCTATGGGCAGGCCTAGTATCTCATAGCCTGCTGCGGGCACCTTCTCCATCTCCATACGGCCCTCGGCGCCCACAAAGAGCACCTCCGCATCGGTCCAACGACGACGCACGGCGTTGGCTATGGCCACGGCAGGGAATATATGGCCCCCGCTGCCTCCTCCACTGATGATAATCTTCATAACATTCTTCCTTTTATAACATCAAAGCCACCTTCACCCCCACAACGCCGCACCATCACCCATTCATCTCCGACCGCAGTAGGAGTTGATAGGGCGTTCATACGCCGTTGGGACGGTGTTGATACGGTGTTGGTACCTTCTCGACGCTGAATATGAGCGGGTTGTATGTTCATTTTTTACTTAGTTGGCTTTGTATCAAGTTCTTATATGCAATTTATTTATTATAAGTCGTTGGTTTTCAATTTTCGTTTTCTGATGTTTCGACAGTCTCGTCGGAGACCTCCACGCCAGGCTCGTCGGCAGGCACAACGGCTTCGGCAGCGGCCTTCTCGTTCCTCTCACTGTCGCTGACGCTGGCGGCCACGGACTGGATGACACCGAGGCCACAGCCAAGGAAGAGATAGGCCGTACCGCCATAGGAGACGAAGGGGAGCGTCTGGCCTGTGACCGGCAGCACTCCGACAGCCACGCCCATATTGGCCAAGGCCTGGAGGTATATCATGGTGCCGAAGCCCGACACGACAAGAGCACCGAAGCGACCCTTACATCGCCAGGCGAGGCGAATGCACTTGAAATAGAAGAAACTGTAGAGCAACAGGAGCAGGACGCCGGTCACCATGCCGAGTTCCTCGATGATGATAGCATAGATAAAATCGTTGTGGGCCTGGGTCATGAGACGGGCATGGACGGTGTTGCCGGGACCCACGCCGAAGAGGCCTCCGCGGGCTATGGCCATGCGGGCCATGTTCTCCTGCGAGAGTTCGTCGGGGTTGGGCTTGAGCCAAGAGTGTATGCGATGGCCCCAGGTGGAAGAACGCTCGAGGAGCTGCTCGGTGCGTACCTCTTCCTGGGCGTTGAGACTCTTGTCATACCGCACATAGGCCACGCCGAGACCCACGACCACAGCCAGCAGTCCAGCCAGCATTAGACGCCACCACCACTTGCGGTTGACACCTCCGAAGAGCATCATCAGATAGCACGAAAGGAAGATGAGTGCCGCTGTGGAGAAGTTTTCCGGGAGTACCAGGACGACGACAAAAACAATGTATATCAGCAGGGAAAGGAAGGTGCCAAGGTCGGCGACACTGTCCTTCTTGAGGGCCAACTGACGCGCCACAAAGATGACGAGAACAACCTTAGCCACCTCGGAAGGCTGGAACTGGCCGACAACAGGGATGTGGAACCAGCGGCCTCCCATCATGAGCACCACGCCGAGGAGCACAATGGAGACCCAATAGCCCAGCAGGGCAAAGCGGGAGAAGAAGCGATAGTTGATATGAGATGCAAGGATGACCACCACCCAAGTGGCGAGGACGATGAAGAAATGTTTGAAGAAAAGGCCTGACGGCGAGCCGCCGCCGGTCTGGGAATAGGCGAAAAGCCCGATGGAGCTGTAGACCTCCACCAGTGAGACGATGGTGAGCAGCAGGAACACTACCCATATCGTGCGGTCGCCTCTGAATATCTTCGATACTTTCATTGCTACAATTCGTTAACTTCATGACGGAAAGCTTCGCCTTCGTCATCGATGGAAGAGCCGTTGTCGCAGGCCGGCGAGAAAATCACCTTGACGTCCTCAGCCTCATAGCGGTAGGCGCGTTGGAGGGCGTCGGCCATGGAGGAGCATGCCTCGATGACGGGCACTTTGCCGACAAAGGCCTGACGCAAGCTGGGACTGTCGCCACCAAGGACGAGGAGCATCCTCACCTTGCGCAGCGCCACGGGGACAAGACGGCTGTAGTCGGTGGGCACGGTGGGGGCATCGGCAATCCAAACAATGCCGCCCTGGGTGCTTTCGAGAGAGTACCAGGTAGAATTGACGGAACGCGCGGCAGCATCGTTGATATATTCACGGCCACGGACTCGGGCAACAAATTCGAGCCTGTAGCGAGTTTCCTCCAGACGTGCAAAGCAGGCGCGCAACGATGCATTGCGAATGGCTTTGAGGCGCTGGGTGTCGATGCCGGCAAGCCCCGTGTGGATCTGGTCGCGGCCCTGCTTGGACAAAGTTTCGATAGTCATAATGATGGTTTGTATTATATATGTATGATTGTTAGTATGTTTTTCTCGATGTTATCGCAGTTTGAGGGTGGAGAGGGTGAAGATGGCGAGGAGGATGGCGATGATGATGAAGCGGATAACCACCTTCTCTTCGGCCATGCCTTTCTTCTGATAGTGGTGGTGGAGCGGCGTCATGAGGAAAGGACGCTTCTCCACAGGCACAGGCTGGCCGACAGGCAGGTGATGTTTGCGGCGGTAGTATTTGCAGTAGGAGGTCTGGATGATGACCGACAGGTTCTCCACCACATAGATGCCACAGAGCACAGGGAGTAGGAGTTCCTTCTTGATGAGCACGGCGAAGACGGCGATGATGCTGCCGATGGCCAGGGAGCCGGTGTCGCCCATGAATATTTCTGCAGGGTGGGCATTGAACCACAGGAAGCCCAGCGTGGCACCCACGAAGGCAGTGCTGAAGATGGCCAGTTCGCCGATGTTGGGGAGGAACATGATGTTGAGGTAGGTAGCCATGACGGCGTTGCCGCTCACCCAGGCCAGCAGGGCCAGGGCGCCACCGTTGACGGCAGCCACGCCGGTGGCTATACCGTCGATGCCGTCGGTGAGGTTGGAGGCATTGCTGATGGCAGTGACAATGAAGATGATAACCAGCACATAGACCACCCAGACGAGGTCTGAAGCCCAGTCGCCCATCCAGGTGACCAGCCACGCATAGTCGAACTCATTGTTCTTGACGAAGGGGATGGTGGTGGTGGTGGAACCGGAAATGGCGGGGTGATACATGATGAGAAGGCCGACGACGAGACCGAGAACAACCTGACCCGCAACCTTGTACTTGCCAGGCAAACCTGCTTTGCCACGACTCTTTTTCAGGTAGTCGTCGAGAAATCCAATAAGACCCATCCATATCGTGGTGCCAATCATGATGAGGACATAGATATTGTCCAGCTTGGCGAAGAGGAGCGTGGGGATGATGATGGCCGCGAGGATGAGAAGGCCACCCATGGTGGGGGTCTGACTCTTGCGGGCGGCACCCTCAAGACCAAGCTCTGTGCGCACCTCGTCCATCATGCCCATCTTGTTTTTCATCCAGCGGATGAAACGCTTGCCGAAAACCAACATGATGAGCAACGAGGTGACCATGCTGGCCGCCGAGCGCACGGAGATGTACTGCAGCACTCCCGTGCCGGGGATGTCGAGTCCCTTGTCGAACCATTCAAACAGATAGTACAGCATAATTCCTCTTTCGTTCTCTTATTTTTTTACTTCTAATTCTTTCTGCGCCTCCTCCACATCGTCGAAATGGCTGCGCACCCCGTTGACTTCCTGGTATTTTTCGTGTCCCTTGCCTGCTATGAGGACAATGTCGCCCTCCCGGGCCATCATACAGGCGGTGCGGATGGCCTGACGGCGGTCTGTGATGCGGACAGTGTGGCTGAGCTGCTGGGGGGTGAGGCCGGCCTCCATGTCATCGAGGATGGCCTCGGGGCGCTCGGTGCGGGGATTGTCGGAGGTGAGCACCAGTTTGTCGCTACCCTCACATGCGATGCGAGCCATCTCCGGGCGTTTGGTGCGGTCGCGGTCGCCACCGCAACCCACCACAGTGATGAGCATCTGCTGCGGACGACGGATGTCGTTGATGGTGGCGAGGACATTCTGCAGGGCGTCAGGCGTGTGGGCGTAGTCCACAATGGCAGTGATACCACGTCCGCTGACATACTGAAAGCGGCCCGGCGCAGGCTGGAGGGTGGAAAGCTGGCGCAACACCTCGTCGCAGTCGATGCCACAGAGCACGGCGGCACCATAGATTGCCATAAGGTTGTAGGCGTTGAACCTACCCACCAGACGGCACCACAACTCACGTCCATCGATGCTCAAATGCATACCCTCGAAACCCTCTTCAAGGATGCGGCAGTGGAAATCGCCCATCTGGTTGAGTCCGTAGGTGGCGACTTTGGCACAGGTGTTCTGTACCATGACGCGCCCGTTGCGGTCGTCGATGTTCACCAGTGCCCATGCCGTGGCAGGCAGCCCGTCGAAGAAGCCCTTTTTTGCGGCGATGTAGTTGGCCATGGTCTTGTGGAAGTCCAGGTGGTCGTGAGTGATATTGCTGAAGATGGCACCCGCAAACTCCACACCGGCAATACGATGCTGCACCACGGCATGGGAACTGACCTCCATGAAACAATAGTCGCATCCTGCATCGGCCATGCGACGCAGCAGCTGGTTGAGTTCCAGGGCATCTGGAGTGGTGTGACCCGTGGGCAGTTCTTCCTCGTCAATCTTGTTGACAATGGTGGACACGAGACCCACATGATGACCCAACTGGCGGAACATGCGGTGGAGCAGTGTGACGCTGGTGGTCTTGCCGTTGGTGCCGGTGATGCCGATGAGTTTCAGACTGCGAGAGGGATGTCCATAGAAGTTGGCCGCCATCTCGCCGAGTGCCTTGCTACTGTCGGACACCACCACATAGACCGCGCTCCGGGGAGCGTCCTGCGGCACATGCTGGCACACCACGGCCACTGCTCCGGCCTCAACCGAAGGGACGATGAAGTCATGTCCGTCCACCTTGGTGCCGGGCTGCGCCACAAAAAGCGTACCCTGCGCCACCCGGCGAGAGTCGAACTGGAGGTCGGCCACCTCGAGGGAGCCGGCTTCCACGCCGTCCGGACAACGGAGTTCGCAATCTATTCCTTTCAGTATATCGTTCAGTTTCATAAACTCTTTGTTCTGTTCTATTTCATGTTCAACATCACCGTGGCACCCTGTCTGGCCGCGGAACCGGCCTTGGGCTGCTGCGAGGCCACCTTGCCATAGCCCGACACGCGGACTTTGTAGCCCATTCCCTGTAGCAGCGCCACGGCGTCTTTGGCACTCATGCCTTGGCAGTTGGGGACCTTGCCCTCGGTGGGGACAAAGGGGACATAGCCACCCGGCAGAGAGTCCGTGGCAGAGCGATAGCTAACCCAGCGGCTCGAAGGATTGGCGGTGCTGAAGGGCTGTTTGAGCAGGGACAGGGCGCGGGCGATGCCCACTTGGTCGCCTTTGGCCAGCGTCGGATGCTGGAGGGCCTTGCTGCTGTCGGCCTCGAGGCGCGGCCATGCCGACTTCACGGCACCCTTGCTCAACTCCTTGTCCACGGCCACCACACAGTCGCTGACGGCCTTGAATACCAAGGCGGCCTGACGGCCATAGGCGGGGCTGTCCTCGATGACAACGAGACATGTGTAGCGCGGATTTTCAGAGGGGAAAAATCCCGCGAAGGAACCGTTATAGCGCGTCTTGTCGCGATAGCTGTGCACAGCGGTGCCGGTCTTGCCGGCGATGCCATAGGTGTTGTTCTTGATATTGTCGCCGGTGCCGCGTTCCACGACACTCTCCAAAATCTCCTTCATCAATGATGCGGTCTGCGGACTGCAGATACGCTCATTGAGCACCACGGGCTTGATCTCCGTGCGCCGCTCTCCGTTGACCACGGCGCGGCAAAAGAGCGGTTTCACCATGCGACCGCCGGCACCGAGGGCATTGTAGAAAGTGATGAGCTGCATGGGCGAAACGACGGTGGAATAGCCATAGCAGAAGTTGAGGAAGTCGCGGTTCGACTGGTTGACGTTGTTGATATGGGTGGCGTTCTCCGTGGCGTTGATGTCAAGATGGAGCTTCTCGAAAGGGAAGATGCGCCTGACGCGCTCCACAAGGTCCTGACGGCGGTTGTTGTAGTATTTCCATCCCAGTTCGCACATGCCCACGTTGGACGATTCCTCCATGACTTCCTTGACGCTCAGCGAGTCGCTTTTGCGGTGCGAATCCCTGATTTCACCGTTCTTTCCGCCGAAGTTTTTATAAACGGCCTGCACCTTCATGGAGGTATCGATTTTGATGGTCTCGTCGTCGAGCATGGCGGTGAGGATGACCGACTTGAAGGTGGAACCAGGCTCATTGATGTGGCTCACTGCCACATTGGCCGCAATGCGGCCTTCCTCGGTGCCGTTCATCTCGCGATAGGCGCCTGTTGTATCCTGTACGAGATTGGCACAAGCCAGCACATAGCCGGTGCTCATCTCCATGAGAATGGCGCAGCCGCTGGTGCCGCCATACTGACGCAAGGCCTTGCGGAGCGAGTTTTCGGCGATGTCCTGGAAGCGGGTGTCGATGGTGGAGACGATGCTCATGCCGTCAACCTTGTGCTGCAGCATGATGGTGTCCATGCGGTCGTTGTCGGTGCGCTGCGGCACTCCCTCGCCCTCGCGGGGTTCATCGGGCAGCCAGATACCTTTGGTGAGGCGACGGCGGTTGAAGACGCCGTCCTGCCCTCGAAGGATGGAGTCGTAGGCACCTTCGAGACCCGTGTATTTGATGTTGGAGCGGGTGTTGAAGAATCCGATGGTGTTCTCCGACATATTGCCGTAGATGTGAGCCCGCACCTGACGGACAACACTGCGACCGTCCACCTGACGCACCACACCCACGCGCCACCCCGGCAGGCGACTGATGGACTGCCAGGTGGAATAAGGGATGCGGCGCTCGACGAGGAAACAGCGGCGGGGCTTCTCCTGCTCACGTTCCCTTTTGATGCGATCGAAATAGTAGGAGGCAGGGTGGGTCCCCATGGCATCGGCCAACATCAGACACACCGTGTCGAGATAGCGCTCGAAGCAGGAGTCAGGGATGCCGCTCTCCATGGGCTGCTTCTTGCTGTTGAGCACCGGCTTGCCTTTCTTGAACACCACAGTGTCGAGGAGGTCGAGATAAAAGTCGCACTCCGTCACCGTGGTGGCCAGGATTTTGCCGTCGCTCGAATAGATGTTGCCTCGACGGGCAGGGTCGGTGTGCAGGCCGGCCTCGCGCTTGGCGCCGCGGGCGCGCCACTCGTCGCCGTGCACCCACTGTATCTTGACCAGACTGACGATGATGGCAATGCCACCCACCAGCGTCAGCAGCAGGTAGAACACCGTCATGCCCCTCGTCATCCTTGTATCTTTCTTTTCGTCTTTCAATTTGCGTTATCTCTTAATGATAAATGACTCTATATCCGTTTGTGCCGTCTCTCCGCACGCCCCCAAAAAAGGAACCTTCTTTCATCAGTCAATCTCGTAGGGCGGGCCGGAGGTGATGCCGACGCCGTTCTCGGCCAGCTCCTCGGCTATCTGCGAGATTTTCACACTCTTCTGATATTGTTTCTGCATCTGTATGCGCTGTTCGCGCAGGTCGTTGATGCGGTTCTCGGTGGCTATCTGGTCGCGGCGCAGGCTCTCCACCCTGTAGCGGTTGGCTACCAGCAGGAGGAGGAAAAAGAGACAGAGCAGCAGCAGGGGAATCTGCCGCAGCACGAACTTGTCGCCCAGGATGTCTCCGCCGAGCACCTTCGACAGTCCGCGGGCCACCTTGACGGAGCGCGAGTCCGCCACATGGCGGGGCTGCTCGTCGACCTCGTCGGCAGTGGCAACATCGGCCTCGGCAGACTGCGGGGCTTCCGGTTCCACCACCGTCTCGGCAGCTCTCCCGTCAAGTCCCTCTTCGGTCACCTTTTCCCTAAACCTGTTTCCCATATCCTGTTTTTCTGTTGTGTATATCCTATAATATTAATGTTGCTTCACAAACAAAAGTCCGCGTCGGCCTGTTGTGTGCAGCGCCCCTCAGGACGCGGAAGGCACGGCCTCCGCCTCCGGCACCTCCACTTTTTCGGCCACACGCAGCCGGGCACTGCGGGCACGGCTGTTGGCCGACAGCTCACCCTCCGAGGCCTGCATAGCGCCATGGCGCACCATCCGCATCGGCGTCAGCGGATTGCCGAAGAAATCCTTTTCCACCTTGCCCTCGAAGTTGCCGCTGCGCATAAAGTTCTTCACCAGCCGGTCCTCGAGCGAGTGATAGCTGATGACCACCAGCCGCCCACCGGGGACCAGCACCTCGCAGGCCTGCCTCAGCACCTCTCTCAGTGCGTCCAGCTCTCCATTCACCTCGATGCGGAGAGCCTGGAAAAGCATGGCAAGATATTTGTTCTCCATGCCACGAGGCAGATGGCGCGAGACGGCATTCTTGAGGTCGGTGGTGGTGACGATGTCCTTCTCGGCACGGGCCTTGACGATGGCGCGGGCCATCTGGCGTGCATTGGGCAACTCGCCGTAGAGCTTGAGGATGCGCGACAAAGCCTCTTCGTCGAGTGAAGCCACGAGGTCGCGCGCCGTGACATCGGCACGGCGGTCCATGCGGAGGTCCAGCTCACCCTCCAGACGCGTGGAAAAACCGCGCTCCGCCACGTCGAACTGGTGGCTGCTCACCCCAAGGTCGGCCAGCAGGCCATCCACCTGCCGGACACCATGGAGGCGCAGAAAACGCTTCAAATACCTGAAATTCTCATGGATGAAGGTGAACCGGGCTTCCCCACCCTCCGTTCTCCACTCTCCGCTCCCCACTCGCGCCGCCGCGTCCTCGTCCTGGTCGAAGGCTATCAGGTGGCCAGAAGCCCCCAACTGCCGCAGGATGGCAGCCGAATGGCCGCCACCGCCGAAGGTGACGTCGACATAAGTGCCGTCAGCACGGAGGTTCAGCCCTTCCATGCTCTCGGTCAGCATCACGGGCACATGGTACCCTCCGCCGGAAATCGTCGAAAGACTACTGCTGCTGCTCATGCTCCGCCGGCTTTGCGCCCAGCAGTGCCTCCGCCATCGAAGCAAAGTCGCTGCCAGACTGGTTCATCTTCTCGTAGGCCTCACGGTCCCAGAGCTCGATGAACTTGCCGGTCGACTGAAGGACAATCTCCTTCGCCTTGGCGATGACATGCTTCTGCTCGACAGGCACCAGAAGGCGGTCGTTCGAGTCCAGCTCGATGACGTTGCCCTCCGTCAGCTTGCGCAGCAGGTCGCGGTCCTCTCGGCGATAGGGATTGAGCATTGCCTGGAGTTTCTCCACTTCCTCCCTGAAACTGGCATATGTCCACAGCTCCAAACACTCAGCATAGACACTTTGGCGTATCACGAAACGACCGTCCTCCGTCTCCAACTGCCTCTTCAGCGCAATTGGGAACTTGAAGCGACCGTTCGAGTCCACCTTACAGTATTCTTTTCCAAGTATTAAGGCCATTTTTACCTACTATTTTTCAGGTTGTAAAATTACGAAGAAATTTCCAATTTTTGCCCAAAAAAACCTTTTTTTGTTTTTTTTAACCATTTTTTGTTGTTCATAACCTTAAACGGAAAGTTGTCGAAAAAGTTTCACCGGGGAGAAAATTTTCTTTCCAAACCGCTGAAAAAAAGCCCCCTCCCCCGCCCTTCCCGACACTCTCACCCGCCTCCGACGAATGTCTCCGATAGCCATACGCAGATGTTGAAAACTTTTCCTCCGGGCCTCCTCCCATCCCCGTCGGCGCACCACCCTCTCCTGCACAGCCCTCCCGCCCGGCTGTTCCCCCTGCCGTCGCCCTACCGTCACCCTGCCATCGGCTTATCATCTCCTACCGAAGTAGGAGTTGGTAGGGCGATGGTAGGGCGATGGGTAGGTGTTGATACGGTGTTGGTACCTTTTCGACCCTGACTTTCAGGGTGTTAGATGTTCGATTTTTACGTAATTCATTCATATCATGTCTGTTATGTGTCGTTTTTTGCCACATTCCGGCCGTTTTGCGGATTTTTTGTTTGTTCGACAGAATTTGTTTGTTTTTTTTGAAATATAACGTATATTTGCAGAGGGAATTTTGACCAAAAGATACGCTATGAATTTAAGAGCCAGAACATTACACACGTCCCTACTGCTCTTTTTCCTCGCCTTGTGCGGCGGGGCGGCGGCGCAGCGGCTGGTGCCGGACAGCCTGACGACCAACACGGGACGCGACTTCTGGTTCAGTTTCGTCAAAAACGGCAGCGAGCAAAACACCTACGAGGCACTGCTGACGTTCACAGCTTTGGATGAAGCCGCCACCGTGACGCTGGAGAGCTTCTACGGGGCCCTACGCACCTTGACACTCGCGCCGGGAGAAAGCGACACGATTGTGATGGCCAACGGCGGTGTGTACGACCTACACGTCGATTTCTTGGGGTTCCATATCACGGCCACGGCGCCGGTACACGCGCTGGCCTCGTGGTCGAAACTGGCATCGACCGGTGCCACGACGCTGCTGCCCTACGACGCACTGGACACGCGCTACCGCGTCATCGACTACCCCACCGACGGCGGACGCGTCGCCGATGGTTCGGGGGCATCGTTCGTCGCCGTGACGACCGAGCGGAATACCCCTATCCACTTCACGCCGCCCGTCGACGTGCTGATCGACGGAATCCTACAGCATGCGGCCAACGTGCCATACAGCGTCACCATAGGCACTGCTCCCGACGCCCGGTCGGTCCACAGCCAGGTGGCCGGAGGCTCGCTCAGCGGCATGGAAGTCTCGTCGAGCAAACCCTTCGCGCTCTTCCAAGGCAACCGTCTTTGCGGCATACCGCATTCGACGCCCAGCGGCGACTATGTGTACGAGCAGGCCGTACCCGTCAGCTGCTGGGGGCAGCAGTTTGCTGCGGTACCCACCGGGACGCGTTCGGTGGGCGACGTGGTACGCATCGTGGCCGATGAGCCCTGCACCGTCAGCGTCAGCGGTTCTAACCAAAGCGTGAGCCTCGCGGCGGGCGACGTGCACGAGATAGAAATCGGTGCCAACCGGCCATGCGTCATCAGCGCCTCGGCACCGGTCGGCGCGGCCCTGTTTTCGAAGGGGTCGGACTGGATGGCCGAGCCGGGCGACGCCGCGATGGTAGTGCTGACGCCGATGGAACGCGCCATCAGCCACGCCGTGTTCAAACCCATACGCACCGAGCGCATCGCCTCCTTGTGGTCCGTCACCCTCGTCACCGACAGCCCCGCCACCATGACCCTCGACGGGAACTCCATAGCACAGCAGTTCCATCCCATCGACGCCACGGGCTACTACTATGCACAGATACCTGTCAACTACAACTCACACGTCGTGGCAAACACCGACGGCACCTTTGTGGGGTGGACCAACGGCATCGGCAACGTAGACAGCTACATCTACAGCCTCGGCTACCGCTACAAGGACATGTCCGCGCCGGAGATGCACTACGACACCACCATCGTCCGCGACACCGTGTGCCTAGGCGAGGAGTATTCCCTGGCGGCAGGGGGCAACGAAAACTTCATCCATGTGTCCTCCACAGCCACCGCCGTGGCAGGGCGCATCGACAAGTGGGCCTGCTGGGAGGAAAACGACACGTTATCGCACTGCATCAGGCTGATGCTCACCGTCCTACCCACACCGACACGCAACGAAGCGAGATTGCTCATTGCAGGGGACACGCTGCGTTTTGCCGACACCCTCATCACGCTGGCAGGCGACTACACCTTCCGCCGCCCGGCACCCAACGGATGCGACTCGGTGGTGACGCTGCATGTGGACTACGAGCCTGTGGGCATGACGGCCAGCGCCGAAGGATTGTGTCCCGGCGAGGAGCTGACCCTCACGGCCACCGGCACACACACCTTCCGCTGGAGCGCCCAGCCACCAGACCCCGAGATCGACGCCCTGCAGGGGCAGAACCCCATCGTCGTGCATCCGCAGCAGACCACCACCTACAGCCTCATCGACGAAGCCGGAACCGCCATCGGTTCCATCACCGTAGGCGTGGAAGAGGCTCCGACGCTCTGCATAGAGAGTCCGCACCAGTATATCGACTTTGACCTCCCCGGCCTGACGCTCACCGACTGCTCGGAGGGGCGACACTCCACGGCATGGGACTTCAGCGACGGCACCCACCTCGGCGGGAGACGCACCCAACACTATTTCGCCCATCCGCTGCCGGACACGGTAAGCGTCGCCATGACCTCCTGCAACCGCTACGGCTGCTGCGCCGACACCACGGTATACTTCCCCGTGGAAGTGCACTCCGTGTGGTTCCCCAACATCTTCTTTCCCTCGGCCGAGGAGAACAACCGCTTCGGCTGCACAACGTCGATGGAGGTGGCCGACTTCGAGCTATACGTCTACAACCGCTGGGGCTTGATAGTGTGGAACACAACGGACATTGGCGAGGCCTGGGACGGCACCCACCAAGGCACCCCGGTGGCGCAGGGAGCCTACGTCTACCGCTGGGTGCTCACCGACCGCCGTGGCGAGCACCGCGACGGCATCGGTACCGTCACGCTCATACGCTGAACAACATTTTTTTTGCCATTTACGGAAAAAGGCGTATCTTTGCATCCTCATATAAAAAATAATATTTATAAACTAAAACAAATAAAACAATGAAAATTCGCACCTTAGTATTTGCCATGGCCATGGTGCTGACGCTTCCCAACGCGGTACGCGCCGACGAAGGCATGTGGCTTCTGTCGCTCATCGGCAAGAACTATTCCGACATGCAGCGCGCCGGTTTCAAACTGACGCCCGAGGACATCTACAGCATCAACCAGAACTGCCTGAAGGACGCCATCGTGGGTCTTGGCAACGCCGGCAGCCCCTTCTGGCACTTCTGCACCGGCGAGATTATCTCCAGCAAAGGCCTCATGAGCACCAACCACCACTGCGGCTACGGCAAGCTGCAGGAGCATTCCACCGTGGAACACGACTACCTGCGCGACGGTTTCTGGGCCTACACCATGGACCAGGAACTCCCCAACCCCGGCCTGACGGCTTCCATCCTCGTGCGCATGGAGGACGTGACTCCGCAAATCAAAGAGGCTATCACCGACGAGATGAGCGAAGGCGACCGCGAGGCTGCCATCGAGAAGGTTTCCAAGCAGATTGCCGACCAAGCCGTCAAAGGCACCCCCTACAGCGCCAAGGTCATCCCCATGTTCAACGGCAACCAGTTCTTCCTCTTCGTCCATATCATCTATAAGGACGTGCGCCTCGTGGGAGCGCCTCCGTCGTCGATGGGCAAGTTCGGTGGCGACACCGACAACTGGATGTGGCCGCGCCACACTTGCGACTTCTCCATGTTCCGCATCTACACTGCCCCCGACGGAACCCCCGCCGACTACAGCAAGGACAACGTGCCCCTGCAGCCCAAGCACCACCTGCCCGTCAACGCCGGCGAAATCAACGACGGCGACTTCGCCATGGTCATGGGCTTCCCCGGCACCACCGACCACTTCCTCACCTCCTACGGTCTCGAAGAGACAATGAACATCACCAACAAGCTGCGCTACGAAATCCGCACCGTGAAAATCAACATTCTCCGCGAGGAGATGGCCGCCAGTCAGGCCACGCGTATCAAATACGCCTCCAAGTACGCCTCCTGCTCCAACTATTGGAAATACAGCAACGAGCAGAACAAGGCCCTCAAGAGCCTGAACACCATGGGGGTGAAGAAAGACGTGGAACGCGAATACACGGACTGGGCTCGCAAACAGACCAATCCCAAATACAACCGCGCCCTGGAGCTCATCCAGAAGGGCTACGCCGCCCGCGCCGAGGTTGAGGAAGCCAGCCAGTACCTCGTCGAAGGCCTCCTCACCGGCGCCGAGAGCCCCCTCTTCGCCGCCCGCGTGTCCAACACCTTCATGCGCCTCCTCGAAGACAACCCCAAAGCCGACCTCAGCGTCATGCAGAACTACATCGACAACTTCTACAAAGACTACGACATGAACGTCGACAAACGCCTTGTGGCCAATATGTTCAAATATGTCGTGGACCACATGAACGCCGACTACTGCCCCGAATTCCTCCTCAAGGCCAACAAGAAATATAAAGGCGACTTCGACAAATATGCCGACGACCTCTTCAAAAAGACCATCTTTGCCGACCCCGACAAACTGGCCAAATTCATGCAGAAGCCCAACCTGCGCACCCTCCAGAACGACCCCCTGGCCAAAGCCGGCAACGAGGCCTTCGACGCCTACCACGCGCTGGGAGACAAGGTGCCCACCGACGTGCAGGAAAACCTCGAACGCGGCATCCGCGACTTCACCGATGGCATCCTCCAAATCAACGAGGGCCGCAAGCTGATGTCACCCGACGCCAACAGCACCATCCGCCTCACCTACGGCAACGTCATGAGCTACGACCCCAAGGACGGTGTCTCCTACCACTACTACACCACCATGAAAGGTGTCATCGAGAAGGAAGACCCCGAGAACAGCGAATTCAACGTACCCCAGCGCCTCAAAGAACTCTACGCCAAGAAAGACTTCGGTCCCTATTCCAACAAGAAGGGTGAGATGCCCACCTGCTTCATCACCAACAACGACATCACCGGCGGCAACTCCGGCTCGCCCGTCATCAACGCCAAGGGACAGCTCATCGGCCTGGCCTTCGACGGCAACAGCGAGGCCATGAGCGGAGACATAGACTTCGAGGAGAACCTGCAGCGCTGCATCTGCCTCGACAGCCGCTACATGCTCTGGGTCATCGACGTCTTCGCCGGCGCCAAGAACCTCATCGAGGAAATGGACATCGTCAGATAAATAATAATGAAACAAATCCAGCGACAGCAACTGCAGCAGAAGCTCTCACCGCAACAGATACAGCTCATGCGTCTGCTGCAGTTGCCCGTCACTGACCTCGAGCAGGCCATCAAAGAGGAGATAGAGAAAAATCCCCTGCTCGAAGCCGATGTGCCGGACAATGCCGAGGACATCGACACCCTGGCCTCCGCCAACGACCACGACCGCTCCGACTGGGACACCGACGAGGACGACGACTACGCTTTCGACTACCGCGAACATCAGGAACACGATCCCAACACTGTGAGTCACGAGTTCGTCCTCTCCGACACTCTCTCCTTCTCCGACCGCCTCGCTTCGCAACTCATCTCCCGTCGCCTCTCCGACCGCCAACGGCTCATCGCCAACGAGCTCATCGGCACACTCGACGACGCCGGATACCTGAGCCGCGACCTCGACCTCGTCACCAACGACATGGCTTTCCGCCAGGGCATCGAGGCCTCGCGCGACGAGGTACTCGAAGTGTTGCGCATCATCCAGAGCCTCGACCCGCCGGGCATCGGTGCCCGCAACCTGCAAGAGTGCCTGCTGCTGCAGCTGCAGCGTATGGCCTCGGAAGAGAGCGGCCTCGCCCAAGCACCCGATAGCATCCTGACGCTGGCCACAGCCATCGTGAGAGACCATTTCGACGACTTCGCCAACCATCGCCACGAGCGTCTCTGCAACGCTCTCGCCATCGACGAAGCCGCCCTCGAGAGCGCTTCGGCACTCATCCGCCGCCTCAACCCCAAGCCCGGCAGCTCCGATGCCGACAGCGATTCCGCCGCTGCCACCTTCACCCCCGACATCATCCTCCATCAGCACGACGGCCAACTCTCCTTCTACCTCAACGACGGCAACCTCCCGCGCCTCAACCTTAACACATACTACACCGACCTCCTCGCCCAGATGGAACAACAGAAGGACGACCGCGAACGCCACGGCGCCAAGACCACGCCCGCCGACCGCGAGACCCTCCAGTTCCTCCGCACCAAGCAGGCCGACGCGCAGGGTTTCATCGACCTCCTCCAACAGCGCCACGACACCATCGTGCGCGTCATGCGATACATCGTCAGCCACCAGCGTCGATTTCTCCTCACCGGCGACCCCGACCAGATGCAGCCCATGCGCCAGCGCGAAGTGGCCGAGGCCACGGGTCTCGACATCTCCACGGTGTCGCGCATGGCCAACAGCAAATACCTCCAGACCGACTTCGGCACCATCCCCCTCAAGGACTGCTTCTCCAAAGGCCTCGCCACCGGCGACGGCGACGAAATCTCCGTCGAGACCATCAAGCAGCGCGTGGCCGATGCCATCCATGCCGAGGACAAACGTGCGCCCCTCTCCGACGACGCCATCACGCATCTGCTCAACACCCAGGGCTTCCCCGTGGCTCGGCGCACCGTGGCCAAATACCGCGAGCAACTCGGCATCCCCGTGGCGCGCCTGCGCCGTGTGCTGCTCATCCTGCTCCTCCTCGCATCCCCGGCAGGCCTCCTGCAGGCGCAAGTCTCCTACTACGACTCCCTCATCAACGCGCGCCTCGAAGCCGCCAACCACACCCAGCCTCCCGCACAGGACACACGCACACGCATAGGCAAAGCCGCCGCCAAACCTGCCGATGCACAGAAAAACGAAAAAAAGAAAAGCGAGAGCAAAGCCGCCGTCAAGGCCATCCGCCAAGCCGCAAAGACCGACGAGAGCAGCGAGAGCACCACAGACCGCGCACTCGTACCCCTCTGGTACGACGGGTTCCCCCACCACCGCGTCAACCCCTTGGGACGCACCCAGCTGGACTTCCTGCCCGACGAAATCAACATCCTCCTCGTGCGCGACAGCGCCGACTTCTGCTTCCCCGTGCGCAATGCCAAGACCTCCAACTACGGCTGGCGCTGGCAGCGCGGCCACCACGGCGTCGACATACGCCTCAACACCGGTGACCCCGTGCGCTGCGCCTTCGCCGGCGTCGTCCGCGTGGCCTCACGCATGGGCGGCTACGGCAACTGCATCGTCGTGCGCCACCCCAACGGCCTTGAAACCCTCTACGGCCACCTCTCCAAAATCAACGTCAAACCCAACCAAACCGTCGCCGCAGGCGAAATCATAGGCCTCGGCGGTTCCACAGGCAACTCCACAGGCCCCCACCTCCATTTCGAATGCCGCTTCCTCTACCAGACCTTCGACCCGGAATGGATCCTCGACTTCTCCACCTTCTCCCTGCGCACCAAGAAACTCCACCTCGACAAAACCTACTTCGGCATTCACCAACCGCGCCATGGCCAGCAACTCGACTACAAGGCCGACAACAGCATCATCAAAGAAAGCAAGAAAAGCAAGAAGAAACCCTCTTCAAGCTCCACAAATACATATAATATAAAAGACTTCTGACCCCCTCATGAAAAAGACCAACCTTTCCGACTACGACCCCGCTGCCGTTCCCGACGGCAGTCCCTACACCATAGCCGTTGTGGCTGCCGAATGGAACCCCCAGGTGACCGACGCCCTCCTCAAAGGCGCCGTGGACACCCTCCGCCAGCATGGCGTCAAGGAAGAGAACATACGGGTCTACCGTGTGCCGGGAACCTTCGAGCTCACCACCGCCGCCGAACTCCTTGTCGCGCGGTCCTCCGTCAACGCCGTCATCTGCATTGGATGCGTCATCCAGGGCGAGACCCGCCACTTCGAGTTCATCTGCCAGGCCGTCTCGCAGGGCCTCACCAATGTGGCCGTGCAAAGCGGGCGTCCCATCATCTTCAGCGTCCTCACCTGCGACACCCTCCAGCAGGCCCTCGACCGCGCCGGCGGATGCCACGGCAACAAAGGCGTCGAAGGTGCCATCGCCGCCCTCAAGATGGCCAAACTCGACCAAACCATCGACTTCGACCATCCCGCCTGACCCATGCGCACCGTCTTCTTCGGAACCCCCGACTTTGCAGTCGAAAGCCTCGACGCCATCATGCATTCGGGCCACGAGGTGGCCGCCGTCGTCACCGTACCCGACCGTCAAGCCGGTCGCGGACAGAAACTCGTCTTCAGCCCCGTCAAACAGTACGCCCTCGACCATGGCATACCCCTCCTGCAGCCCGAGAAACTGCGCGACCCTGGATTTCTCGATGCGCTGAAAGTCCTTAAGGCCGACATGTTCGTCGTCGTGGCCTTCCGCATGCTCCCCGAGGCGGTGTGGAACATGCCGCCCCTCGGCACCTTCAACCTCCACGCCTCCCTCCTCCCCGCCTACCGCGGCGCGGCACCCATCAACCACGCCATCATCAACGGCGACACCCTCACCGGCGTAACCACCTTCCTCCTCAACCACCACATCGACGAAGGACAGATTCTCCTCCAGAAAGAGACCCCCATCACCCCCGACGACAACGCCGGCAGCCTCCACGACCGACTGGCCGTCATGGGCCGCGACCTCGTGGTGCGTACCCTCGACGGCATGGCCGACGGCAGCCTCCACCCCCACCCGCAAGTGGGCACACCTTCGGCGGCTCCCAAAATCTTCAAGGACTTCTGCCTCCTCGACCTCCACCAACCCGCCGAAAAAGTGGCCAACCTTGTCCGAGGCCTATCCCCCTACCCCGCCGCACTCCTCACCCTCCTCGACCCCGATGGCCGCGAGGTACTTTTCAAAATCTTCGACGTCGTACCCCTCCCCGACCCTGAAGGCACTCCGGGAACTCTCGTATGCGACGGAAAAAAGACCTTAAAAATCGGTGTAACAGACGGTTTTATACAGATTTTGAGCCTCCAGATGAGCGGGAAAAAGAAAAATTCCATCGAAGACTTCCTTCGCGGAAACAAACTAACAGGCTGGAAAACAAAAGAATAGGAAACAACAGCATTTTTTTTCAAAAAAAAAACAAAAAAAATTTGTTTCATTTTCAAAAAAAATCATACATTTGCAGCGAAAAGAGAAACAAAAATTCATAAACCCTTAAACATTAATATTATGAACAAAACCGAACTTGTTAACGCCATGGCCGCCAAAACCGGCATGACCAAAGTCGCCGCCAAACAAGCCATGACCGCTTGCTTCGACGCCATTCAGGAAGAGCTGAAAAAAGGCGAGAAAGTGACGCTCATCGGCTTCGGCACATTCAGCGTTGTGAAGCGCAAAGCCCGCACCGCGAAGAACCCCCGCACCGGCAAGGCCGTCAAAGTGCCCGCCAAGAAGGTGGCCAAATTCAAAGCCGGCAGCAAGCTCCTCAAATAAGAGCGCAACGCTGGCCAGCAAAAAAAACAACACCCATCGGGACGGACCGCAGAAAAGCGGCCCGTCCTCTTTTTTTCCACTGAATGGAAACCGACGGGTTACGACCCAATTTTACACCATAACAATCACTCCATCAAGAACTTAACACGAAACAAAACACATAAAACACTGATTTCAAGTAGACAAAAGGCACCAACACCGTATCATCTCCCTACCATCCCCCTACCAACACCATACCAAGTCCGACCACAGTAGGAGATGATAGGGTGTTGGCAAGGCAATGGGAGAATGTTGGCAAGGCAATGGTGCAGGGGTGTGTCGCGGCCGATGGAAGAGAGATGCACGAGAGCGAACAAAGAATTTTAACAGAATTTAGCACTTTTTTGTTATAAAATGTGAAAAAGAATATGTATATTTGCACTTTGAAAGCCAAATACAAAACAGGCATATACCCATTGAGGTTCAACAACATAAGAAAATGATAGGAGTAATTGGAAGTGGCTCGTGGGCCACTGCAATTGTTAAGATACTGATGGAACAGGCGGACCGCATGGTCAACTGGTGGGTGAGAAGCGACGAAGTGCGCAATGGACTTTTGCGCGACGGACACAACCCCAAGCACCTGCCCAACGTGCAGATAGACACCTCGCGGACCAACATCAGCGGCGATATAGCCAAGGTAGTGTCCGAAAGCGAATATTTGTTCCTCGTCATCCCCTCTGCCTTCATCGCCAGCGTACTCGACCAACTGCCACGGTCGGCCTACAAGGGCAAGAAGTTCATCTCCGCCATCAAGGGAGTGGTGCCCGACAAGCGTGTGGCGGTATCGACTTACTTGGAGACTACGCTGAAAATCAAGCGAAACGACATCTGCGTCATCAGCGGGCCGACCCATGCCGAAGAGGCCAGCCTCTGCATGCCCACGTTCCTCACCATGGCCTCTAACAGCCCCTCGTTGGCCGTCGAAGTGGAACAGATGATGCGTTGCCCCTATCTCCACACCACCCACACCACAGACATCCTCGCCGTGGAGCGTGTGGGATTGCTGAAGAACGTCTACGCCATAGCCGCCGGCATCTGCCAAGGCCTTGGCTACGGCGACAACCTCAACGCCGTGATGGTCAGCGCAGCCATGCGCGAACTTTGCCACCTGATACAGGTGTTCCCCTCAACCAACCGCAACATTGCCGACAACTGCTACCTCGGTGACCTGATGGTCACCTGCTGGTCGAAGCACAGCCGCAACCGCCGCCTTGGCGAAGAGATAGCCAAAGGTCTACCCCTCGATGAGATTTTCAAAGAGATGGGTACCGTGGCCGAAGGCTATTATTCCGCAAAAAACTACCATGAACTGGGCATGATGATAGGCCGCAGCGACGACATGCCCATCGTGGAAGCCGTCTACCGCGTCCTTTACGAAGGCACAGACCCCAAGGACGAAATCGACGCCCTCATCGACACCGTATTCTAACCCCCCACGCAATGGAAACTCACGATTTCGACGACATAAGGCCCTATAACGACGCGGAGATGCGCGAGGCGCTGGGCCGCATCTGCCAGTGGGAACTCATCCCGCAGATTCTGCGATTCATCTATCCGCAGCAACCCGTGGAGCAATCGATGGAGCGACTGCGCAAAATACAAAACGTCAAGGAGCTGCAGGTCACCTTCATGTACGACGCCATCCGACGCATCGTCAGCACCACGTCGGAGGGTTTCTCCTGCTCCGGGTTCGACTACATACGCCGTGGCAAACCCTGCATCTTCATCTCCAACCACCGCGACATCACCCTCGACGCTTTCCTGCTCCAGATGGTACTCATCGAGCGCAAGCACGAGACCTCCTACATCGTCTTTGGAAACAATCTGATGGAGACGCCGCTGCTGCGCGACCTCTTCCTGAGCAACCACCTTGTCCAAATGGAGCGTGGCGGCAACCCCAAGGCTTTCTACCGCAGCCTGCAGCACCTCTCGCAATATCTGCACCACCTCATTGTCGACGAAAAGCAGACGGTGTGGATTGCACAGAAAAACGGACGCAGCAAGGACGGCATCGACTCCACGGCCCCCGCCATCATCAAGATGCTCACCCTCGGCAGCGACACTCCTGCGGAACAAACCCTCTCCGACCTGAACATTATCCCCGTAGCCGTCTCCTACGAATGGGATCCCTGCGACCTGATGAAAGCCAACGAACTGAGTCAGAGAAAAAAAGGCGAATACCACAAAACCGAAGGCGAGGACACCAACAGCGTCACCACCGGCATCATCGGTCCCAAAGGTCATATACACCTTTCGATAGGAAAACCTCTGAGCGCCAATGAAATCAGCACCGATGGCGACCTGGCCGAACATGTGGCAGGAGTGCTCGACCGCCGCATCCAAAAGCTCTACCGTCTCATGCCCACCAACTATCTGGCCTACGACCTCCTGACAGGCTCCTCACAGCACCGCCAGCACTATTCCGCCGATATCAAAAACCGCTTCCTACAGCGCATGAACCAATTGGGCGACAGCGAAAACCAACGCATCTTCCTGGAGATGTATGCCAACCCCGTCTTTTCGGCACGGCAGAAAGAAGATTGAAATCCAACGAAATACAACCAATGACGGGATGCATTTCGGCATCCCGTTTTTTGCGTCAGCCGAAGAAACGGTCTTCAAAGCCGAGGAGGTAGACGCGGTCGGTGGCTCGCGTGAAAGCGGTGTAGAGCCAGCGGAGGTATTCTCGGTCGAGCTGCATGTCGGGAGGCAAGAAGCCCTGGTCGATGATGACGGTGCGCCACTGGCCTCCCTGGGTCTTATGGCAGGTGAGGGCATAGGCAAACTTCACCTGGAGGGCATTGTAGTAGGGGTTCTGACGCAATTCGCGCAGACGGTCGGCCTTGTGAGGAATGTCGGCATAGTCTTCCATGACACTCTCAAAGAGACGATTGGACTCTTCGGTGGTGAGCGCCGGAGACTCGGAATAGAGCGTCGAAAGAAGGAGTTTGCAGTCGCGCGGCTCCTCGTCGGGATAGTCCACGAAACGCAGCGTAGCATCGGCAAAGCGGAAGCCATAAAGTTCCTGCACGTTGCGCACACTGAGCACCTCCACGATGTCGCCGTTGGCAATGAATCCGATGGAACTCTCTTCGTCGAGCCAGAAGTAGTTGTTTTTCACCACCATGAGAAAATCGCCTGCGTTGACTTCCTCCTCACGGAAGAGAACGCTGTTGCGGACGCCCTGGTTGAAGAGATTGGCGCGCTTGTTGGAGCGGCAGATGACCACCACCTGGTCAAGGGCGAAGTTGCCATATTCGCGAAAGAGCGTCTCCATGAGGTCGGAACCATCAAGGCGCACCACATCGTCACCGTTGGGGTGGAAGAGTGGCATGTCGACCTCGGTTCCTGCGGGGATGGAGGCAATCTGCGAACGCAAGGCCGTGGCCCCTGCCAGTATGCCGGAGAGGCGGCGCTGACGTACCACTTCAGTGAGTTCGGCGGAGATGATGTTGAGAGAGAAGGCAGCCGTGAGGTAACGCTCGTCGAGGGCAGGGCTCTCGCTCTGCCCCACAGGAGGGAGCTGGGCGCTATCGCCGATGAGCATCAGTCGGCAGTGGTTGCCATCGTAAACATAGTCGACGAGGTCCTCGAGGAGGCTCTGCCGGGTAGAGGTGGGTTCAAGGCCAATCATGGATGCCTCGTCTACAATGAAGAGGGTGTAGGCGTGCTTGTTGATGGCTCTGGCCGTGCGCACGGCACCGGAGGCGTCGGTGATGGTCATGTAGATTTTCTTATGGATAGTGTAGGCCGGACGTTCGGAATAGGCAGAGATGACCTTGGCGGCGCGTCCTGTGGGTGCCAAGAGGATGGCATGGACGCGCAAGGCGGGCAGGGTCTGGATGAGGGCCGAGATGAGAGATGTCTTGCCGGTGCCTGCATAGCCGCGCAGGAGGAAGGCGGAACGAGGGTCGGCATCGTAGAGGAAGCGAGCCATGGAAGCACAAGCATCCCACTGTCCGGACGTAGGGTCGTGCGGAAAGTGGGACAGGATAAGTTTCTGGACAACCGGCTCGTACCCCGAAGTAGCCACAGCGTACTTACTGCTGGTCGGCAGCGGCAGCCTGCTCGGCAGCCACAGGCATGGCAGCGGGGGCGGCAGGAGCCTGCTGGACAGGGCTATAGTTGCTCACCTGAGCCTCAGACTTCAGGGGGTCGGAGCTGCTAGTGCCACGGCTAATGCTAATGGTAGCAAAGAGGCTGAGCGCCACGAGGATGCCAGCGAGCCACCATGTGGTCTTCTCAAGGAAGTCTGTGGTCTGGCGCACACCCATCACCTGGGTGGGAGCAGAGAAATTGGCGGCAAGTCCGCCACCTTTGGAGTTCTGGACCAGCACAACCAAGGCGAGCAGCACACAAATAACGATAATCAGGATTACGATGATGTTATACAGCATGTTTTTACAGATTTATTTACTTTTTGACAATGTCTTTAACTTTTCAATTCGGGGTGCAAAAATACTACTTTTTTCGGGATTATGAGCCAATAAATTCTCATAAATTGCCAACGCCTTGTCGAAGCGTCCTTGTTTTTCGAGTATAACAGCAAGTGTTTCAGTACCTAACGAGACATCCGGCATCAAACTTTTTTTGTCGTTGAAATCGTTGGCGACCGACGTCGGAGAGGCCACATTTTCCTCCTCGGAGGGGTCGACTTGGAGAAAATTAGAAAGGATAACGCTCTTGGGAGCGGTCTTGAAAGAGACCTCCTGATAGGTGTTGATTTCGTTAAGGATGTCGAACGAAGAATCGTCGGCAGCCGTGGAGGCAGGGGAAGGAGTGGCCAAGGCGAGGTGGGCGTCGAGAACCGCCGGATTGCAGAGCAACAGTGCCACGGCGCGACGCTCCTCGGCGGTGTCGAACCCATAGGCATGGTCAGCCATGAGCGCCAGCACACCCACCACGGAGGAATAGGGATACTTGGCGAGCATGGCACGGAGCCACCCACGGTCCTGCGGTGAGAAACGGCCCGGTGCCGTTGCCATCTCTATAAACTGTTTCTTATCCATTTTTTCGGCAGCGTTGGTTTGTCTTTTTTCCACTTCGGTTGTAGCCCAATTAACAACTTTTCACATTGGAAATTGGATTTGCAAATGTACAAATATTTTTTCAAACAGAAAAAAAAGAATTTATTTTCACCGTTCATAATACTGACAAACAAGTCATTGCAAACAAAAAAGAATTGAGGGAAAGAAAATTTTATCAACAATTCAAAAAAAATGTGTACTTTTGCAAACTCAATTTCGAAGTCCGCGAACAAATTTTTGCGGTCGCAAGAAGAGGAAAAAAGAAACAAAAATATAGCAGAAAGATGAAAAGAACATTCCAACCGTCATTGAGAAAAAGAGCAAACAAGCACGGCTTCCGCAAGAGAATGTCTACCGCAAACGGTAGAAAAGTGCTGTCCGCACGTCGCAGAAAAGGCAGAAAAAGACTGACCGTTTCCGACGAACGATAGTCAAGAACTCCAACGCCATGGAGGCTTGATTGGCATTGCGAAAGAAAGAAGTATTGAGGATACTTCTTTTTTTGTTTATGGACTGTTGCATCGAAAAAAAAGAACAACATGGGAAGAAGAAACAAAGATTTGCCGCTGCTGGAGCAGGTCGTCATCAGCGATGCCGGAGCCGAAGGGATGGCTGTGGCCAAGGTCGACGGGATGGTGGTGTTCGTACCCTTTGTGGTGCCGGGCGACGTGGTCGACATCCAACTATACAAGAAGAAAAAGAACTATGCCGAAGGACGCGCCGTGAAGTTCCACCACCTGTCGGAGAAGCGTGTCGATGCCCGATGCCCCCACTTCGGAGTGTGCGGCGGATGCAAGTGGCAGACGATGAACTACGAAGCACAACTCGAAGCCAAGCAGCGACAGGTGCGCGACAACCTGGAGCGCCTCGGCGGCGTGGACTGTTCCGGCATGAGACCCATCTGCGGATCGGAGAACATCTACTACTACCGCAACAAACTGGAGTTCACCTTCTCCACCAAGTCATGGCGCACCGCCGAAGAAATGCACGAAGAGACAGCGCCGCATGGTGCCTTGGGATTCCACATCCCACAGCTCTTCGACAAGGTACTCAACATCGAGCATTGCGCCCTCCAGGCCGACCCCAGCAACAACATCCGCCTCGCCGTGCGTGAATACGCGGAATCCAACCATCTGGAATACTACGACATACGAAACCACACAGGTTTCCTTCGCAACCTTGTCGTCCGCAACACCAGCACAGGCCACTGGATGGTCATCGTCATCGTGGCAGCCGACGAGCCAGAAAAGCTCTACCCCCTGCTGGACATGCTCGCCACTCGCTTCCCGCAAATCACCTCGCTGCAATACATTGTCAACACCAAACTCAACGACTCCTACAGCGACCAGACCGTGGAGACATACCGTGGAAGCGACCACATAGAGGAGCGCATGGAGGGTTACAACGGCGGCCGGGCGTTGAGGTTCATCATCAACCCCAAATCGTTCTACCAGACCAACTCCGCCCAGGCACAACGCCTCTATAGTTTCGTGGCCGAGCTGGCCGAGCTGCGACCGGAGGACACCCTCTACGACCTATACACCGGCACCGGCACCATAGCCCTGTTCCTGGCCGACAAATGCCGCCGGGTCGTCGGCATCGAATATGTGGAAGAGGCCATTGCCGACGCCAAAGCCAACGCCCGCCTCAACGGCTTCGACAACACGCGTTTCTTCGCCGGCGACATGGCACAGGTGCTCACGGAGGACTTCATCGCCGCCAACGGACGGCCCGACGTGGTGGTGACCGACCCCCCTCGTGCAGGAATGCACGAAAAGGTGGTGGCGCAACTCCTCGCCACAGCACCCCGCAAGATTGTCTACGTCAGTTGCAACCCCGCCACACAAGCCCGCGACCTGCAGATGCTCAACTCCTTGTATGAGGTACGACGCATCCAGCCCGTCGACATGTTCCCCCACACTCAGCACGTGGAGAACGTCGCCGAACTCGTGTTAAAATCATAAAAAAAAGCAGAATTTTCAACAAAAATCTGTTCATTCCGAAAAAAAGTGTTATCTTTGCACGTTGTTCCCAACCGCAACGACAACGCACGAATAAGTGCAACAAACTAAACAGCAAAGGATTGTATAAAAATAAATAAGGATAATAATAAATAAAAAATACACATTAACAAGATGAAAAAAGTATTATTGAGTCTGTTATTGGCAGTTGCATGCATGCCTATGGCCATCGGCCAGTCGAAAGCCAGCCACACGGAGATTACCGACACCACTGTATGCGGCAGATTCACCTGGACGGTGAACAATGAGACCTACAGCAGCAGCACGAGCATCGTTGTCACCCGTAGTGACACTGCCTTTTTCCTCAACCTCAACGTGCTTCCCGCCACTGCCGACACCACCACTGCCATCCCTGTCGAGGGCGTCTGCGTAGCGAACTGGAACAACAAAGAGTGGAAAACTCCCGGCAACTTCTACGACACCCTCACAGCCACCAACGGCTGCGACAGCATCGTGAAAATCGCCGTATCGCTTGACGGCTACAAAGAATTCAACGAGACCATCGCGGTGTGCGATACCTTCATGGCACCCTGGGGTACTACCTACAACTCCAGCACCACCCTCGAAAACGACACCATCGCCGCCACCTACTGCAACTACGTGGTCACGATGAACCTCACTGTCAACGCCAGCGTCGTCGCCCCCACCACCATCATTCCCGAAGCAGGCTGCACCTACAGTTGGCAAAATCTGACCATCAACGACAGCGAGACCTACTACGACACCCTGACAACCGCCGCTGGTTGCGACTCCGTCATCAGCGTCCAGGTGACCTCCTACACCGGCCAGTCCCACGACACCGTCGACATCGTGGCGTGCGACTCTTATGTCTACGCCGCTGGCGACACCCTGACCACCAGCCAGATGCGCACCATCCAAGAGACCGACACCACCACCAGCTGCGAATACTTCCATCACTTCAACATCACTATCGTCAACAGCCATACTGACACCACTCAGGTAGTAGTCCGCGACACCATCGGAGGCTGCAGCCTCTCCTGGCTTGGCGAAAATTACACATACTCCGACACCAACAGGGTCATCTATGGCCTTGGCACCACCACCCTCGGCAACTGCGACAGCCTTATGGCCATCCGCATCACCGCCTTCTCCGGCATCAACCGCGACACCACCTACGTGGACAACTGCGGCAGATACCGCTGGGCCGTCAACGGCACCACCTATGAAACGGCCACCCTCGACTCTGCAATCAGCACTATCGATGGATGCCGTCAGATTGACTATCTCTCCCTGACCACCCACAACCTCTACGACACCGTCAACGAGCGCCGCTGCGGCTCCTTCAACTACGTCTTCCTGTCACGTTCCGGCGTGGCTGGTGTCCGCGACACCGCCCACTACACCGAAAGCGGCACCTATACCACTGACGAGAACAACGAGCCCCTCTACTCCAAGAGCTTCAACACCGGTTGCGAGACCTACCACACCCTCATCCTTGAGATTGTACCCGTCCAGAACCGTAACAACCCTGACACTATCGTGGCCACTGTCTGCGACGCTTACAGCATCGTCTTCGGCAACGAAAACCACACCTTCGAGAGTTCCGTCAGCGACACCACCCTCATCTATTCCAACCGCACCGTCAACAGATGCTATGACACCCTCGTCCACCTGAACATCACCGTCAACTACAAGAGCGTCGAAGACTACCACGAAACCGTGTGCAACAGCTACTTCTGGCCTTTCACCGAGCAGACCTACACCGCCTCCACCACCGAGGAATATGTGCTGCCCGACCAGACCAACGTCGCCGGCTGCGACTCCATCGGTCGTCTGAACCTCACCGTCAACTACACTCCTGACGTACGCATCGACGGCGACTGGCACCTCAGCCCCGACTCTGCCAACTCCACCGTCCTCACGGCTGTCGACAACGCCGCCGACAACAACACCTACCGCTGGTATCGCGACAATGCCACCACCCCCTTCAGCACCGACAAGAGCGTCACCGTGTCCAATATCACGGCCAACACCGACATCCGTCTTGAAACCACAAGCGACAAAGGTTGCTCCACCCAAAACTGGATCACCATCACGTACAACCTGGGCATCGACGACGCCGAAGGCCTCAACGTGAACCTCTACCCCAACCCCGCCAGCCGCTATCTCAACGTGGAGAGTGCCGAGGGCATTAGCGAGGTCACAATCTACAACGCCATCGGCCAGCAGGTCATCCACCATAGCGTCAACGCCAACGCCACACAGCTTGACCTCGGCAACCTGGCCACAGGCCACTACACCCTCAGCATCCGCGCCCTCGACGGCAGCCAAGCTACACGTAAATTCATTGTCAACAAATAAGCAATGAAGACACAATTACACACAAGCGTTCGGCTCTCCAAGGCCGGACGCTTTTTAGTATTCCTCGCGGCAGCGGCAGCCACCGTCGGCACCGTCGGCTGCTGCCGTGCGGCAGAGCCTATACGCCTCTACGGAGAGGCCCAGGGTACCTACTACACCGTGCAGTACTACGACAGCCTCCAGCGCGACCTCCAGCCACAGGTGGACTCCCTCCTCCAAGCCTTCGACCGCTCGGCATCGCTGTGGGTCGACAATTCGCTGCTGCGCCAGCTCAATGCAGGTCTCACCGACAGCCTCGACGACATCCTCTTCTTCCTCCTCTCCCACTCGCTCAGTGTCACCGACTACACCGATGGTGCCTTCGACCCGCGTGTGGGTCGTCTGGTGCAAGCCTGGGGCTTCAGTTTCCGAGAGCGCAGCGAACCCGACAGCACCACCCTCGCCAACCTATTGCGCGCAGCCCGCGGCAGCGTGACCATCGAAGGCCGTCGCCTGCGCCGTCAGTACCCCGACACCGAACTCGACTTCAACGCCATAGCCCAGGGCTACGCCTCCGACCTCGTGGGCCGCTACCTCGAAGAGAAAGGCATCGCGAGCTACATCGTCGACATCGGCGGCGAGGTCATAGCCCGCGGCGAAAAGGCCGACGGCAAACCCTGGAAGGTAGGCATCGAACGACCCGCCGAGGACCGCTACAGCGAACCCGTCGTGCATACAGCCATCGCCCTGCACAACCGCTCCGTAGTGACCTCCGGAAACTACAGGAAATACTACGAGCGCAACGGCACACGCTACTCCCACACCATCGACCCCGCCACTGGACGCCCTGTGACACACACGCTCCTCAGCGCCACGGTGGTGGAAGACGACTGCTGGCTGGCCGACGCCATGGCCACGGCCTACATGGTCATGGGTCTCGACAAAGCCCGTGCCTTCATAGCCGCACACCCCCATGGCCCGGGCACCGGCGAGGTATACCTCATCTACGACTCCTGCGGCACCCTGAAAGAGTTCGCCACCCCACAGTGGCAGAAACTCAACGCCGACAGCGAACAACCGTAACCACGCCCCAACACCCCACAGATAAAACAATATAGAATAAATACAAATCAAAAAACAAAAATCCATTTATGAAATCGATGACTGGATACGCCAAAGTGCAATCCACCTTTGGAGACAAGAAACTAAACATAGAAATCAAGACCCTCAACAGCAAACAACTCGACCTCATCGTGAAGGTGCCGGCCTCCTACCGCTCGCGCGAACTCGACATCCGCGCCATGCTACAGCAACTGGAACGCGGCAAAGTGGAGTGCATCGTCAGCGAGGAGAGTGGCATTGCCAGCGGCAGCGACTTCAACCGCGAGCTTCTCGCGGCACGCTACGAGGCACTCAGCGCCGTGGCCGACACCCTCGGCGCCAACGGCTCCGACAGCCGCCAGGGTCTTTTCTGCGCCCTCGTGGGGCAAAGCGACATCTGGAACAGCGGCGGCAACAACGAGGCATCGGACGACGAATGGCGCCAGACAGCCGCCGACCTCCAACGCGCCATAGACCTCTGCAACGACTTCCGCGCCCACGAAGGTGCTGTGCTCGAAGTGGACTTCCACAAGCATGTAGACCTCATCGAGGAAAAACTGAACCTCATCCCCTCCCTCGAAGGAGAACGCATCGAAACAGCCAAAGAACGCATCAAGCGCTACATGGCCGACGCTGCAATCAAGGAGGTGGACGGGAACCGATTCGAACAGGAACTCATCTATTACCTCGAAAAACTCGACATCACAGAAGAGAAGGTGCGCCTGCAGAAACACATCGACTACTTCCGCCAGACCATGGCCGACGAACCCACCTGCGGCAAAAAACTGGGCTTCGTGGCGCAAGAAATGGGTCGCGAAATCAACACCACAGGCTCCAAAGCCAACCATGTCGGCATCCAGAAACTCGTGGTAGAGATGAAGGACGAGCTGGAAAAAATCAAGGAGCAGCTCGGCAACGTCCTCTAACCAGGCCTCTCCCCACGCAGAAAGAAGTAGAGCAGCGCCAGCTTTCTCTCCCTCCAAAAAAGTGTAATCCCCCCATCAGAACACACAACAAAAGAAAGGGCATCCGGTTTCGGATGCCCTTTGATTGTCAGCGTTGGGAAACTTTACTTGATGATGAGTTTCTCAATCTTGCTGAAGGTGTCGTTGGTGATGCGAACGAAGTAGGCGCCGGCGGGGATGTTGCTGACGTCGATGGTCGTCTCAGCCTCGGAATTGACGCGGGCGTTGTAGATGACGCGGCCGCTCATGTCGATGATGTTGCAGTTCACCATACCCTCAACACCGGCCATGCTCAGCTTGACAGTGGAGGTGGCGGGGTTGGGATAGAGGCTCATGGCAAATTCAGGAGCCACCTGGTCGATACCCACCTCGGGAACCTCAATCCATTCAACACCGGTTCTGTAGTCGGCGGTGATGACATAACCGTTGGGGTTGTCGGCGATGCCGTTGAAGACAATCTGATAGTAGTTGCGGAACAGACGGTCGCGGACGGTCATGTTGGAACCAGTTCCGACGGTGTCGGTGACGTTGTCTTCCTCAACCCACATGTAGATGTCGCCAGGCTGAGGATCGTCATCGTTCTCATCATAGACAGGAACTTCCACGCCATTGACATAGACGGCGTCGATGACGGTGTGGTCGTCGAGAGAGGAGACAACGAAAACGTTGTTGGAACTGACGGCGACATCCTCGCCATCATCGCTGCCGCAGAGTTCGTTGGAACCGTGGCGGACGGAGATGCCCTCATTCTCGCTCGGATTCTGGCAGTTGGCAAGAACGCTGACGGTCTCAACCTCATCGGGTTCGCCAAGGACGAGACGAATCATAGGATAGACATCGACATTCCAAGCGGTGATGTCGTTAGTGCTCTCGTCACCGTGCATGTGCCCCTGACCGTCGATGACATAGACATCATAGCGGAACTGGGGAGTAATCTGATTGGCATAGGGAGCGGTCTCGGCGACGGTGCGATAGGAGGTCCAGCCGGCGGTGTCGTTCTTGAAGCTGGCGCGCTGGGCAGCGACGTGGAACTGGGTACCACCAGTCAGACGGTAGCCGACGTGATAGGCCGTGTTGGGCTTCAGGGCAGGCATCTGGAGGAAGGGGATGTCGAGGACGCTGTAGGTGGCCTCGTCGTTGGAGGGGAGTCTGTAGCCGGTGGTGGGACGGTTGTTGACATGGGCGTCCAGAACCTTGTAGGAGACACCGTCGAGACCCACATTGATGGTGGAGAAGCGGAAGCCGCTTTCGGTGGCAGTCTCTTCATAGAGGACGGGGGCGATGACACCGGAGTTGCCGGCGGTGACCATGGTGCTGCCGTTCTCGATGTCGGTGGCGGGCACATACTCAATGCCGCGGATAGCCATGTTGGAGGGCACCTGGTCGCCGGTCACGAAACGCACCATGACCTGATAGTTGAGCATGGAGGAGTGCTGCGAGCCGTCGTCGTCCATGTCGGACTGGTCGATGTAGCCATCCTCGGAGTAGGAGACCTGGAAGCTCGAACCAGCGGGGACAAGGCCGTTGTCGCGGCCCCAGCGATAACCGCTCATGCGGCTCGAGGTGGCCTCGAGGTCGTCGGAGACGGTGTAGAGAATGGTGTCGAAGTCGTAGGAAAGGCTGCCGCCCTGGGCAGTGAAGAAGAAGCCGTTGGCACCAAGAGTGTTGGTCTTGACGTGGCCGCCTTCGGGAGTGTGGCTCTGGCCGTAGTGGGCGCCCTCGGTGGGCCAGCCGTGGATGTCATAGCGGAAGTCGAGAGTGTCGTTGACAACACCACGCTCGTCGATATAGAGGGTCTGGTTGACCAGGGGGTCGCCGGCAACAAGGGTCTTGGGCGTACCGGCCACATCCTGGGTGAAGGTGCCGTTGTAGGGGCCGCTGCTGAGCGTCAGCTTGGCATTGGTCAGGTTGTTGACACCGGTGTTCTGGACGTTGACACCATAGGCAACGGGAAGGTGCATGTTCTGGGGCATCATGCCATAGAGACCCTCGATGGGGGCAGTCAGGCTGAAAGTCCAGGAATCCTCGCGATTGTCGACGATGACGGCGACGTTGTCGAGAGCCCAGCCGTAGCCGTAGGTGGCAGCACCGCCGGCAAGGGAGGAGTAGGCACGGAAGCGGATGGTGACATCGTTCTCGCTGGACAGGTTGAAGGGCATGACGAAGCGCTGTTTGGCAGCGGCGGAGCCATTGACTTCCACATCGACGCCCTTGACGTTGATTTCGCGGGTGTGCCACTGGGTGCCACCGTTGGCGGTGACGACATAGTCAATGAAGCAACGGTCGGCGAAAGCGCGATAGCACTGGTTGACACCGATGAGCACGATGAGATCCTGCTGGGTGGCGCTGCGGTGCACAGTGGGGAGCTGCATCCACACGTTGATGTTGCCATAATTGTTACGGCCAATCGAGTTGTAGCCAAAGACCATGAAACCATCGTTGGGCGAATAGCCGGGGTCGTTGGCATTGGCGCTCGAACCAATGTAGCGGAAGAGGTACCCGGGGTCGTTCTGCGGCAAGAAGTAGCCATTGAGGGCAGCATAGTCGTTGACGTAGTTGGACATGAAGGAGACAGAGTCGCTGTAGTATTTCCATCTTGCCCAGGGATAGGAGTTCTGGTCGATGGTGTTGGCAGCGGTGGAGATGGTGCTGTCGCGTCCGTCGACGAAGATGTGGTCACCCTGCTGGAGGACGCCGAACGACAGCGAGTTGTACTCGTCCTGGGTGAAACGGAAGGTACGAACGGTGTCGAACACAGCATCCTTCGTGAAGATGGATGCCTTGTAGTCCACCTTGGCCTGAGGGGCCTGCTTGGACACCTTGACGTCCATGGACTCCGAAACAGCGTGGCGGTTGAGCGTCGCCTGCTTGGGCGTCAAGTTCGTCTGAGCGAATGCGACGGAAGCGCACATCGCCAAACTGAGAACCATTAATACTTTTTTCATTGTTGTTGTTTTTTGATGATTAATAATTTGTTTCCTTGCAAATATCTCTAATTATCTATTTTACAGCTATTCAAAATGTTTTCAATCCCATTTCCGCACTATAATTCACGCTGCAAATATATACATTTTTTTTTACATGGCAATTTTTTTTTGATTTTTTATGATTGCTCCGCCCCCTCCCGAACCCCATGAGCCGCCCCTCTCGCCAACGTGCCGTCTCCATGTCTGCGCCCTGTCATCTGCCTACCATCTCCTACCGCAGTCGGACTTGGTACGGTGTTGGCAGGGTGTTGGTAGGTAGATGATACGGTGTTGGTACCTTTTGCCTACTGGAAATCAGGATGTTGCACGTTCACTTTTTAACCAAATCGCTCACAACGTGTAGTTTACGTCGAAAACTCGGCACGTAACCGGCTGATTTCCAATTTCAGGTTCCAGGCTGTTTTTTTTCCATCAATTCCCCACACTTCGAAGCCTGATGCAGGGGATGGAAGGCAGGGTGCAGAGAGGACTTGAGAAGACGTTGCTTCCACAATGCCGCTTGCTGACCGTCGATATTTTATTTAAAAGGAACACAATAAAAAAGGGACGGTGCCGTTAGGGAGGGAGAGATGAAGAAGAAAAGAACCATCATAACGGCCCTGGCGGCGGCGATGCTGGCGCTGTGGGGCTGCGGAAGCCCGAAGGGGGCTGCGCCGGGAGCGGCGCAGCGTTTCGAGCGTCCGCCCATCAAGGAGGTGACGGAGAGCGAGCTGGATGCCGACGGCATGGTGATCGACGCCGTGGCGCTGGCGGAGAGCGGCCGCGCCGACGAGGCCTTGGCGGCCTACCGCCGCGCGACGGAGAAGCACCCCGACTGCGCGGCGGCATGGTACGGCATGAGCCAGCTGCTGGCGCAGCGCGGCTGGGCCGACAGTGCAGAAGCCTGCGCCCGCAGGGCCACGACCCTGAAGGGCGACAACGTGTGGTATGCCCTGGCGCTGGCGCAGGCACAGGAGATGAAGGGCGACAACCGCGGCCTCACGCAGACCTTTGAGCGCATCGTGGCGCAGAACCCCGAGGTGCTGGAATACTACTACGCGCTGTCCAACGCCTACATCGGCGCCGACAACCTTCCGAAGGCCGTGGAGGTGCTGAACCGCGTGGAGCGCCGCATAGGAGTGACTGAAGCCATCTCGATGCAGAAGGCGCGGCTGTGGACCGCTGCCGACAAGCCGGAGAAGGCCCTGAAGGAGACCGAAGCCCTGGCCAAGGCGTTCCCACAGGAGAAGCGCTACAATGCCATCCTCGCCACAACCTACATGCAGCAGAAACGCTACGCCAAGGCGAAGGAATACTACGACCGCATTCTCGCGGCCGACCCCGACGACCCGTATATCCACATCCAGATGGCCGAATACTTCAAGACCGTGGGCAAGGGTGCCGAGGCCGACAGCGAGATGGTCCGCGCTTTCGACAACCCGGCGCTCGACAGCAAGACGAAGCTGCAGCTGCTGGGTTCGTTCTACACCAACGAGGAGTTCTTCGGCACCCACAAGGCCACGACGTTCCGCCTGCTGGACAAGGCCATGGCCGGCTGCGCCGACAGTGCCGAATATGCACCGTTCTATGGCCAGGTGCTCCTGCAGCAGGGGCGCTACGAGGAGGCTGCGCACCAGATGGAGACGGCGCTGCGCAGGGACAGCAGCTCCTACGACCTCTGGGAACTCCTGCTGGTGAGCCTGCACAGCACCCCCGGGGCCGAGGCCAAGACCGAGGCCTGCGCCCGTCGCGCCGCGAACCTCTTCCCCCTCCACACGCTGCCGCACTTCCTCCTGGCCCTGGCGGACCTGGGACGCGAGGACTACAACGGCGCCCTTGCACACATCGCCGACATCGAGCGGTGGGGCTTCACAAAAGGCTACCTCGAAGAGGACACCTACTCCCTGAAGGCCGAATGCCTCTACCGCGCCGGACGACTCAACGAGGCCTGGGCGACCTTCGATAGGCTTATTGCGCGTTTCCCCGACAACATGTCGGCCCTGAACAACTATGCCTACTACCTTGCGGAACAGGGCGTCGACCTGGAGAAGGCCGAGCGCATGAGCCGCCGCACCGTGGAGGCCGAGTCAGAGAACCCCAACAACCTGGACACCTACGGATGGATTCTCCACCTGCTGGGGCGCGACAAGGAGGCCCTCCCCTACCTCAAGAAAGCCGTGCGTCTCGACCCCACGAGCGAGACACTCCGCAACCACCTGGAGAAAGTCGCCGCACAATAAGCCCCCCTTCTCCTCTCCCACAACAGCCATGAGACAAATATGACAAAAAACAAAATAAAGAATAATATCCATATAATAATGGCTGCGGCGCTCCTCGCGACGATGGCGACAGGATGCCGCAGCACGAGGAACGCCACCGCGACGGCTCCGGAGGCGACAGCCACGACAGAGGCCGTGAGTGCCTACACGGTGATGACCTTCTCCGGCACGGTGGAAGGCATCGGCGTCAGCGGACAGCTGCGTCTGGAACACGGCAAGACGATATGGTGCAGCGTGAGCAAATTCGTGGAGCTGGGACGCGCCATGGCCACGCCGGACTCGGTGTGGGTGAGGATGCCGCTGCTGGGGCGCAACGAAGAGGGCGACTACCGCGACGTGGAACAGCGCACCGGCAAGCGCGTGAGTTTCGGCGAGCTGGAAGCCATCCTCGAGAGCGACGACGCCGAAGAGCGTATCGCCGCGCTGGCGCGGCAGCTGGGCATCAACGCCCAGGTGAAGATCACCCGCAGGGAGACGGTGGACCGCCTGACCTTCCCCTTCAGCAAATGAGCGTCTGCTCCGCACCGGACTGCCAAGCAAAAAGACCAAAAAGAAACAAGAACAGCATACACACATGAAGAAGACGACGACACTGCTGGCCCTCGCGGCACTGCTGCCGATGGCGGCATGGGCACAGAAGGGGGCGACGCCTCAGGACGACACCGCCGCAGCGGTGGTGGACCGCTACGTGGCGATGATGAACATCGAAGGCCTGCCGCAGGACAGCCTCCTGGTGATGGAAACCGCCATCACTTTCTACGGCTCGAAGGACACCGTATGGATGAAGCGGTGGTTCGCACAACCGCAGTGCCAACGCGTGGAGGTGTGGTGCGACGGCAAGCTGGAGACAGGCCTCGTCAGCAACGGCAAGGACCGCTTCCGTCGCTACGTAAAGGTCGACGAGGCATGGGAGAGCACGTCGCAAATGGACCTGCTCGACCGCTTGTGGGGCTACGACTTCCGCGGACCGCTCCACAACTGGCGCGCCAAGGGCGCCACGCTGAAATGGAACGGCGTCACAACCCTCAAAGGGCAGTCCCTACAGGTGGTCATGGTGCAGATGCCCGACATGTACACCCGCTACTATATGTTCGAACCCGGCAGCGGCCTGCTGACGCTCATCATAGAGACCGACGAGCAATCCGACAACACAAACCGGCCGCCCGAAAACCACACGGAATGGAAAAGTATGCACGAATACCAGCCCATCGGGAAGAGCCTGCTGCCTTCGCTGGAAAGCTTCCTGCGCAACGGTGTGCTGACCGTCATGAGCACAGCGATGCACTTCGAGAAACTCGACCTGTCGATTTTTGAAAAAGACTGAGCCATGGGAATACTGGAGAGCGACGACGACTTTTTCATGGGCGAAGCGCTGCGCGAGGCGCGCGAGGCCGAGAGCGAGGGAGAAATTCCCGTGGGTGCCGTGGTGGTGTGCGGCGGCAGCGTGATAGGCCGCGGCCACAACCAGACGGAGACGCTGCACGACGTGACGGCACACGCCGAGATGGTGGCCCTGACGGCCGCCGCAGAACATCTCGGGGCGAAATACCTGACAGGGTGTACCCTGTATGTCACCCTGGAACCCTGCGTGATGTGCGCTGGAGCGCTGGGATGGAGCCAGGTGGGGCGCATCGTCTATGGCGCCGGCGACGAGAAGCGGGGCTTCGAGCGGCTGGGACGCTCCATGCTGCACCCCAAGACCGAGGTGACCGCCGGCATCCGCGCCGAGGAGTGTTCAAGAATGGTGAAGGAGTTTTTCCAGAGGAGAAGAGGATAGACCGTTGCTGGGGCGGGAATGGGCTTGATAGGAGTATCGTTTTGATAGATACCGTAAATATTCATTATAGGAACCATATTTGAAAGATTAAAAACAAAGACACGATAATTATGATGAAACCGACATTACTTGTTTTGGCGGCGGGCATGGGCAGCCGCTATGGTGGACTGAAACAGATGGACGGCGTGGGACCCCACGGCGAGATCATACTGGACTACAGCGTCGAGGACGCTATCCGCGCCGGCTTCGGCAAGGCAGTGTTCGTCATCCGCCACTCCTTCGCCGAGGAGTTCAAGGCCCGCATCAACGCCGAACACTACGGCGGTCGCATAGCGGTGGAGTATGTCTACCAGGAACTTGACAAACTGCCCGAAGGGTTCACGGTGCCCGAAGGACGCGAGAAGCCATGGGGTACGAACCACGCCATCCTCATGGCCCGAGAGGCCATCCACGAGCCTTTCGCCATCATCAACGCCGACGATTTCTACGGCCGCGACGCCTTCCAGGTGATGGCCGACCACCTGCGCACCCTCGACAGCAAGGAAGGCGACTACTGCATGGTGGGCTACCGCCTGGAGAATACCCTTTCGGAGAATGGCACTGTGAGCCGCGGAGTGTGCGAGACCGACAGGGACGGCTTCCTCGTGGGCATGACAGAGCGCACCGCCATAGGCCGCACAGCCAACGGCATAGAATACAAGGACGCCGACGGCTCCATGCATCCCCTGCCGGCCGACGCCACGGTGAGCATGAACCTCTTCGGCTTCACGCCAGACTACTTCGCCAAGAGCGAGGCCCTGTTTGTCGACTTCCTGCGAGAGCACGGCCAGGAGTTGAAGAGCGAATACTATATCCCCTTTGCGGTCAACACCCTCATCGCCAACGGCTCGGCCACAATGCGTGTGCTGAAGACCACGGCGCAGTGGTTCGGTGTGACATACAAGGAGGACCGCCCCATGGTGGTGGAACGCCTGAAACGTCTGCATGACGAGGGAGTTTATTGATTTCGTCCTGGCACACCAAGACGAGGATACCGCGCGGCTGCTGTTGAGCGCCGCGCGGTATCCGTCGATCGACATGCCGCTGGCGGTGCAGCAAATCGAAGGGCGGCGCACAGCACGTGAGAAATGGCCCTCGCTGCCGGGCTGCGAGGGATTCCTCTATCCTCCCCGGCTCAACCGCGAGCAGGCCTCGTCGGAAGCCACGGCATTGCACAAAGCCTCGCTCTACTTCCGACAGACAGCCGACAGCAATGGCGGGACGCTCCGCATCGCCGACCTGACGGGCGGCATGGGTATCGACTCCTTCGCCCTGGCCGGATGGGGAGCAGAAGAGGAGATGAAGGTCGAGGTGGACTATGTGGAACGCGACCAAGAGCTGTGCCGCCTGGCACAGAGCAACGCACAGGCTCTGGGACTGACGAACATCCGGTTCCACTGCGCCGACAGCCTGGAGTGGCTGCAGAGGCAGGAAAGACGTTTCGACCTGCTGTTTGTCGACCCCGCCCGGCGCGACAAACAAGGCCGCAAGGTCGCCGCCTTCGAAGACTGCCAGCCCGACATCGTGGCGCACCGCGCACTGCTGATGTCGAAGAGTGAGAAAATGATGGTGAAAGCCTCGCCGATGATCGACATCACGCTGGGTGCCGACCAGTTGCACAACGTTGCCGACATCTACATCGTGGCCGTCCACGGCGAGTGCAAGGAGGTGCTCTTTCTCTGCGGTCCCGGAGGCGGGGAACCGAGCATCCACTGCCACAACCTGCACCATGGCGAGTGGCAGGACTTCGTCTTCACACGCCGCGAAGAGGCCGAGGCGCAGCCCACCTATGCCAGCGGGGTGGGTAAATACCTCTACGAACCCCATGCAGCACTGATGAAAGCCGGTCCATTCAAGTTCCTGAGCCAAGTGGAGAAAGTGGACAAGCTGGCGCCGAACACCCACCTCTATACAAGCGACAGTTTCCTGTCCCATTTCCCCGGCCGCATCTTCAGCGTCGTCGGCGAGACAACGCCCAGCCGCAAAGAGGTGCTGAAATGGCTGCCCGACAGGCGCGCCCATGTGGTGACACGCAATTTCCCCATGGCCGCTGCGGAGCTGCAGAAACAACTGGGGCTGAAAGAGGGCGGCGACATCTTCGTGGTGGCCACCACCCTGGGACGGGAAAAGAGGCTGCTGCTCTGCACACAGGAGCAGACAGTGCACTTTTTGCACGGAAAGTAAAAAAAATATTTTGCCAGTTGAAAAAATGTTCGTAACTTTGCACTCTCCAAAAATGGGGAAGTTGCACCTTGCCTACCCGTCCAAGTTGCACTTGTCCAGATTAGTACGCATGGAAGCCAATTATCCGTCGGCGGTCGAAATGCGTGTTGATTGGAGGAGAAATGAACAACAAAGAAGAAAAAAAACATCATCGTTAGTAAAATAAAAAAATGAGTACGTTAAGCTACAAAACCGTATCAGCCAACAAGCAAACCGTCCAGAAGGAATGGCTGCTGGTTGATGCCGAAGGACAGACCGTAGGTCGTCTGGCCACCCGCGTTGCCAACATCCTGCGCGGCAAGACCAAGCCCAGCTTCACCCCTCATGTGGACTGCGGCGACAATGTCATCATCATCAATGCCGAGAAGGTTGTCTTCAGCGGCAAGAAAGAGACCGACAAAATCTATCAGCGCTACACCGGCTACCCCGGCGGCCAGCGCGAGACCACCCCTGCCAAGGTGCGCGCCACCCACCCCGAGCGCATCCTCGAACACGCCATCCGTGGCATGCTCCCGAAGAACCGCCTCGGCGATGCCCTCTACCGCAACCTCTACGTGTATGCCGGCACCGAACATCCCCACCAGGGCCAGAACCCCAAAGCCATCAATATTAACGAAGTAAGATAACAATAAGATATGGCAGAAGTAATCAACACCATTGGTAGAAGAAAGACCGCCGTGGCCCGCGTCTATATGACCGTCGGCGACGGCAAGATTGTGGTCAACGGCCGCGACTATAAGGAGTATTTCCCCACCGGTCCGCTGCAGTACATCGTCGGCCAGGCATTCGCCGTGGCTGGCGCCGAAGGCAAATGGGATGTCAAGGCCAACCTCGACGGTGGCGGCATCACCGGCCAGGCCCAGGCCCTGCGTATGGCTATCGCCCGCGCCCTCTGCGAGAACAACATCGAGGATCGCCCTGCCCTGAAAAAGGAAGGATTCCTGATGCGCGACCCGCGTATGGTCGAGCGTAAGAAACCCGGTCAGCCCAAGGCTCGCAAGCGCTTCCAGTTCAGCAAGCGTTAGTACTCTGTATGTTGCAACACCTGTTGCTACACACCGAACAGAAAGTTTAGCATCCAAACCGCCCGAATGCTCCGCTGCATTGCCACAGCGAGCCGCATAGGAAGGCCGTTAAATGCAGCCCGATGGACTGGCGGACGGTTGGCAAAAGAAAACAAAATAAAAAAAGGAAAGTAAACAACATGAACGAACTCAAATTCGAAGAACTGCTCGAGGCCGGTTGCCACTTCGGACACCTCAAGCGTAAATGGAATCCCAAAATGGCTCCCTATATCTTCAAGGAGCACAACGGCATCCACGTCATCGACCTCCAGAAGACCATCGCCAAGGCCGACGAGGCCGCCGCTGCCCTCAAGCAGATGGCCAAGAGTGGCAAGAAGGTCCTCTTCGTCGCCACCAAGAAGCAGGCCAAGGACGTCGTCGCCGAAATGGCGAAGACCGTCGACATGCCCTTCGTCACCGAGCGCTGGCCCGGCGGTATGCTCACCAACTTCCAGACCATTCGCAAGGCCGTGAAGAAGATGAACAGCCTCGACAACCTGATGCACGACAAGGATTTCAACAACATCAGCAAACGTGAACGCCTCCAGGTGCAGCGCGAGCGCGCCAAGCTCGACAAGAACCTCGGTTCCATCGCCGACCTCACCCGTCTGCCCAGCGCCCTCTTTGTCATCGACATCAACAAGGAACACATCGCCGTGGCAGAGGCCCGCCGTCTGAATATCCCCACCTTCGCCCTGGTGGACACCAACACCAACCCCGAACTCATCGACTTCCCCATTCCCGCTAACGATGATGCGTCGAAGTCGATTGCCTGCATCCTCAAATACATGGTCGAGGCCATTCAGGAAGGTCTTAACGAGCGCGCCCTCGACAAGGACGCCCAGGCCGAAGAGGAAGCCCCTGTGGCCGAAAATGCCGAGGAGCGTCCCGGCGAGCGCAAGACCCGTGCCCGCCGCCCCCGCACCAGCGAACCCAAGGCCGAGGCCCCCAAAGCCGAAGAAGCTCCGAAGGCAGAGTAACTATTAACGATTAAAAGAAAGGAACAACAATATGGCAATTACCGCTTCACAGGTTAATGAGCTCCGCAAGCTCACCGGTGTCGGCATGATGGACTGCAAAAAGGCCCTCGTCGAGACCGACGGCGACATGCAGAAAGCCATCGAACTGCTGCGCCAGAAAGGCCAGAAGATGGCCGCCAAACGCGCCGACCGCGACGCCAACGAAGGCTGCGTGCTGGCCAAGACCATGGGCAACTACGGCGCCCTCATCATGGTGAGCTGCGAGACCGACTTCGTCGCCACCAACGCCGGATTCGTCGACTTCACCACCTCCATCCTCGACACAGCCATGGCTCAGCATCTCACCTCCAAGGACGAAGTGCTCAACATGGACCTCAACGGTGCCAAGGTCAGCGACGCCATCACCGACCAAATCGCCAAAATCGGCGAAAAAATCGAGCTGGCCCACTTCGAGACCATCGAGGCCGAGAAAGTCTACGCCTACATCCATCCGGGCAACCGCATGGCTTCCATCGTCGGACTCAACAAGGCCGGTTTCGACCAGGTCGGACACGACATCGCCATGCAGGTCGTCGCCATGCGTCCCGTGGCCCTCGACGCCGAGAGCGTTCCCCAGGAAATCAAGGAACAGGAACTCCGCGTGGCCGTCGAGAAGACCAAGGAAGAACTCGTCGGCAAGGCCGTCGACGCCGCCCTCAAGAAGGCCGGCATCAACCCCGCCCACGTCGACAGCGAGGAACACATGGCCTCCAACATGGGCAAAGGCTGGATTTCCGAGGAGCAGGTCAACCAGGCCCGCGAAATCAAAGAGAAAGTCGCTGCCGAGAAGGCCGCCCAGCTCAACGAGGCTCAGATTAACCAGATTGCCAACGGCCGCCTCAACAAGTACTTCCAGGAGAACACCCTCATGGAGCAGGAGTACATCATGGAGAGCAAGGTGAAGGTGAAAGACTTCATCGCCAAGGCCGACAAGGATCTCAAGTGCACGGGCTTCAAGCGCCTCGAACTCGGCGCCTAAGCATTGGCTGCTTGAAAAAACAGAAAGCACACCCCAAATTGGAGTGTGCTTTTCTTGTTTTGTGCAATACCGTCGCGCATCATTTCTGAACAGGTGTCGCAACACGCCGAACTGCCCTCGCATCGATGCAAAGGCGCTTTCAGACAGAATACTCAGTAATCCATAATCCGATACCTAAAATGGCGTGTATTTATTCTGCAGACCGCTGTATGTTCCTCTGATAATTGCCAAAATCTTGTGGTATTTATCCTGCTCGAAGAGCAATATTTTCAGCATTAATTTTATACGTCCCTTGAAATGGTGCATTTTAAAACGCAAATCGCAGTCGTCGGGATACAGCCACCACATCAGAATACGATTCCGCGAGTCATAGTAGTGCCTCAAGGCTGTATAGTCGCTCACCGCTATACTATGACCAAAAACCGCCACCTTTCTACCAGAACCAATTGGATGTTTTATCGTACATCTCCCCGCCTGCATAATACTGTAGCCATGTGCTTCGGCACTTAAGCAAATATCGGCATCAACCATCGAGATGAAGAAATCATCGCGGAACCCTCCTATGTCCTCGAGCATGGCAATGGGGAACGTACTGCCGCTTTGGCACGCGAAACCAACCTCATGTGCCGACAGTTGTTGCCAGTCGCTGCGGTTGACACCGACACAAGTAATACCATTGTCTACTATTTGCTCCCGGTAGGCATCAAAGTTTACAAACAAAGAATCCTGGTCCATAGTCATCAAATGTGTGCAACCCCGTTCCTTTGCCATTCGACAGGCGTTGTTGTAGGCTCGCGCCAAACCGATGTTGTGCATGTCCTGGTTGACAATTGCGTCAGCCCGAAAGCGTTTTACGGCCGACCAGTCGTGCACTCGTGTCTCGCTATTGTCCCACACAATAAGCACGTCCACCTTGTCGCCGTATGACTCAATGTTGCCAACGACCTTATCCGTATCCATTTCGTATGCCACAACCACCGCAGCAAGCTTCATTTTTTCTTGTCTATTGCCAAATCAGCCCAAATCTCCAAAGGCAAATGGAAAACAATTAGAAAGGCATGAGATTTCGTACTCATGTCCCGTTTTGTTAGAGGTATCGCCAAACACCTTGAAGGAACGGTTGATGGAACTCTCTCACGCCTGAGGTATGCTGATGTAGATAGCATACACAACAAGCGAAAGCAAAATGCTCCGTCCTCCTTCTGAACTATTGGCGATATTTTCTAACAAAGGACAATCGCAATGCTTTTCTTGCATTTAATATGTTACAGTCTCTCGTAACTGACTGCAAAGATACAAACTTTCTGCGACGTGGCCAAATTTTATTTTGCCAGGCACACCTCGTCCAGCCACCATGCCGAACACAAGCATACCCCAAGGCTCCATGCAGGTCGTCGGCCACCACCGGAATCTTGACCACGGTTGGTTGCAGAAGAAAAAAGTTTTTGTATTGCTCGATCCGCGCAGGCTACTGCACGATGACCTTCACCCCTTCGCGCTCCATCTGCTGGGTGGGGGCATAGGAATTCCCTGCATCTATCACAGGTGTGGTATCTATTGTTTCCACCTGTACCGCCGGGACCTTGCCCTCGATGATGCGAGGACGGTCGGCGGGTAGCACGAAATTGACGGGCAGGTTGAACTGCACGCGCACCTTCTTGCCACGCTGGCTGCCGGGCGTCCAGCGCGGCATCATATTGACCACACGGACAGCCTCTGCGCCACAGCCGCCACCGATGTCGCGCAGCACATGCGCGTCACCGATGCTGCCGTCCTTCTCGACCGCGAAGACGACGTACACCCGCCCCTCGATGCCGTTCTCCAACGCCAGTTGCGGATAATGCAGGTTTTCTTGGATGAACGTGTACATTGCCTCTACTCCACCCGGAAACTCCGGGTCGGACTCCTCCACTATGCCCAATAACACCTCCTCCTCTTCCTCCTCTTCTTCCACAAGGGCCGCCGTGTCTATCGGAATGGCTAACGACTCGCCGACAATCAGGTCCACACTGTCGGGGGCGCGCCACGCGGATGGCGGCGGCAGGGTGTCCGTTGCCTCGGCTGCGGGCGGTTCCGCATCGGGCATCTCGTCACCGGCACCGCCAACGGTGTCTGCACCGCTGCTGCCCGAACCGCACGCTGCCAGACCGAGGGCGAGGCCGGCAACGGTGGCCGCCTTGCCCAGCCTCAAGCGGTCGGCCAGGGCGTTCTCCAGATAGCGCACCTCGGCTTCGCAGCGCGGACAGGTGCCGCGGCATTCGCCATGGTAGGTACACTCCTCTGTCTCCAAAGGGATACCATTCTCCTCTGCAATCTGCTTGCGGACAGCCTTCAGATAGTTGCATATGTTCTTTCCGCGGGTCACAACAGGCATGTATTTCCAACTGCAAAAGTACAACATTTTCGCCATGTGGCAAAATTTTTGTATTTTTGCACCCTGAAAATGAACCAGGAAGAAATAGACAAAATGTACATGCAGCGCTGCTTGCAGCTGGCCGCCAACGGATTGGGGCGCACGAGGCCAAACCCGCTGGTGGGATGCGTGGTGGTGGGGCGGGAGGCGAGTGGAGCGTGGAGCGTGGTGAGCGAGGGCTACCACCAGGAGTACGGACACAACCATGCCGAGCGCAACGCATTGCTGCGGCTGCCGCCCACTGCACACTATCCACAATCCACCCTCTATGTCAACCTCGAGCCCTGCTCGCACTACGGCAAGACACCGCCCTGCGCCGACCTCATCGTCGAGAGGGGCATCGGGCGCGTGGTGTGCTGCAACGACGACCCCAACCCCCTTGTGGCGGGCCGCGGCTTCCGCAAGCTGGAGGAGGCCGGCATCGAGGTGGTGCGCCACATGCTCGAACCGGAGGGTCGCGAACTGAACCGCCGCTTCTTCACCTTCATGGAGCAGCGCCGCCCCTACGTCATCCTCAAGTGGGCCGAGAGCGCCGACGGCTTCCTCGCCCCCGACGAAGGTGCCTACTGGCTCAGCACCCCCCGGCAGAACCGCCTCAACCACCGCTGGCGTACCGAAGAGGCCGCCATCCTCGTCGGCAGCGGGACCTACCTCCGCGACCACCCCTCGCTCACCGCACGCCACTACCTCGGCCCCCAGCCACAACCCGTCGTCATCGACCGCCGATGCCGCCTCGCCGACGTCCCCGCCCACTGGCTGCACCTGCACACACCCACCGTCGAGGAGACCCTCCACGAACTATATGAACACCGGTTGCAGAGCGTCATCGTAGAAGGCGGCCGCCAAGTGCTCGACGCCTTCATCGCCAGCGGCCTCTACGACGAGGTGCGCATCCTCCGCAGCCCTGCACTTCTCGGCGGCGGCCTCCCGGCCCCCGCCGTTCCACCCATCGCCCCCAACCGACTAACCATCATAGACTTAATGTTCGACGACACCTACCGCACCCTCGCGGCCCCCTCCGATGGCATCTACAAAGAGAAAGGCTCCAAGTTCCTGGCCTTCGCATATCCCGTGCTTACACTCGACGAGGTGAAGACGCACCACGAACAGCTCCGCAAGGACTACTTCGACGCG
>JAFVAM010000024.1 GCA_017480525.1 Bacteroidales bacterium | reverse complement strand
GTTTTGTCGCCGTGAACAACTACCCCTGTTCCCATTTTTCCAACGGCTACGACCTGTGCGCCAGCACTTTCCTTGAGGCACCCATGGGCGCACGCATCGCGTTGCGTTATCTGCCCAGTGGGGGTTCCGCCAAGTCGTGGTATATCGACGACATCGATGTGCACGAGATGCCTGCCTGCGTGCGTGCACAAGGCATCAGTGTGGACAACATCTCCACCGAGGGGTTCACGCTGCATATAGCCGACCCCACGTTGGTGAACCATTACCGTTACTACCTTGCTGTCGACGGTGTTGTCGACAGCGCCGACTTCTACGACACCGCCGTGGTCGTCGACGGCTTGGCTGCTTCCACCGACTATGAATTGCAGCTGGTTTCTGTCTGCGGCGACGGTACGCTCACGTTGCCTTACACCACCAGCGTCAGCACCCTATGTGGCTCTGTTGCGGTGCTTCCTTTCGAGGTGGGCTTCGAGGATTGGACCGCCACCCAGTCGCAGGGCATGAACCGCTGCTGGAACCGTCTGTATATGAATTCCTCCAGCAACCTGGTGACCAACAACTACCCCTACTGTGCAACGGGTACGTCCAACGCCTACGAGGGTACCAAATCGCTCAAAATGTACTCGAAGGGTACCTCCAGTGCCATCAAGGAGTACTGTGTGGCGTATCTGCCCGAATTCGAGGCAAGTGTATCCTCGTTGAAGGTAAGCTTTTTCTATAAATATACAGGCAGCACTGTTAATATCAACCGAGTGAAGATTGCTGTCGGAGTCAGCGACAATGTGACCGACACCGCCACCTTCACCCGCTTGGCCACCCTCACACCCACGGTCATTGGCTGGAACGAGTTCGAGGTGGAACTCAGTGGGTATACCGGCACCGGCCGCCATATCGCCATCATGCAGACCAGCACCGGCACCACTGCCATCACCAGCTACATCGACAACCTGGTGGTCGACACCGTCAGCAGCTGCAATCGCCCCGTTGCCCTCACGGCCGACAGCGTCAGTGCCTATGCCGCCACCCTGGCATGGACCGATCCCAGCGAGGCCGACACGTATTTGCTCCGCTGGAGCGACGGCACCAATACCGACAGCATCACCCTTTCGGGGGTCACTACCTATGCCCTCACGGGCCTCACCCCCAGCACCACATACACTGTCGATGTCCGCAGCATCTGCTGGGGCAATCCCACCAATGCTCGCAGTGCAAGCTTCACCACGTCGTGCGCTCCGATGCCCCTGCCGTGGGAGATGGACTTCGACAATTTGACCAATATTTCGCAGCTTTCTTCCTGCTGGAACAGATACAGCGGCCTCTATAATGATGCCACCCAGAGTGCCGCATTGGTCTCTTCGACAGGCGGTTGGTCGCTGTCAACCACGGCCTTCGGATCGTCGCCGCACATCAAGGTCAACATCTATGGCACTGCGTGCAAATACTGGATTGTCACACCCGAAATCAGCCTCAGCGAGAATGCTGAGTTGACGTTCGACTATATGCTGACCGACTACAACAATGCCAATGCCCCCAGCACACTCCCGGGGGCCGACGACCGTTTCGTCGTCCTCGCCACTACCGACAATGGCACCAGCTGGACCCCTGTGGCACAGTGGGGCAGCGTCACCGACCGCGACGACTATGCGCTCACCGCTGTTCCCAACACGGTGTCCCAAGCCGTTGTCTCGCTCGCCGCCTTCACCGGACAGACGGTGCGCTTGGCCTTCTACGGCGAGAGCACTGTCAGCGGCGGCGACAACGACTTCCGCATAGACAACCTCAGCGTTCACGCCGCCACGGTCGACACCACCACTCCTCAGCCCCCGGTCAACCCTTGCGCCACTGCACAGGCTTTGCCCTACCAGGAAGACTTCTCCGGCTACGTCGGCAATCAGTCGGTCCGTCCCCACATGGCGGGTGCCATGATGCCCGAATGCTGGACGGCTGTCGGCAACGGTACGACACAATATCACCATATCCCCAACTCCGAGACCTCTACCTACTTCGGTGGCATCGGCTATTCAACCAGTACCAACAGCTTTGGCGCTATCGCCGCCAACGACGCCTTCCTGGCTCTCATCGGCAGTCAGATCTACACCGGCGACAATGCCGACCACATTGCCGACATGAACGCCACGGGTACCCAACGCTATGCCATCCTGCCCATGTTCGAGCAAGAACTTTCCCAGACCGTCCTCACCTTCGACCGCCGCACCAGCGGCAACGGCGCCCGTCTGGTGGTGGGCTACGTGACGACCGACACCGCTTCCTTCGTCGGCCTCGACTCCCTGGCTGCCGACAACCGTGTGCTCCATCACGACACCGTCCGTTTCAGACAGTATGACGGCATACCTGCCGACGCCCGTCTCACCTTCAAGTGGGAGGTCACAAGCACCACCGCCAGCACCACAGGTCCCGGCTACCGCTACTGCGGCATCGACAACCTCCTGGTCGCTCCCGACACCGTTCCCTCTGCCCCTATCGACACCGTCGATCCCGGCACCATCTCCAACAACGACATCCTCTTCTGGGTAGGCCATGGCTTCGACAGCGCCATCGTCATCATCAACTGGGTCGACGAGGACGATACTCCCACCACCTACGCCTGGGGCCTGGCCTTCGACGACGACGAGGGTGTCTTTGTCTCCGATGCACTCGACAGCCTGATCACCTACGATCCCCGCTTCTACTACCACTACAGCCGCTACAATGGCTCCATCTTCGAGATGGACATGGTGCGCTTCGTCGACGATGTCGATTCGCTCTATACCGTCACTGCCGGCATGAACTATTACAACTGCCTGAAGCTCGACGGCACGATGCTCGATGCCTCCGAGTTCGAGTATGAGTGGATCGAGCCTGGCTCGCTGATTGAAATCTCCACCGACTGCTACTTCGTCTATGGCACCGTGGTGCCTGTGACGCCTCCGTCGGTCACTCCGCCTCCCACCCCCGTCGATGCCACCATCGCCTTCAGCGACATCCTCTACTGGGTGGGTACGGGCGCCGACAGCGCTGTCTTCATCGTCAACTACGCCCAGCCTGACACCGCCTTCGCCTGGGGCTACCTCTTCGACGGCAGCACCACAGCACAGACCATGGTCAACGACATCGCCGCCGCCGACCCCCGCTTCTGGATCGATGGCACACCATCCGCGAGTGGCGACATCCGCTTCTTGCTCGACAATGGCGACACCCTCGGCCTCTCGCCTGTCGACACCGCTGTGGGCTACAACTTCTGGTGGACTAACCTCAACGGCGTCAGCACCGCTGCCGGTGCCTCCGCAACGCTCCACAACGGCGACGTCTTCAAATACGGCGACATGAACTCCGCCATCGGCTGGGATCTCCAATATGGCTACTATATGCAGGAAGCCTGGCTCAAGGCCCCAACCCCCGTCTCCGTGCCCGATACCTCCACCACTCCCGCCGACACCACCGCCACACCCGTCGAGGCCACCATCGCTGCCGACGACATCCTCTTCTGGGTCGGCAGCGGCTCCAACGAGGCCATCCTGGCCGTCAACTGGGCCGACACCGCCCTCGCCTGGGGCTACCGCTTCGGCGCCACCGCCACCGTGCAGAACATGCTCGACGACATCGCCGCCATCGACCCCCGCTTCAGCTATCTGCCTGGCACCCTCGGCATCGGCGACATCCTCTATATCGACACCGCCTCCGGCATGACCGACACCCTTCGCGCCCCTGTCGGCACCTTCTGGACCTCCTCCAACAATGGCATCACCGACGGTGGCATCGCTCAGACCCTCGCCGACGGCGACCTCGAAAAATGGGCCGTCGCCTCCACCGGCATCCTCGTCGACAGCACCTGGGTCGAGGACTATGGCGGATACTGGAACTACAGCTATGTCTACCCCATGGCCATCACCCCCGTCTCCGTGCCCGACACCACCTCCACCACCCCCGCCGACACCACACACACCGACCCCGACCACGGCCCCTTCTGCGGCCCCGTGGGCACTGAAGGCTGCGACGCCATCCGCGGCGACAGCACCGCCTTTGTGGCCTGGGCCACCGCTTGCACCCTCGTGCGCGGACCCGAGAACCTCTCCGCCCCCAATTCGCCCCTGGTCACCTATGGCAGCGAGAGCGACGCCGTCGGCCCTGTCAGCGTCACCAGCAACATGCAAGTCGTCTCCCTTGGCGATGGCGGCCACGCCACCCTCACCTTCGCCCTACCCATCCGCAACGGCGAGGGCCCCGACTTCGCCGTCTTCGAAAACTCCTTCAACGACCTCTTCCTCGAACTGGCTTTTGTCGAAGTGAGCTCCGACGGCGAGCGCTTCGTCCGCTTCCCCGCCACCAGCCTCACCCAGACACACACCCAGATCAGCGGCATCGGCTCCGTCGACGCCACCTTCATCAACAACCTCGCTGGTAAATACCGCAACGGCTACGGCACCCCCTTCGACCTCGAAGAACTTCGCGACAGCACCGGCATCAACATCGACAGCATCACCCATGTGCGTGTCGTCGACGTCGTCGGCAGCATCGACCCCCGCTATGGCTCCTACGACGCCTTCGGCCACCTCGTCAACGACCCCTTCCCCACAAGCAGCTACAGCACCGGCTTCGACCTGGCGGGCGTCGGCGTCATCCACCAGCTCGACACCACCGCCGCACGCGACACCGTCCAGCCCGGCGCTGAAACCCCCGTCGACGCCTCCATCGCCGCCTCCGCCATCCGCTACTGGGTGGGCGACGGCCAGAACCACGTCGTCATGGCCGTCAACTGGGCCGACACCGCCCTCGCTTGGGGCTTCCGCTTCAGCTCCGAGAGCGTAACCGCCCAGCAGGTGATGGACGCCATCGCCCTCGCCGACAGCCGCTTCAGCTACACCGGACAAGGCTTCGTCAGCGACATCAACTTTGTCGACCCCGCCAGCCAGCGCACCTTTGGCATCACCCCTGGCAACTACTGGTGGAGCCTGCTCAATCACCAGGGCGCCCTCGGTCTGGCCACCGAATTGCACGACGGCGACTTCCTCAAGTGGGGCGACATCGCTGTCGCCACCCCCGTCGACAGCACCCTCGGAGACTACGGCATGGAGTACGACTACGTATGGACCGACAGCATCACTGCCGTCGCCCCTCCCCACGCCCAGCCCGAAGCCGTCCGCGACGTCGCCGTCCAGGTCCTCAACCTCTATCCCAACCCCGTCGTCGACGTCGTCAACATCCAGGTCAGCCGTCAGGCCGAAGCCTCGCTCCTCGACCCCTATGGCCGCAGCCTGCTCACCGCCACCCTTCGCCAGGGCCTCAACAGCCTCGACCTCTCGGGCCTCCCCGCCGGAACCTACATCCTCCGCGTCGGCGTTGACCCCCTCAAGGTCATCAAGCGTTGACCCCCGCGACTGTAACCATCCAACCACATATAAAAGCCCTATCAAGTCCTACCATAGTAGGAGTTGGTAGGGTTTTGGTTAGGAGTTGGTATGGTGTTGGTAGGGGGTTGAACCCTTGCAGGACAGCTGTTTAGCCCTTTTTTTCAGGCCGTGAGGGGAAAGTGTAACGTTTTATTGTCCACTTTCGCCCTTTTGCCCTTTCGTGCAGGGTGTACAGGTTAAGGTTTTTTAACAAAAAAAAGCGTTCTTTTATACAATATTACATCCCGTGGAGCGTTATAGAACTACCGCGATTGGGTTAAAAAGTTTAATTCCAGCGCAGTAAGAAAATAAAGAAACAATTAATAAAAAAATAACAACAGAAAAATGAAGAAAATCTTTTTGGCCATTGGCCTTTTTGCTGCCACTATGAGCATCGTGGCTTGCAATCAGAAAGAACTCGACTCGTCGAAAAAGACCATCGACTCCCTCATGAGTGTTGTCGACGCCAAGGATTCCGAAATCGACGGCCTCTTCTCCATGCTCAACGAAATCGAGGACAACCTCTCCATGATCAACTCCAAGTACTCCAACGTGCAGGAGATGCGCCGCAACAGCAGCGAGGGGTCCTACGACCACAAAAAGGAAATCTCGGACCAGATGAGCTCCATCGAGTCCATGATGGCCGCCAACAAGCAGAAAATCGCCCAGCTCAGCTCTCAGGTGAGCAGCCTCGGACGCAAGAACAGCGACCTCCAGGCCTACATCACCCGCCTCGAGGAGCGCAGCGCCGCCCAGGAAACCCAGATCGCCGAGCTCCTCACCGAGCTTGAGAACAACAAGGTCGTCATCAAAGGCCTCAACAAGAACGTCACCGAGCTCACCGCCTCCAACCAGGAGAAAGACCAGTACATCGCCCAGCAGATGGCCGACGCCAACCGTGCGTGGTTCATCGTCGGCTCCTACAGCGACCTCAAAGAGGCCGGCATCGTCACCAAGAGCGGCGGTTTCATCGGCATCGGACGCAAACAGGGCACCGTGGCCGACATGAACACCGAAGGCTTCACCGAAATCGACCGCACCAAGGTGACCACCATCACCATCAACCGCAAGAAAGCCGTTGTCATCTCCCAGCACCCCGAAAACAGCTACGAGCTCGTGGCCGACGAGGAGAACAGCAGCGTCACCGCCTACCTTCGCATCCTCAACCCCACGCAGTTCTGGAAATACACAGACTACCTCGTCGTCTCCTCCAAGTAGGTGTCTGAAGAGGCAGTCCCTCGTCCCTATGCCGGAAAACAGTCCTCTCTGCTCCGAAGGGTTGGCCAACGCCGTCAACCCTTCGGAGTGTGAGTTGAGGGGAGAGAGGTGCCTTGAATATCGAATATATATAAGTACAAAAATAAAACAAGTAACAAAAAGATGAAAAGAACTATCTTCTTCGTGCTGGGCTTGCTGATTGCTTCTGCCATGCCCGGCAACGGCTTGAGGGCACAGTCCATCGCCATCGATGTGCAGGTGAAGACCCTCGACCGTGCCCCCCTCCAGAGTGCCAAAATCTATGCCGGCACCGTGGGTGTCAACTACTTTGTCGACAGCGCACACCTCTCCACGGAATGGACCGGCGACGCCGCCTGGATCGACACCATCGGCTTCGCCAACCTCGCCGTCTCGCAGGGTTTCAACCTCCTCGGTTCGGTGGACAGCCTCACCTTCGCCAACGCCTTCATCGTCGCAATCGACACCAACAATGTGGCCTATGTCCTCGGCGTCGCCAGCCGCGACATGCGCGACACCGGCATCTTCCGTGCCGCCGAACTCTTCTCCGGCATCACCGGCTCCACCCTCTCCGATGTCATGTATGCCAACAGCCACATGCTCGGCACCGGCCGCCAGGTCATCGTCGACAACGAACTCTTCGGCTATAGCGCCCTCGACAAAGCTCTCGGCCTCTCGACCGACAACGCCCTGCTCACCTTCGTCGACACCGTCACCGCGGCTACTCCCATGGTCCTCGACCACACCGTCACCATCGCCCAGAACGGCTTCCCCCTCGTCAGCACACACACCGATGCCGCCTATCCCCTCGTCAAAGTCGACGGCGTAGCCCTCCGCTGGAACGGTAGCGACCAGCGCGACACCGTCTACACCCCGAACCTCTCCGGCACCCTCTTCCAGGTTGTCGATGGCCGGTTCGAGGCCTCCAAGGCCGTCTTCAATGCCGGCACCCAGGTGGCCAGTGTCGAGGGCAACGGCTCCGCCTCCTTCGACAGCTGCACCCTCGTCAGCGCCAGCGACGCCCAGACCATCCTGTTGGCCGATTCCGCCACCGCTGCCTCCGAAGCCTCTGCCTTCCCCGGCAGCCACATCGCCGCCTTTGCCAGCGCCGCAACGGGCTCCTTCTCCATCGACGCCGCCACCGGCAACAGCCGTCGCAGCGACATTGCCGCCGACGCTTTCTACAAGGCCGACGCCAGCCTCCTCTTCCATCCCACCCTCCAGATCGCCGCCGCCAATGCCGACGACACAGTCTTCCTCAACCGCAACACCGCAGCAGGCACCTCCGACACCATCGCCGACGCCATCGTCGTCGACCTCAACGCCGACACAGTCAAAGGCGTTCTCGTCCTCGCCCACAACCTCGGCAATGTCTATTTGCAGAACGGCGTGGCCAACATCATCTCCGGTGCCGACGGCGTCACCGGTTCCCTCGTCCTCAGCACCCTCGACTCTGTGGGCAACCTCCTCCCCGGCAGCCTCCAGGTGCGCGTCAACGGCGGACGCTACAACGTCGTCACCCCCTCCACGGGCGCCGATGTCACCGTTTTCGACGGCAAGTTCAACCAGCAGGTCGACACCTACCTCGCTCCCCGCCATGTCCTCGTGGACAACGATGAGAGCGACGCCGCCTCTTTCGCCTACAAAGTCGTCTCCGGCTACAAGGTGACCTTCGTCAACTATAACGGACGCATCGGTCAGCCCGGCTATGCCGACTCCGTGGCCGTCGTCGACCGCGCCGACAACCTCATCATCCCCGCTCCCGGCCGTCCCGCCTATGTCGGTGCCGACACCGTCTTCTCCGCCTACTTCATCGACGACCAGTTCAGCCGTCCTTGGAACTTCCTCGAGGATGTCCTCACCTCCGACACCACCCTCTATGCCGAATGGAACATCTTCAACAGCCTTACCGACGCCCGCTACACCGTATACCACCGTCGTCAGGCCCTCGACGGCACCTATCCCGATGCCGCCACCGATTCTGTCCACAAGGTGGGTACTATCGGCACCGTCATCAGCCTTTCTCCCTACACCTATGCCGGCTTTGTGGCCCAGGACCTCGCGCGCGTCTTCGTCCTCAACCAGGACACCACCATCGAGTTCCTCTACACCCGCGACACCTTCCAGATTGTCTATGACCTCGCTGGCGGCTCCATCATCTCCGGCGTCGCCGACACCTCCTATGCTTTCGGCACTCCGCTGACGCATCCCACCGTCAGCCGTCCCGGCCACACCTTCCTCACCTGGTCGCCCTACACCCCCTTCATGCCTGCCCACGACGTCACCCTGACGGCTATCTACAGCCAGAACGACTACCTCGTCAGCTGGTCGAGCACTGACAGCACCGTTGTCTACAACGGACAGCCCGTCGACGGCATCACTGCCTCCTACATCGACGACGACGGCACCACCCTCAACGGCACCATCACCATCACCGACGCCAACGGCAACGAGGTGAGCGAGGCACGCACCGTCGGCAGCTACGTCCTGCATGTCGCCCCCCTGGACAGCGAGTATCATCTCATCGGCATGCTCTCCACCAACCTCACCATCGAACCCGCCCCTGTGGTTGTCAACGGCGTCTCCGTCGAAACCGCCAAACTCTATGACGGCAACGCCAACGCCGAGGTCCTCAGTGCCGGTACCCCCACTCCCATCTACGGCAATGACGACGTCACTGTCAGCACCGTGGCTCTCTATGACGATGCCACGACAGGCGAGAACAAAAACATCACTGCCGCCCATACCCTCGTCGGCGCCGATGCCTACAACTACACGCTTCCCAGCGCCAACGTCGTCGTCAGCACCACCGGAGCCATCCTCGCTCCCGTTGTCCTTGACGCCTCGCAGGCCGACAACGGCATCGATGTCTCGGCTAATGGCTACTGCTCCGGCGATGCCTCCAACATCGGCTACTACCTCCAGAGCGGCAACCCCGACCAGTACAAACTCAAGTTTGACTCCGCCGCTGTCGCCGAAGGCTTCAGCAACGTGGCCTGGTCGGCCATCACCACCGCCGGCCAGCTCGCTATCGACATCCCTGTCAACGCCGCTTCCGGCGACTACAATGTCGACGTCACTTTCCGCAACAGCAACTACCCCCAGTTTGAGAGTTCTCCCATTTCCGTCACCTTCCACGTCAACCTCTCCCGCAACCTCACCATGCCTGTCTTCAGCGATGTCATCTCTATTGTCGACACCTGCCACTGCATTGATCAGAGCTCCGTCAAATGGTATCACAACGGAACCTATCTCGGCACCACCGACCCCAACTACCACGACGGTCCCTACTACCAGGAGGTTGGCGGCCTCACCGGCACCTACCATGTGGAACTCACCATCAATGGCAGCAACGACCGCACCTGCGAGCAGACCGACGTGACCACCATCGTCTCCGAGGCACCCGTCGAGGCTGTCAGCGTCAGCGCCTATCCCAATCCCGCCGTCGATCAGGTCAACGTCACCATTGAGCATTCCTCCAACTCCACGCACAGCCTGCAGGTCATGAGTGTGCTCGGCGTGACGCTTGTCAACACCACCTTCAGCGGCAACGATACCACTGTCGACTTCAGCACCCTCGACGTCGGCAGCTACACCCTCGTTGTCGACGGCATTGCTGTCCGTGTCCTCAAAAATTAATATAGTACATAATATAAAAGGAAAGATATAATATGAAACGTATATTCATCTTGTTTGGTACCCTTGCCCTTGCCTTTGCATCGCAGGCCCAGATGAACCTTCAGAGCAACTATATCGGCCTCAACGTGGGAGGTGGGTTGAATACGCTGAAATACAGTCCCGCCGACGGCGACTGGAACCTCAAACTCGGCTTCCTTGGCGAACTGAAGTACATGCACTTTTTCGGCAAGCATTTCGGCCTCGGCTTCGGTGCCCAGTTCAACTACACCCGCTCCGGCGCCACCTTCGACTTCACCGAGGTGACGGACAACCTTGTCCACCCCGACAACGGCCTCAACTATGAGTCACGCACGGTCTACAACGACAGGAAGGAACGTCAGAACGTCATGTTCCTCTCCATCCCCGTGGAACTCTACTGGCGCGCCCCCATCGGAGAGCGCTGGTTCTTCCTCCTTGGACTCGGCGCCCAGTTCGACCTCCCCATGAGCGGCGAGTACACCGCCGATGAGGGCTCCTACGAGTTGCGCGGCTACTTCCCCGCCACCAACGTGGAGTATCGCAATCTTCCCTCCTATGGCTTCACTGTCTATGACGCCAACGAGAGTGGCGATGTCGAGCACCTCCGCACATGGGGTGTCAGTGCCATCATCGACCTCGGTTTCAACTATTCGTTCAGCAACCACTGGGGGCTCTATATGGGTCTCTATGGTGGTTACGGCTTCACCAACCTCCTCGACGAACCCTCCACCGAGCCTATGCTCGACGCTCCCAACGGCTCCACGGCCATCAGTGCCTACAACGGCGTCGTCAATTCCAACCAGATCGACGAGCTCCACCTGCTCAATGTCGGAGCCAAGATAGGCATCAACTTTGGCTGGCAGTGCCACTCCTCCGCCAAGCGCGGCGACGATGGTGGTGCTGCGCTCGTCCACTATGAGGCACAGAACGACAAGCCCGTTCGTCGCGACGAGGAGGAACTTGACGCTGTTGAGACCCCTGCCGTTCTTGAAGCCCCGGCCACCCATGAGAATGGCGCCATCGACGACGAGGATGCCCAGGCTGCCGAAGAGGCTGCCGCCCGCGAGGCACGTTGCAACGCCCGCCGCATGAACAATCCCGACATGGCCTCCGCCATGGCCAACATCGATTCCGACATCGCCGAGGCCGAGCAGGCTGCCAACGAGTCGGGCGACGCCTCCGCTAAGGAAGCTGTTGCCAACGCCAAAGCCATAGCCGCCGATGCCAAGACTGCCTACAACAACGGCAAGTACTGCCAGGCTTACGATCTCTTCAACGATGCCTATGGCGAGATTGCCAACAGCTATGCCAACGACGCCCACCGCTATGCCGCCGGCAAGAACATCCCCGCCGCCATCCAGGCTGCCGACGATGCCGACCTCTATGCCGAAGCCGCACACAAGGATGGTCTCGACTGCGCCATGGCCGCCAGCCGCAACGCCAAGATCAACTCCGAGATTGCCCGCGACGCCGACAAGGCTGACCGCAACGCTGCTGCCTACAACGACCCCAACACCGCCAACCGCCTGGCCCAGGAGGCCATCGACATGGCCAATGATAACGGCAGCAAGCCTGCCCTGACCGACGGCAAGGATGCCTCTGGCAAGGCCTACCGTGGCAACCTGCCCGAAAGCTATGCCGCCGCTGCCAAGTCCTTCGCCGAGTCGGCCGAGGCCTGCGCCGCCAAGAACGGCAGCGCCGATGCCGCTGTCCGTGAGGCCAAGGAACAGGCTACCGAGGCTGCCAATGCTGCCCGTATGGGCAACACTGCCGCCGCCTACCGCGCTGCCTTCAAGGCCCGTGAAGCCGCCCACCGCGCCTGCGGCATGGCCGCCACCCAGCCCGCCGATGCCCAGAAGGCTTCCGCCCAGCCTGCCGACCGCGCCGAACTCCAGCGTCTCCTCGACAAAATCAACGCCACTGTCCACTTCGACTTCGGCAAGACCGAACCCCAGTTCGACGAGGCCACCAACGTCGCCATCAACGCCCTTTGCAAGGCTATGGCTGCCGACAAGAATGTCAAGGTGCTCATCACCGGCCATACCGACAATGTCGGCTCTGCCGAGGGCAACATGACCTATGGCAAGAAGCGTGCCGAGGCACTGAAGGCCCTCATGGTCAACCGTGGTGCCCCCGCCGCCAGCATCAGCACAGCCTCCCGTGGCGAGAACGACCCCGTGGTCGACAACGACACCGAGGAGCATCGCTACCAGAACCGCCGTGCGGTGGTCACCCTCAGGTAACGAAAGAGAGAGTGCATCAAAACGACGGGCCCCGCTGCGCAGCAGCGGGGCCCGTCGTTTCTGTTTTTCCGGGGGGAGGAAGGGGGCTACGGCCTGCCTACCGGGCTGTTTCCAGCAGTCCCTGCAGTTCCTTGATTTCGTCGCGGAACTTTGCTGCCGCCATGAAGTCCAGCTCCTTGGCGGCGGTCTGCATCTTGCGCTGGCGTTCACGGATTTCTTTCCGCAGTTGCTCTTTGGTCATCTTCAGGAATGGCGAAGGCTCCGGTTCCCTCTTGGCGGCCTTGTATTCCAAGCCCTCCTCGGCCGCCAATGGCAGGCTGGTGCCGACGGAGCTGTCGCGGTGGTCGCTCCTGCCGCCCTCTTCGGCGGCGCGTTCGATGACGCTTGTGGTGCCGAGGATGGCATCTGTGCTTTTGACAATCTGTTTCGGCACGATGCCGTGTTCCATGTTGTATTTGATTTGTTTTTCGCGGTGGCGGTTGGTGATGTCGATAGCGCGCTGCATGGAGCCTGTGATGCTGTCGCCGTAGAGGATGGCCTTGCTGTGTACGTTGCGTGCCGCACGGCCTATGGTCTGGATGAGGGCGCGGTCGCTGCGGAGGAATCCCTCCTTGTCTGCATCGAGGATGGCAACGAGGCTCACCTCCGGCAGATCGAGGCCTTCGCGCAGCAGGTTGACGCCAACCAGCACGTCGAAGACACCCATTCGCAGGTCGCGCATAATCTCCACACGTTCCAAGGTGTCCACGTCGCTGTGGATGTATTTGCTTCGGATGCCGAGGTTGATAAGATAACTCGTCAGCTCCTCGGCCATGCGCTTGGTCAGCGTGGTGACGAGCACACGCTCGCCCTTGTCCACGGTGTTTTCTATCTCGTCCAGCAGGTCGTCCACCTGGCTCACCGCCGGGCGCACCTCCACCACGGGGTCCAACAGGCCTGTGGGGCGTATCACCTGTTCCACCACCACGCCCTCGGCCTCGCTCAACTCGTAGTCGGCCGGCGTGGCGCTGATGTAGATGGTCTGCCCCGTGAGGGCGTAGAACTCGTCGTAGGTCAGCGGACGGTTGTCCATGGCCGACGGCAGTCGGAAACCGTATTCCACCAGCGAAGTCTTGCGGCTGCGGTCGCCGCCGTACATGGCGCCGATCTGCGGCACCGTCACGTGGCTCTCGTCGATGACCAGCAGGAAATCGTCCGGGAAATAGTCGATGAGGCAGAACGGCCGTGTCCCCGGCGCGCGGCCGTCGAAATAGCGGCTGTAGTTCTCGATGCCGGAACAGTAGCCCAGCTCCTGAATCATTTCCAAGTCGTAGTTCACGCGCTCCTCCAGCCGTTTGGCTTCCAAGTGTTTGTCGATGCTCTCCAGGTAGTCTCGCCGCTCGAACATGTCGCGCTGTATCTGTAGCAGCGCCTCGGCCAGGTGGTCTTTGGAGGTGAGGAAGTTCGACGCGGGGTAGACGACAATCTCGTCGAAGCGTTCCAGCCGCTGGCCACTGATGGGATCGAAACTTTCGAGGCTCTCTATCTCGTCGTCCCAGAAGGAGATGCGGTAGCAGAAGTCGGCAAAGGAGGGGTAGACATCCACCGTGTCGCCCTTCACGCGGAAGCGGCCGTTGGTGAACTCTATCTCGTTGCGCACATACTGTCCGTCGAGGAGCCGCATCAGCAGGTCGTCGCGCTTGATGCGGTCGCCCACGCGCACCGTCACCGTCCCCTTCTTGAACTCGTCGGGGTTGCCGATGCCGTAGATGCAGCTCACCGAGGAGACGACGATAACGTCCCTGCGGCCGCTCAGCAGCGCGCTGCTGGCCCGCAGGCGCAGCTTGTCCAACTCATCGTTGATGGCCAGGTCTTTCTCGATGTAGGTGTTGGTGGCGGCGATGTAGGCTTCGGGCTGGTAGTAGTCGTAGTAGCTCACGAAGTATTCCACCGCGTTGTCGGGGAAGAATTGGCGGAACTCGCCGTAGAGCTGCGCCGCCAGGGTCTTGTTGTGGCTCAGCACCAGCGTGGGCCGTTGCAACTGTTGGATGACATTGGCCACCGTGAAGGTCTTGCCGCTGCCCGTGACACCCTGCAGCACCTGTGCCCGCTGGCCGCTGCGCACCCCCTCCACCAGCTGCCGTACGGCCTCCGGCTGGTCGCCCATGGGCGCAAAGTCCGATTTCAGTTTGAAGTCCATTGTCGATGGTGTTGTTTTTTTTTATTTGTTGCAGGCAGTGCTGCCTTCCTTGAGCATTTGCTGGCTTGCCTGGATGATGCCGAAAGCGTAGCGTTTCATGTCGGCGGCAAGCGCGGAGTGTCGGTCCACGATGTCCTCCGTTGAGCGTTCTTTGTATCGGTAGAGGCTCTCGCGTCCTTCTTGTTTTGCGCGGTAGAGATAGAACAGTTCGCCGTCCACCACGCCAATCTTGTCGTCGGCGCTGAAGAAAGCGAAGGGTCTGCGGACATGCATCAGGTCGACACCCATCATTTTGCCGCTGTTGTCTATCCCCAGCAGTCCCAGAATGGTAGGGGCAATGTCGATTTGTTGGGCCAGACGGTCCACATAGTGAGGTTCAATGCGTCCGGGGGCGTAGAAAATCAGCGGCACACGGTTGTATGCCAGCGAGAGGTCGTAGTCATGGTCGATGGAAGCCCCGTGGTCTGCCACGAAGACAAACAGAGTGTTTCCGAACCATGGCTTCTGTTCGGCCATGCGCACAAAACGTCCAATCGACCAGTCGGCATATTCCGACACGCGCTTCGTCTTGTCTTCCTGTTCCGAACGGAAACTTGTCCCCTCAGGCACAATGTAGGGCCCGTGGTCGCTGCAGGTCATCACGCATGCAAAGAACGGCCCTTTGGCGGCCATGCTGTCGCAGTGCTCAAGGGCGTGGTCGAAAAGCATGTGGTCGGGGATGCCCCATGTCCCCACCACCTCCGAGCGCGGATAGCTGTGCTGTCCCACCACGAAGTCGAATCCGTTCTGGAAGAGGAAACCCCTCATGCCGTCGAAGTCCTCGTCGTGAGCCATGAAATATGCGGTGCTGTATCCGTTCTCCGACAACCGCTGCGGCAGACCGCACATTGTCGGCATGGGCGTATATTTCATTATGTTGCGCGCCATCAGGGCCGGATGGCCGTAGAGTGTGGCGTAGATGCCGTTGTGGGTGTGTATGCCTGCCGACCATGTTTCGCGGAACGTCATTGCGCGCCCCATCAGGCTGTCCAGACAGGGCGAGAGGCTTGCCGAAGGGGCTTGGAGCGAGGTCTTGTAGGCCGAGAGCGACTCCATCAGCACCACCACCACGTTCGTGTTCTCCGGCAGTCGCAGGCCGGCCTCTGCCAGGGTGCTGTCCACAGGCCATGCCTGCTGCTCGCGCAGCACCTCCGCAGCCTCTGCGGCCGATGCGAGCGTCAGCTCCTGGTTGCTGCTCTTGCCGGCTCCCTCCACACTCTTCATGAAGGTGAACACAGGGTTCAGCCCTATCTGGTTCAGGAAGGGGTCGTTGCAGAAATAGGCTGTGCTCACGCGCATGGGTATCTTGGTCAGTTTGCCCCTCATGCCGAGAAATCCCAGCCCCAGCAGCACAACGGCTATCGTTATGCTCCACCCGTAGCCCAGCGGTTCTTCGTCCAGATGTGCCAGCAGCACCCGCCTGTAGAGAACCCTTCCCAGCAGCCACCAGCCCACGGCCACCGCGATGAATACTATCAGGTAGACCATATACATCGGCTCGCTCACAATCATGCTTGCCGAGGTGGCGAAGTCGTCCATCCACGTCAGCGCCACGTTGTCCAGCCGGGTGAAGAAATAGCAGAAGTAGGGGATGTCCGCTGCGCAGGCGAAGAAACACACCGTGTAGAGTGCCATGGCGGCATAGTGCGCGATGGCATAGTACCATCGCTTCTTGATTCTCGCCATCTCGCCCGCAATCATCATCAGCAGCGGCAACGCCAGCACGTATGCGCTCACCGCCGTGTCGAAGCGGAAACCCTTCCAGAGGGCTATGCCATAGAGGCCTCCGAAGTCGTCGGGACCTTCCGTTGTGGCGCAGTAGGCCATCGTCTCCGCCAGCCGGAACAGCGTGAAAAACACCATGCCTGCCAAATAGATGCAGGCCAAGTAGTTGTATCGGGCACAATGTTTGAACATGGCTGCAAAGATACAAAAAAAAATCCATCCGGCCTCACTCAAGTTTTCCCCGTCCCCAAACAGTTTTTTCCCGACCCGGAAACGTCAAAAAAAGCCAAAATGCAACATATTGAAAACCAACGATTTGGCAAAATGTTAAAATTTGCACTTAAAATGTTGTAAATCAGAGTTCTATAGGTATCATCTTCTTCCCAAATTCTTATCATCTTCTTCCCCTCCTGCTACCAACTCCTACCATGGTAGGAGATGATAGGGTGTTGGCAGGGTTATGGCAAGTTTTTTTTCAGGTGTTCGGGAGGATGTTGTGCGATGGTTATTATCCCAGAATGCGTGGGGAGGCCTTTTTTTCGTTGGCGTTTACATTTTTTTTGCGTATTTTTGTATCTGGAAAATGATTTTCGTTTTATGGGCAAACGTTTGTTTTACAGTTTCTTGTTTCTGTCTTTGATGACGTCGTGCGGCGGAGGCGCCGCCGTGGAGGCTCCTTCGGGGCCCGAAGAGGAGGCCATGGAGCGCGTGGAGGCCATCTATTCGCGCGTCTGCGAGGAGTACAACCATGTCGACATCGACGACATCTCTTCGTTGGAGGCGTTAACCGTCACGATGCTCTCTTTCGACAGACTCTATCTCTCGTCGGAGTTTCTCGCTTTGAGGCGGCGGGTGCGGGAGGTCGACTCTCTCTACTATCCCAACGCCTTCGGTTTTTTCGACGTCGACCACTGGATAGGGGGGCAGGATTGGGATTCGGTGTCGTTCCGCATCGACACGGCGTGGAGCGACGGTGCCGGCGGGGTGCATGTGCGTCTGCGGCTGACGGTTTCGGGCTCGACGATGACCCTCGAGTTGCCGATGGCGAAGGAGGAGGGGGAATGGAAAATCTGCGACTTCGTCTGGTTCAACCCCTACGAGGTCAGCGAGATGTGGTCTATGAAAGAATATGTGGAGGAGGAGCATGAGGCAGATCCAGATTGACCTGACGCCGGAGGAATACCACTCCGAGGAGGCTGTGAGGCAGGCCGTGGCGAAGGCTATGGGTGTGGTGGCGAAAGAGTTGGAGCCGTTCCGCGTGGTGCGTCGCAGCATAGATTGCCGTCGACGCAAGGTGGTGTACCACTGCACGGTGGAGGTGGGACTTACCCCCTCTTTGGAAAAAAACAGATGTGAACCCCCTCAAGCTGGCGAGCCAGTGGTCATCGTCGGCGCCGGTCCGGCAGGCCTTTTCGCCGCCTTCAGGGCGTTGCAGCTGGGCTTGAGGCCTGTCATTGTGGAGCGTGGCAAGCCTGTGGAGGACCGCAAGGCGGACATTGTGGGCATGGTGCGTACCAAGGCGGTGAACCCCGACAGCAACTGGTGCTTCGGCGAAGGAGGCGCGGGGACCTACAGCGACGGCAAACTCTACACTCGCTCCACGAAGAGGGGTGACGTCGGCGAGGTGTTGCGCCTGCTGGTGCAGCATGGTGCGGATTCCGACATCATGGTGGACGTCCACGCCCACATAGGCACCGACCGCTTGCCGGGCATCATCGGCCGCATGCGGCAGACCATCGTGGAGCATGGCGGCGAATATCATTTCAATACGCGCGTGACCGACCTCCTTCTTCGCGACGGCCGTGTGCGCGGCGTGGCGACGGCGGACGGGGAGCGCATAGAGGGAAAGGCCGTCGTCCTGGCCACGGGTCATTCGGCGCGCGACATCTACGAACTCTTCGCCCGTCGTGGCTGGTTGCTCGAAGCCAAACCGTTTGCCTTGGGGGTGCGCGTCGAACATCCGCAGGAACTCATCAACGAAATCCAGTATCACGGCAAGGGCTATTCTCCCTTGCTTCCCCCGGCAACCTACAGCCTCGTCACCCAGGTGAACCCACGTTCCGTCGCACTGGTGCATTCCCACGGGGTCTTCAGCTTCTGCATGTGTCCCGGCGGTGTCATTGTGCCTGCCGCCACGGGGGAGGGACAGCAGGTGGTGAACGGCATGAGCAATGCGGCGCGCAATTCGGGTTTTGCCAACAGCGGCATCGCTGTGACGGTGGGGCCGGAGGACGTGGGCGGCGAGGGAGCTCTGGCGTTGCTGGAGTTTCAGAAGGCTGTGGAGCGGCGGGCTTTCGAGGCTGCGGGCGGCTGCATCGACGCGCCGTCGCAGCGGCTGGTGGATTTCCTGAAGAGGCGGCCTTCGTCGCGGCTGAACAAGAGCAACTATATTGGGCGCTGCGTCAGCGCGCCGCTGCACGAGGTGCTGCCGGGCTTCGTGACGGACTGCCTGACACAGGCTTTCCGCGATTTCGACCGCAAGATGAAGGGCTTCATCACCGAGGAGGCGTCGCTGTTGGCCGTGGAGAGCCGCACCTCTTCGCCGGTGCGCATTCCGAGAGACAAAGAGACACTGCAACATCCACAGTTGCAGGGGCTCTATCCGTGTGGCGAAGGTGCCGGCTACGCCGGTGGCATCGTCAGTTCCGCCATGGACGGCATGCGCTGCATCGAGGTCCTCGCAGGGTGCTGACGGTCATCCTTCGAAGGTGAAGGAGAGCATGAAGGTGCGGGAAGAGAGATTGTTGAAAGCGCGGATGTAGACATCGGGATCCTCGACCTTGAGGTCGGAGAGGCCAAGGGAGACCTTGAGGTCGATGGCGAACTTGACGTAGCGCAGGAAGACGTCGAAGCCCAGGCCGAGGGAATAGCGGAAGTCGTGGGGTTCGAGGCGGATGATGCTCTCGTCGGTGCGGTTGCGGTTTTTGCGAAGGGAAGCGAGGTCGAATCCGTATGAGGCGCCAGCGGTGACGTAGGGGCGGAAGTTGCCCCAGCGGATGGCGCGGAACTTGATTTCCAACGGTATCTCGCCGTAGACGGACTCCACCTTGCGGCTGCGCTCGGCGAGGCGGTGGGTCTGGAGGTAGCCGTCCTCCCATGAGTAGGAGACATCGCGAGTGATGAGCATCACGCCGGGGAGGAGTCGGAGGTTGAACCAGTTGTTGAGCCGGAGGTCGCCGATGACGGCGATATGGAATCCGGGGGAGAAGTAGGAGGTGGTGCCCTGGAGGGTTTGGCGCAGCTCCGAGTCGTCTGAGTAGTCGAGGTCGAACTTTGAGTTGGTGAGGCCGACCTGTATGCCGAAGTGGAGCAGCCGGCTGTCGAATTTGCCAAGATTGCCCACCTGGGCGTGGAGGGGAGCGAAAGTAGAAAAATGAAAGTTGAAAATCATCATGGCCATGATAATCTTCGCAAGACGGGGGTATGTGCCGGTTCGTTTCAATTGCTGGCTTTCATTTTTCTATTTGTTCTCCTGATCGCGGTGATCGCGAAATCCATAAATCTTATATGTTTATTCGGCCTTGCGTAGGCTGGCGTGGTTGTCTTGACAGACAACAGGTTGAAAAGCATTGAACAACATCAGGTGTCGGTTAAAAGCAGGGCAACATTGCCTGTTGTCTAAAATAGTTGTCAGCCGTTGCTTTTGTTGTTTTCAATAGTGATCAAATTGATTTCAAATTATCAGTTTTCGGTTAGTTCGCCGCGGAGAGACTGGGCAAGCCGCTGGCGGACGTGGTCTTTGTTGTCGGGGAAGTTGCCGAGGAGGAACATGAGCTTGGTGATTGCGGCCTCGATGGTGATGTCGCCACCGCCGATGACGCCGATGCGGTCCATGTCGCAGCTGGCGGCATACTGGCGCATGACGACGGAACCGGCCTTGCACTGGGTGACGTTGAGGACGATGACGCCGCGGGCGATGGCCTCTTCGAGGGCATCGATGAACCATGGGTCGGTGGGGGCGTTGCCGGAACCGTAGGTCTCAAGGATTACGCCCTGAAGGTTGGGGGTGCGGAGGACAGCGTTGACAACGTCGGGGCCGATGCCGGGGAAGAGTTTGAGGATGGCCACGCGAGTGTCGAAATGCTTGCGTACCACAAGGGAATCGGTGGGCATGGGGAGGAAGAGGCGCTCGCGGAAGTCAATGTTGATGCCTGCTTTGGCGAGGGAAGGATAGTTGTAGGTCTCGAAGGCATCGAAGTTGGCGGCGCTCATCTTGGTGCTGCGGTTGCCGCGGTAGAGGTGGTTCTCGAAGAAGATGCACACTTCGGGGATGACGCACTGGCGGGCAGAGGCTATCTCGAGGGCGCAGATGATGTTCTCGCGGCCGTCGGAGCGTAGCATGCCGAGAGGCAGCTGGCTGCCGGTGAGGACGATGGGTTTGGCCAGGTTCTTGAACATGAAACTCAGTGCCGAGGCGGTGTAGGCCATGGTGTCGGTGCCGTGGAGGACGACGAAGCCGTCGTAGCGGTCGTACTCCCGTTCGATGATGCTGGCGATATCGACCCAGAGGGAGGGTGTCATGTTGGAAGAGTCGATGATGTTGTCGAGGGTGACGGAGTCGATGTCGTATTGGCAACTTTTGAGCTGCGGGACGGCGTCGTAGATGCGGTCGAGGGCGAAGGGATGCAGCGATCCGTTTTCATCCTGCACCATGCCGATGGTGCCGCCGGTGTACACGATGAGCACTTTGTTTGTCTTCATGATCAAGATAACGGAGAAAACGCGTCTTTATTGCGGCAGCGGTACAATAAAAAAAAGAAACCTTTGTTGAGAAAGGCTTCTTTCGGGTGGGTTGTCCTACCAGTACAACTATATTATGTTTCGCGCTGTTTCGCATTGTTTCAAAATTTACATAACTTGCTGATTGGCTGCGGTTAATTGTTTCGTTATGTTTCATGCTGTTTCAATTGTTTATTCAAAAAATGTCTACAAAATGTCTACAATCATACATTGTCGAATAGTGCCATATTGGAGCGTTTGAGTTCGTCCACGATTGCCACATACGGGCGCATTGCCTGGTAGTCGCTGTGTCCCGTCCATTTCATCACCACCTCGGCAGGGATACCCAGCCGCAGGGCGTTTACCACAAAGGTACGACGGGCGCAGTGCGTAGTGATTACTTCCCACTTCCATACCTCTTTTTCCTCTCTCTTATCGCCTCGGAACGATGCAAGGCGCATAGGCTCGTCTATCTGTGCCAGCATTGCAGCATCTTTGAGATAGTCGTTGCACTTCTGTAATGAAATAGTCGGCAGCACCAGCGGAGAGCCAGCGGCACGGCGTTTTTCGACGATAGCACGGGAGTATTTATTGAGTTCGATAGTCAGTGACTCAGCGGTCTTTTGTGTGGTTATGGTGATGGTGTCGCCGTGAATATCCGACCACCGCAGCCGTATAGCGTCGGAGAAACGGAGCGACGTAAAGGCACACAGGCAGAATATATCACGCACGTTTGCCAGCGTCTGATACTTTCCATAATCAAAGTAGTAGAGCTGCATAAGTTCGTCCCACGTCAGATATATCACTTCTTTTGGCGGTGTGCGCAGGCGTGGCGACACCTTATTGAAGCCGTCGTCCTTTATATAGTCGTTATCCAAGCACCAGCGGCAAAACCACTTCAGCACCGATATTTCTTTCATAAAATAGGCGTTGGTGTACTTCTTCTTTGCCAGCCAGCGTTGGTACTTCTGCAAGCCCTCGGCTGTCAGTTCGTCCACATACACGAAGCCAGCCTTGGCAAGTTTGTTTCCCAGCACCCCGAAGCGTCGCACTGTGGCGGAACTCCAGCCGCGCTCTATCTTTTGACTTTCGATGAACGATTGCAGGGCAGCCCTGATTTCGTGCCTTTCTTCACCCGTAGGAACGTCTGAAACGAAGAGGGCTTGTATCTGTGCAGGGGTGGGTATTTTGTCGCTTAAAAGCGATTTCTCAAAATAAGATGTTACGCGCTCGCGATATTCCATTACAGAGCCGTTGATTGTTGCAACGTTGCGGTGTTGCTTTGTCGGCTTGGCGAGTTGCGCCGCGTCGTCCCACTGGTCGAGGTATGCAGACACGGGTAGGTACATACGCAGGCGTTGTGCTTTCCATGTTACAGACATTACCAGCACGCGCGAGCCGTCAGCGTTTGGTCGTGTGTTCAGATAGAAGCGGACGGTGTATTTATAACGTAGCATATAGTCAGAAGTGATACGTTACACCGCCAGCGGAAAAGGTTATTTTTTGTAACCCTTTGCCTGCTTGTTTCTCCTTGTATATCGAAAGCCCCTCGTTTATCATTCCCACGATGCCCGACACAGCGGCGATGCCATAACCGAGATACACAACGGGGTTTAATCCGCTACTTGCCGCAGGTGGGTTTTGCAAGCCGTACCAGGCGAGGCCGCCACCGACAGCCCCACCGATAAGAGGTATTATTATGGCGTTGCGTCGGTGGTCTGCGGCCTCTATGAGTAGTTGCGACGGCGGCACGTTATAGCCGAAATCCACCTGCAAGGGCTGTGTTGTGGTGATGGTGTCCGACGATGTGGCAGGCTGACCGATACGCACCACACGCTGAGCCGATGCCGTGCCGAGAACCAGCGCGAGGGAGATAAATAACATTGTCCTTTTCATAGTACTATTGCTTGTTTATTAAACTCTCTATCATTCCGTGCAGGCGGTTTATCTGCTCCGCCTGTTGTTCGTTTTGCCTCGTCAGCCTCTCTATTATCTGTTGCTGACTTGTTATTAGTGTTCCGGTGTCGGTGTCGTTATTCTCCGAGTGGGTAACTGTTGCGGTGCTATGGTCTGTCGCAACCGCGTTATGGTGTGCCTCTACCGAGCCGCCCAGCATCGACCCCTCGCCCGTGATGAGCCAGTAAGGGGATATTTCGGGGCAGTTTTTTACGATATTTATAAGAGTATCGCGAGAAAAATAGAGTTGTTTTTTACCGCTCACTTGGTAAATTTCTGACTTTTTGAGGTCGTTTTTTGTGGCAAATTCCGCCATTGTTACGCCAAAATATTGGCAAATTTCGTTCAGTTTTTCCCAATCCATGAAATTTTTTTTCGTGTTCATATCGTTGTGTTTTAATTATTTACAAATCATGTATTCTAAAATCTACAAATTTATTTTGGTAGTTTGGAAAATCTACATATCTTTGCACCCGAAATCGAAACAAAGATACAAAAAAACAACAACACACAACGGAACAAATTATGAAGAGCATTGAAACATAAAACACTACAACATGCATTGAGTATGTAATCGTATGCAGAGATGCCGAGGGCGAGGTCTACAACGTAGTAAACAAGCATTGGC
>JAFVAM010000023.1 GCA_017480525.1 Bacteroidales bacterium | reverse complement strand
GCACCTGAGCTCGCAGGGCGACGACAGGGTGTATCTCTGCGCCGTCTGTCCGCAGCTGGGCGAGGGTGTGCTGTCGGTGGCCGCCTACCGCCGCTCGCGCGCGGTGACGCTCACGCTGCCAGCGCGTTGGCAGGGCAGGGATGTGGTGCTATACGGCTTTGTGGAGGACTATGCCGGGCGCACGTCGGACAGCGTCTGTCTGGGCACCCTCGCGGCGGTCGACGCCACGGCTGACGCCGCAAGGCAACAGGGTGTGGAGGCGGCCTCGCAAGAGGCCTCCGCCAGGGAGGGGACTTTTTTATTTATGAACGAATACAATAAAATCGGCACCCTGCCGTTATCATCCATAGCAAACGACAACAAAACAACAACCAATGGCAGGGAAAACACTGACGACGAAAAAGACGCTCCTCCTCGTGGCGACGCTGGCAATGAGCGGCTTGGCCATGGCCCAGGCGCCGCAGTCGCAGCGCGCGGCGACCTCGCGCGAGGCCGCCGCAGAGCAGGCTGACAATGTGATCTTCACGGTGGTGGAGCAGGCTCCGGAATTCCCCGGAGGCATGGAGGCTCTGTATCAGTTTGTGGCGTCCAACATCAAATATCCCAACCGGGACATCTGCGCCACGGGCAGGGTGATTGTGAGTTTCGTCATCGAGAAGGACGGCACGGTGAGCAACGCCAAGGTGGTGCGCGACATTGGCGGCGGACTGGGCGATGAGGCGCTGCGTGTGGTGAAGCTCATGCCCAAGTGGAAACCCGGACGCCAGAACGGCAAGCCCGTGCGGGTGCAGTTCAACCTTCCCGTCAACTTCAACCTACAAACGCCATGAAAGTCATCATCCTCGGCACCGCCTGGCCCTATCGCGGCGGCCTGGCGGCCTTCAACGAGCGTCTGGCGCGGCAGTACCAGCGCGAGGGCCACGAGGTGGAGGTGGTCACCTTCACTCTCCAGTACCCCAAGCTGCTCTTCCCCGGCAAGACACAGTACAGCGACGAACCGGCCCCCGAAGGCCTCAAGATTACGCGCAAGCTCAACGCCATCAATCCTTTCAGCTGGATAGCCACCGGCCGGTACATCAAGAAGCAGCGGCCCGACCTGGTGGTTACCAAGTTCTGGCTGCCCTTCATGGCGCCGGCGCTCGGTGTGGCCAACCGCACGGCCCGGGCCAAGTGGAAGGACGCCGACGGCGTGCGACGGCAGACGCGCCGCATCTCCATCCTCGACAACCTCGTCCCCCACGAGAAGCGGCCGGGCGACAAGTTCTTCGCGCGTTTCTTCGTTCGTTCGGTGGACGGCATGGTGGCCATGAGCCGCTCCGTGCTGGCCGACGCCGACCTCTTCGACCCCCGGCACCGCAAGCCCCGCACCTTCTGCCCCCATCCGCTCTACGACCACTACGGTGCCGCCCTCTCGCGCAAGGAGGCCCTCGACCTCATAGGGCTGCGCGAGGCGCAGCGCTATGTGCTCTTCTTCGGTTTCATACGCGACTACAAGGGCCTCGACCTGCTGCTCGACGCCATGGCCGACGAACGTATGGAACGCCTGGGCGTGAAGCTCATCGTGGCCGGTGAGTTCTACGGCGACCCCAAACCCTACCATGAGCAAATCGCCCGCCTCGACATCGGCGACCGCGTGGCCATGCACACCGACTTCATCCCCGACCACGAGGTGAACCGCTATTTCTGTGCCGCCGACCTCGTGGCGCAGCCCTACAAGACGGCCACACAGAGCGGCGTGACGCAGATATCCTTCCACTTCGAGCGTCAGATGCTCGTCACCAATGTCGGAGGCCTGCCGGAGATTGTGCCCGACGGCAAGGTGGGCTTCGTCGTGGAGTCGCGCGCCGACCGGATCGCCGACGCCATCGTGCGCTATTTCGAGGAGGACTGGCAGCAGCGCCTCGCCGAGGGCGTCCGCCAGGAGAAGAAGAAATACGCCTGGGAGAACATGACCCGTGCCATCGCCGGGCTGCAATGAAAAAAAAACAGTTTTTTGAAGGAAAGAAAATTGTCGTTGAGACATTAAAGAATATAAAGGAACAATGATAGTAAGAAGCAAGACACCCCTGCGGCTGGGGCTGGCCGGCGGCGGCACCGATGTGTCGCCCTACAGCGACCTCTATGGCGGCGCCATCCTCAACGCCACCATCAGCCTCTACGCCTACACCACCATAGAACCCACCGACGACGGACAGGTGGAGTTCCTCGCCCCCGACAAAGGGCTGCGCGAGGTATACAAAGACGCCATGGAGGTGGACACCGACGGCTACTTCATCCTCCACAAGGGTGTGTACAACCGAATAGTGAAACAGTTCGTCCACAAGCCTTTGTCGCTGCGTATCTCGTCGTTTGTCGACGCGCCTGCAGGCAGCGGCCTCGGCACCTCGTCGACCCTCGTGGTCTCCATCCTCGGCGCCTACGTGGAGTGGCTCAAGCTGCCGCTGGGTGAATACGACATCGCACGTCTGGCCTACGAGATAGAGCGAGTGGATCTCGGTCTGGCCGGCGGCAAGCAGGACCAGTATGCCGCCACCTTCGGCGGCTTCAACTATATGGAGTTCATTGGCGACAACGTCATCGTCAACCCCCTGCGTGTCCGCCAGCGCTACATCGACGAGCTCAACCACAACCTCCTGCTCTACTACACAGATACGTCGCACGTCAGTGCCGACATCATCCGTGAGCAGCAGCAGAACGTCAAGCAGAACAGGACTTCCAGCATCGAGAGCATGCACCGCCTCAATGAGCAGGCGCAGCAGATGAAGGAGGCGCTGCTGAAAGGCAGGGTGGAGAGCATCGGCGAGATTCTCAATTTCGGGTGGCAGCACAAGAAGCAGATGGCGCAGAGTGTCAGCAATCCGCGCATCGACGCCATCTACGACGCCGCCCTCGCGGCCGGCGCCACGGGCGGCAAGATAAGCGGTGCCGGCGGCGGCGGCTTCATGTTCTTCTACTGTCCCGGCCTCACGCGCTTCGCCGTCCGCCAGGCCCTCGCAGCCTTCGGCGGAGAGACCAAACGCTACGAGTTCACCAGCGAGGGCCTCATGACCTGGACCGTCTGAAGGAAAAAAGGGTAAATTGTCGTAAACAAAAATGTTGTTTTCATGAATAGAATACAGGAATCCATAGAGGAAAGCATCGCCGTCAAAGAAAAGATATTGTCTGACGGTGCTTTGATGCAGCGCGTGGACGAGGCGGCAAGGCTCATCGAGCAGAGCCTGCGGGCCGGAGGCAAGATACACTTCTGCGGCAACGGAGGCAGCGCCGCCGACGCGCAGCACCTCGCCGCCGAGCTCAGCGGCCGCTTCTATTTCGACCGTCCGCCCCTCAACGCCGAGGCGTTGCACTGCAACACCTCCTATCTCACCGCCGTGGGCAACGACTACGGCTACGAATACATCTTCGCCCGTCTGCTGCGCGGCACCGCCAGGCGGGGCGACGTGCTGGTGGGCATCAGCACCAGCGGCAACAGCCGCAATATCCTGGAAGCCTACAAGGTGGCGCAGGAGATGGGCGTGGGCATCGTCTCGCTGACCGGCACCACGGGCGGCAAGATGAAGGATTTCGGCGGTTTGCTGCTCAACGTGCCCAGCACCGACACGCCACGCATCCAGGAGAGCCACATCATGCTTGGCCATATCATCTGCGAGCTGGTGGAAACGGCTATGTTCGGAGACAAAAAGTGACGCCTATGGAAGCCATCATCCTTGCCGGAGGCTTCGGCACGAGGCTGCAGAGCGTCGTCAGCGACGTGCCCAAGCCCATGGCCTCTGTGGCCGGTCGCCCGTTCCTCTGCTACCTGCTCGACCGCATGGCACCCTGCTATTCGCACATCGTGCTGGCCACAGGCCATCTGCACGAAAAGGTGGAGGCCTTCTTCGGCCATGAATATCGCGGCGTGTCCATCGACTACGCCCGCGAGCTTTCGCCCCTCGGCACCGGCGGCGCCATCGTCAACGCCTTGCAGTGCTGTCGTGAGGAGGCGGTCACCGTGCTCAACGGCGACACGCTCTTCGACATCGACCACGCGCAGCTTGCCGCCACGGCGGATGAGAACGGGGGACGGTTGACCCTCGTGACGCGTCGCGTGGACGACGCCGGCCGCTATGGAGCCGTGGAGGTCGACAGCACGGGCCGCGTCACAGCCTTCCGCGAGAAAGACCCAGCCTACGGCGAGGGCCTCATCAACGGCGGCATCTATCGCCTCCGCCGCTCGCTGCTGGAAGGTCGTCCCGTCGGGCAGCCGTTCTCCTTCGAGAAGGAGGTGCTTCAGGCCATGGCGGAGCCTCTGTTTGCCTATGCTTCAGACGCCTATTTCATCGACATCGGCATCCCGGAGGACTACCGCCGTGCCCAAACCGAACTCCCTGCCCTATGAGCAAGGCCCTTTTCCTCGACCGCGACGGCGTGCTCAACGTGCTTCGCCCCAACGACTATGTGAAATGTCCCGCCGAGCTGGAGTTGCTTCCCGGCGTGGCGGAGGCCGTGGCGCTCTGCCGCCCGCATTTCGATTTCATCTTCGTTGCCACCAACCAGCAAGGCATTGGCAAAGGTCTCATGACAGAAGACGACCTCGAGGCCGTACACGCCAAGCTGCTTGCCGCCGTGCCCGGAATCGATGCTGTCTATTTCTGCCCCAGGCTGGAACGGGAAAACAGTTTCATGCGCAAGCCGAACATCGGCATGGCGCTGCAAGCGCGCAGGGGTTATCCGGGACTGAAGTTGAAGGAGAGTGTGATGGTGGGCGATTCGATGACGGACATGCTCTTCGGACGCCGCGCCGGCATGACAACGGTGCTCGTGGGCGACAATTCGCGCTGCGACAGGCAGCAACCCTGGCTGGTAGACCTTCGCTTCGGCACCTTGCTCGACTTTGCTCAATCCCTTTAGCGCGCCACGCGAACCCGCGGGTCGAGCCAGCCATAGGCCAGGTCGGTCAGGATGTTGATGACCACCAGCAAGACACAGATGAAGAGGATGCACCCCATGACGACGGGGAAGTCGTAGGTGTCCAGCGCATCGACGATGACCACTCCCATGCCCTTCCAGTCGAAGACGTATTCCACAAAGACGGCCCCTGCCAGCAGGCTGGCGAGCCACCCGGAGGCCGAGGTGACCACGGGGTTGAGCGCATTGCGCAGCGCGTGGCGTAGCACCACGCGTCGACGGCTGAGGCCTTTGGCGCGCGCGGTGCGGATGTAGTCCTGGCCGAGGGCTTCGAGCATGGAGTTCTTGGTGAGCTGTGTCAGCGTGGCCAGTGGACGTATGCCGAGCGTCAATGCCGGGAGGATGAGGTTTTTGAGGTCGAGGTACTCGCCTTCGCCATAGTCGTCGACGGTGAAGAGGTTGCCGAACATGTTGAGGTGTGTCCAGTCGGCCAGCACATAGGCGAAAAGCCAGGCGATGAGGATGGCGGCGAAGAAGGAGGGCAGCGACATGCCGAGGGTGCTGAGGACGAGGGTGACACGGTCTATCCAGGTGTCCTTGTGCAGTGCGGAGACCACTCCGAGCGTGATGCCCACGGCGAGGGCGAAGAGCATGGCCACGATGGCCAGCACGGCGGTTTGCGGAAAGGCCGTGGCGATGATTTCGCTGACGCGCCGCTGGCTTTGGTAGGAGCGCCGCAGGTAGGGCCATTTGAGCACCAGCGAGGTGCCGCCGACGCGCATCAGCGTGGCGCAGCGGTACTTGTCGGGGGCGAGATAGAAGAAGCTCTGTGGGTCGCGGTTGTTGTGGAGCGAGAGAGAGGAGAGGTCGTTGAGGTAGCCCAGGTATTGCACCCCCAGGGGTTTGTCGCGGCCAAGGTCGCGGTTGATGACGGCTATGCTCTCCTCGTCGGCCCGCTGGCCGAGCATCATGCGCGCCGGGTCGCCGGGCAGGATGTTGAAGAGGAAGAACACGAGCGTCACCACCCCCAGCAGCACCAGGAAGCCATACAGGAGCCGTTTTCCGACATATCTCAACATGGGATGTTTCTATATCTTGGTCAATTCATTTGAAACTTGAAGCTCCCGGCTTGTAACTCTTCGTTCCTCCGGTCCGCTATGCTTGCGAAATCCTGTCAATCTTGTGCATTGTTTTCGTTTTTCTCCCGCAGGCCATGGACTACGCTCTTCTTGGCCACGAAATCCTTGAGGTAGAAGGGTTCGAAGTAGGCCACATCCTCCGTCTGGCCGGCGGCGATTTTTTGCGCCACAAGGTCGACGAGCCCCTCTGCCGAGAGGCGGAAGTCGCTGTCGAAGCGGGCGTTGGCGTGGGAGGCGAAGACCTCGCGGGTCTTGGCGGCACCGTCGCCGATGAAGACCGTCTCTTGCTCGTCGAGGAACCCGACGATGGGCGACTGCAGCTCAGGGTGCGGACGGTCGAAGATGTCGGCATGGGTGTCGCGCAGGATGCGCAGCCGGTCGTCCACCACCATGGTGTAGCACTCCATGCGGCGGGCGTCGATCATGGGGCATACGAGGCCTTTGTAGTCGGGATGCTGTCGATAGTAGAGTGCCGCCATGGAGAGCAGCGTGGGCACAGAGACCAGGGGGATGCCGAGGGCATAGCAGAAGCCTTTGGCAGTGGAGACGCCGATGCGGAGGCCCGTGTAGCTGCCGGGGCCTGCGGAGACGCCCACGGCGCCGAGGTCGCGGGGCGTGAGGCCGCTCTCCTTCAGCACCTCGTCGATGAAGACCGAGAGGCGCGTGGAGTGGGCGTTGGGCACGTCGCTGTCGCGGCGGGCGAGGATGCGGCCGTCGGCGGACAGCACGACGGAGCATATCTGGGTGGCGGTTTCTATCAGTAAGGTGTTCATCTCATGTCGATTACTTCGCATTCGGGGTGTTCTTCGGGCTTGAAGCCGAAGGTGCTGGGGAGGGCTGCCCGCTTGAGTTTGGAGAAGTCGTAGATTTCGCGGCTGGAATCGTACTTGTGCACCTCCAGCTGTTTCAGCTGGCCCGTCTCCTCGTTGATGAGGAGGCGGAGCTTGTGGTAGCTCTGCGACGAGAGGGGGGTCAGGTCGATGACGGCGGTGCCGTCGTCATCGGTGCGGATGTATTTGGCACGGAAGTTTTTAGGATAGTACGTCATCAGACGGCCGGGATCCATGAGGTTGACCTCTGTCTCGGGCGGCATGTTGTTGATGACAATCTCTTTGGCATCCTTGTTCCACTGCCAGATGGTGGTGCCGTTGCACACGATTTCCATGTTGTCGGCCACAAGGCTGTATTTGCCTTTCATGTAGCTGACCTTTGCCGTCTGCCGGGCGACCTGCTTCTTGTTGCCGTCGAGCATTGTGAGCGTCACAGTCCCCTTGACGCTCTGGAGGTATTTCGCCGCCTTGGCCAGCGCGGCGGTGGCGTTCTCGTCAAGCCTGCCTTGCGAGGCGTGGGTAATCTGTGCGTGTGCCGTCGTGGGGGCCGGAAGCTGCATCGCGGCTATCAGTCCCGCACAGAGAAGCCATTTCATGCTTTTTTTCATCTTCTGCTTATATATTATGTTTTCTTTTGAAAGAATCAGTGCAGGTTCACGCCGATGATGTTCATGAATTCCTCGCGGGTCTTGGGGTCCTTCATGAAGGCCCCGGTGAAGTCGCTGGTGGTGGTGACGGAGTTCTGCTTCTGCACTCCGCGCATGCTCATGCACATGTGCTGCGCCTCGATGACCACGGCCACGCCGAGGGGGTTCAGGGTGCGCTGGATGCAGTCCTTGATTTGCTTCGTCAGGCGTTCCTGCACCTGCAGGCGGCGGGCGTAGGCATCCACCACTCGCGGTATCTTGCTCAGTCCCACGATGGTGCCGTTGGGGATGTAGGCCACATGGGCCTTGCCGACGAAGGGTACCATGTGGTGTTCGCAGAGCGAATAGAGTTCGATGTCCTTGACGACGACCATCTGGCGGTAGTACTCGTGGAACATGGCGCTGCGGAGTATCTCCTCGGGGTCGAGGTCGTAGCCGTTGGTGAAGAAGAGCATGGCCTTGGCGATGCGCTCCGGGCTTTTGAGCAGCCCCTCGCGCTCAGGGTCCTCGCCCAGGAGTTTGAGTATGGCTTTGTAGTGTTCAGCCAGTTCGCTGACGCACTGCTCGTCGTATTTGTCTATCTTTTCGTATCCTTTTTCCATCGATGTCGGTTTTCGGTTTTTAGTATTCATTAACGCAGAAATATTGTCCAAAGTATATCCTCCGGGCAATATTTTTTTTCAACGGCGGCCTGTTTCCCGCTCCGTTTCCGCACCGAGGCCATACCTCCGCCGTGCCATCTCCGACCGGGGTCGGTGTTGGCAGGGTGTTCATGCGTCGTTGGGACGGTTTTGGGACGGTGTTGGTACCCTTTCGGTGTTGTAAATCAGTGTGTTATGTGTGTTGTTTTTATGTATGTTACTCGAAACGTGTACGTTAGGTGTATTTTTTTACGTGAGGAGCGGTGGAAAAAATATTTTTGCCGGCATGTAGTTTTTTTTCTTTTTTTTACGTTATTATAGCAAAAGCCGCCATTGTCTTCCGGCGAAAAGGGGATGCCGGCGGCACGGGAAAACGAAAAAAAAACGACAACTGAAAAACATTGACATGCAAAATATGCGCAAGACCTTTAGACTGATGCTCCTGCTGGCGGTGGTGTGCTGTATGGCGGCCTGCACGGAGGATCGCGACGGTACGCCCGCTGCGGGACGCGACATTACCTACACTGTGGAATCGAAAGTGAACCATGCCTCCCTGAAGAGCGAGGCCGAATGGGACGAGCTGCTCGACCGTTTCTGCACCTTTTCTGCCGAGGGCATGACGGTGACTTTCTACAACGCCGCATTTCACGGCACCGCCACGGCGACGGCGAAGGGCATCGCCGGCCTCAGCGGCGGCGAGCCTGCGACCATCTCCACCGACAGCCGGGAGGAACTGAAAACCTGGATGAAGGCCATGGAAAAGGCCGGAAAGACGGTGACGGTGACCTACGACGACACCACGGGCCGCTGGAACGGCACCGCCTACCTCAACGGTCCGCAACTGCGGGATGAGGATCCCCAGACGGGCAAGTACAGCGGTGTGCTGGTGCTTGTGGAAATCTCCGACGATGAGCGTGGCAGAGCGGTGGTGTGGGCACTGAAGGTGAGCGACGACTCGTTGCTGGTCATCGACAACGGCGGCTTTATTCCGCCCTCACAGAACATGATGGTGCGCGACGGCGAGGTGTACGCCATAGGCGACGAGGCAACCCTCAGCGGCACCGTGACCGTCGAGGACGGCATCATGGTACTCCACCTTGCGGCTCTGGAGATGGCCGACGTGGCAGGCCGTTGGCACTACTACAGCATGACCAAACTCTTCATCAGCTCCGAAGAGAACTTCATCAACAGCTATTTTGCCACCTACACGCCCGAGGGCATGGGCACGAGCATCTACTACGACCTGCGCGAGGACGGCACGATGACCTTCACACGGACGAGCCTCTACAGCGAGGCCAGCTCGACGGCCGAGGGCACCTGGAGCGTGACACCCGGCGGCGAGGTGGTGTGCGACTTCTTCGACGGCGGCAGCCACTGGACGGTGGATTGCATCGTCAACGGCCTGATGGTTCTCTCGAGCCTGGACCTCGGCACCGAGGAGGGCGACTTCTACTACCAGATGGAGCTCCACCGCATGGATGCAGCGGAGTGAAAGCCCCTGTCGTAAGGAAAAAGAAAACTGACCAAAACTATGTAAACCGGAAGGGTCGGCATTGTTTGCCGGCTCCTTTTTTCTGTCCGGGGAGGGGAGGGGGCAATGTGCCGGGGTGAGGCCGACGGGGCCGCCATGCCTGCAGGCGCGGCGGCTCCGCATTTTCTACTCATTATTGGTGATTTCCCTATGGGACGGCGTCCAAAATTATTTTTTGTGATATTTTTGCCACGGAAATGAGACGGATATTTATCAACAAATAACTCATAAACAGCTAAAAACAAAAAAAATCGCACAAAAAAAATGAAACAGAAATTCTTTATTGCAGTGGCGCTGATGTTGGCCGCATCTGGCATCGGCCGTGCCCAGAACCCGACCACGACGGTCACCCTCGGCAACGGGGCCCAGCTGACTTTCTCCACCTGGACTTATCAGGGCGTCACCAACGCCTGTCTCGACGACGCAACCAACGTCGACGGGAAGACCGTCGTCATCCCTTCGCAGGTCGAGATTGCCGGCACCACTTACGACGTCACGATGGTTGGTCCCTACTCGTTCTACAGCAGCGGTGTGGCCGAGGTTGTGATACCCGACGAGACCACCGACATCTACTTCGGCGCTTTCGACGGATGCTCCTCGCTGACCACTGTCACTGTGGGACGCGGTGTGACCAACATCGCCGAGACGGCCTTCAACGACTGTTCGTCGCTCAGCACCTTCAACCTCAATGCCGTCAACGTGACCGACGTTGACGAATTCGACGGCAGCGGTGTCTTCGGTGGCTGCATCGCGTTGGCAACCATCAACTTCGGAGCCGATGTCGTTGGTTTCAGCAGCGACCTCTTCTTCAGCCTCAATGGCACGGCCAGCCTGTCGGCCATCAACATCGCCGCCGACCGCCTTCTGCCTATCACGTCGAGCACCTTCGGCTATGGCCAGAGTGGAGTGAGCATCACGGTGCCGTGTTCGCAGCTTGCCGCCTACCAAAACAATACCACATGGAGGGCGCTGGGCAGCATCACGGCCGACTGCGGCGGCGCTACAAGCCACACGCTGACCGTGGCCGCCAACGACGCTACCATGGGCAGTGCTTGGGGTACATGTACCTTCAGTGGCGACACCACGGCCACCATCTATGCCACCCCCGTCTCCGGCTATGGTTTCAGCGGTTGGAGCGACGGCGGCAGCGACAATCCGCGCACCATCACGGTGAACACCGACAGCACCGTCACGGCGTTGTTCTTCCTGCCTTCGGGCACCGTCTGCGACAGCACGGTGTTCGACACCCTGCGGGTGGATGTGTACGACACCACATTCGTCGAGCTGTATGATACGGTGCAAACACAAATGTATGACACCCTGACGGTCTCCGTCTACGACACCGTGTACGTCACCATCTACGACACCGTGCACATCACCATCTACGACACCGTGCGGGTGGATCCCGAAGGCATTGCTTTGACCATGCAAGATCCTGTCAAGGTGTACGTAGGGGAGGGGCAGCTGGTCGTCGAGGGCGCTGCCATGGGCGCAGCCATCAGCCTCTATGATTTGCAGGGACGCAAGCTGGTAGAAACACGGGCCAACGACGAGCGCACCCTGCTGAACCTGCCCGCCACGGGTGCCTACCTGCTGCGCGTCGGCCAGCATCCTGCCAAGAAAGTGGTGGTGGCACGATAGCCGAAGCCCTGTCGTCACCAAGCGACTGCCACCGATGCTGACAAATTGTCAGCCGTTGGCAGTCGCTGACATTTTGGCACGGTTGTTGATGACAATAGGCTGTCTTGGATGAACCCAAAGGTATACAGGGCATCCAAGAGGGATTACAGAAAAAACAAACTAAAAATAAGGAATTATGAACATTAAACCTTTAGCAGACAGAGTCCTCGTGCGTCCCGCCGAGGCTGAACAGAAGACCGCCAGTGGCATCATCATCCCCGACACCGCCAAAGAGAAACCCCAGCGCGGCGAAGTGCTGGCCGTGGGCAAGGGTACCAAGGATCACGAGATGACCGTCAAGGTGGGCGACCAAGTCCTCTACGGCAAGTACAGCGGCACCGAGATCGAAATCGACGGCGAGAAGCTGATGATTATGAAAGAGAGCGACATCTACGCTATCATCTAACATTTTAAAAAGAAAGAAAGGAACATTATTATGGCAAAACAGATAGTTTTCAACAACGACG
>JAFVAM010000022.1 GCA_017480525.1 Bacteroidales bacterium | reverse complement strand
GCGAGATTGTCGGTGCGATAGGCGAAAGTGGCAAGGAAGAGGGTGCCGGAAGTGGGGAAGTAGAAGAGGTCCTCGGTGTTGAGGAGCGACTCGAAGAAGTAGGAGAAGAAGTGCTGGTTGTCGAGTACGATGGCGTTGCTGCCGGAGGAGAGTATTGGGTCGTAGTAGTCGTAGTAGTCGAAACGGATTCCGGCACGGAGTTTGTAGCGCCGGAAGAGCGAGTTGAGGGGGGTGAGATGGAAGGTGTGTTGGTTGTTTTTGATGTTGTAGGTGCGGATGCCGTTTTTGTAGAGGTCTATGTCGTTGCGCTGGTAGCTGTATTTGATGGAGGGCGAGGTGATTCCACGGGGATAAATCTTGTGTTCGGCACTGAATTGCATACGCTTGCCAAGCCGTAGCCGTGCAGAGACCTGCATGGGGAAATGCCATACGAAAGGGAGTTGCGCCCCGATTTGCAGAGCACCGGTTTCCTCGTTGTCGAAGCGGAAGGTTACGCCGACGATGGGGCTGGTGAGGAGAGGGCTTTCGGAGTGGAGCGTTGAGCGCGGGGAATGGATTTGGGCTCGTGGGAGGCGTGGGGCAGCGACGGGTGAGGTTTGGTCGGCAGCCTCTGGGCTGAATCGTTGTCCGATGGCCTGGAGCTGGCTGCGGTAGCGTTCGGCGGCTTCCGAGCCCCGGCGAAGGAGGGTGTCGATGGCTTCGGGTGTAAAGGAGGCTGCAGAGTAGCCTGAAACGTCGACGGGTATGACGAGGTCGCTCATGGCGATGTTGGCGGCATATTTGTTTTTACAGTTGATGTCGATAATCTGCATGAAAAGGTCGATGGGGCCCGTGATGTCGTCGGCGGTGAGGGTGTCGCCTTGGACGGTGACACCGATAACGATGTCGGCGCCCATCTGGCGGGCAATGTCGGCGGGGTAGTTGTTGCGCAGGCCGCCGTCGACGAGGAGATGGTTGCCCCAACGCACGGGAGTGAAGACACCGGGGATGGACATGGAGGCACGCATGGCCTGTTTGAGGAAGCCGGAATGGAAGTCGATTTCAGTGTTGGTGACGACGTCGGTGGCGACGCATGCAAAGGGGATGGGGAGAGAGTCGAAAGAGATGGAGTCGAGGTAGGGGGCGAGGAGGCGGTCGAAGAGGTGGTCGAGGTTGAGGCCACGGATGACACCGGCTCCCTCGTTGCGTTGGGTGCCGATGGTGAAGGCGTGCCAGAGGGGATAGGTGTTCTGTAGGCGTCGGCTGTCGATGTCGAGGGCTTCGGGACGTGCGCGGTCGGTGAGGAGGAAGGTCCAGTCCTGTGTGCGGACGAGGGAGTCGAGTTGGTCGGTGGTCCAGCCGATGGCGTAGAGGCCGCCGATGAGGGAACCCATGGAGGTGCCGGTGATGATGTCGATGGGTATGCCGGCCTGCTCTATGGCGCGGAGGGCACTGATGTGTGCCACGCCTTTGGCGCCGCCGCCGCTGAGCACCACGGCCACTTTGGGGCGGGTGTGGTCTTGCCCCCATGCCAGTGGGGGGAGAAGGGCGAGGAGGATGATGACGAGCGTTTTTCTCATGTAGTGACGGTTAGGGGGACAGCCTTTGCATATACGTCCTTCTTCAGGCGGAGCCATTGCAGCGCTCCGCGCAGCAGGAGGAAGGCTATGAAGGCGGTCCAGAGGATGTTGTTGGAGGTTTGGTCGGCGAACTGTGGGCTGTCTGCAGAGAGTGTGGCATTGAGGCCGAAGTAGAGGGCGAAGAAGGCGGCTGTGGCGACGAACATGGCGTTGCGCATGGTTCGGCTGGCGGTGGCTCCGATGAAGACCCCGTCGAAAAGGAAGGCTGCGAAGCCGCAGACGGGGACGAGGAGCACCCAGACGAGGTAGTCGCCGGCGGCATCGATGACGGACTTCTGGTCGGTGAAGACAGCGAGGAACCACTGCCCGCCCAAGGCGTAGGCGGCTGTGAAGACCACCGTCAGCGCAAGACTCCAGAGGATGAGCAGTCGGACGGCGGAGCGGAGGTTGCGTGGCTCGCGTGCACCGATGTAGCGGCCGACGAGGCTTTCTGCGGCGTAGGCGAAACTGTCCATGATGTAGCTGAAGAGTGTGAAGAATTGCATGAGCAGGTTGTTGACGGCCAGGACTTCGTCGCTGATGTGGCTGCCGGCGGCGGTGATGAAGGTGAATACGGCAGAGAGGCAGACGGTGCGGAGGAAGATGTCGCCGTTGACCTTGAAGAAGCGCCGCATGTCCTCCCATCGAAGTGCTTCTTTGAGAGTGGAGAGCGGAGAGTGGGGAGAGGGGAGCGGATTTTTTGATTTGTGAGCAGTGAGGGAAGAGAGTCTCTTCCGAAGGAACCAGAGGCCGAGGAAGAGGCCGCAGTATTGGGCCACGACGGTGCCAAGGGCCACTCCTGCGATGCCCCAGTGGAAAAGGAGGACGAAGAGGAGAGAAGCGAGGATGTTGACAATGTTGAGTGCGATGGCAATCCACATGGGGGTCTTGGAGTCCTGCATGCCGATGAACCATCCTTTGACGGCGTAGAGACCAAGGGTGGCTGGTGCGGCCCAGATACGGACGTGGAAGTAGGTGAGGGCCATGGAGATGACGCGGTCGCTGCCGTCGAAGATGAGCGGCACGAGGAGGCCGATGGGCCACTGCAGGACAATGAGAGCGAGGGCGATGGTGAGCGCTATGGCGGAGGCGCGGATGAGGGTTTTGACGGCGTCGTCCCAGCGACGGGCGCCGTAGGCCTGGGCGGTAAGTCCGCTGGTACCCATGCGGAGGAAGCCGAAATTCCAGTAGATGAGGTTGAAGATGGAGGCTCCGATGGCAATGGCGCCAAGGCCTTCTTTGGAGAGGTGCCCCATGATGGCGGTGTCCACCATGCCGAGCAGGGGCACTGTGATGTTGGTGATGATGTTGGGAAGGGCGAGGCCGAGGATGCGCTTGTTCATTGCTGATGGCTGCATGTGTGTTTAGTGTATGGTGGCGGAGGCGCAGTTGAGGATGCGACGGGATGTTTTGTCGCTGACAAAAACCACGATATGGCTGTTTCCCAGCTGGATGTCGTTGTCAGGAGAGAAACGGAGGGTGCCGCGGATGTTCTCTCCGGCGGTGCCTTGGCAGTCTACTTGGCGACCCCAGTAGCCTGTGATGACCTGGCGGAGCATGTGGTTGTGGACGTAGTCGTCCTGAATGGATCCATCGGGGAGTATCTGTTTGTAGGCCAGGGAGTCTTCTACGATGGCTGCCGTCAGGGTGATGGCATGGGTATAGGGCTGCACGAAGGAGAGGTCTACTGTCACTTCCACGGTTCCGCCAGTCGACAGTTGGGCTTCGGCTTCGATGGCGATGAGGGGCGAGGCATTCAGTGCGGTGGCGATGGCGCTGCCGATGGTGGCCATGCGCCCGGAGAACTGCTGGCTGCGGTCGCGGTCGACGAAGGCCGAGGGTATGGCGCTGATGCCGTACCATTGATCCCATGTGGTGCCGCCGGTGGTGCGCAGGTCGGGTTCTCCGGCGAGGGGGAGGCCTTGACCCGAAGGGTGGTTGATGCTCATGATGACGACGTTGTCGCTTTCGAGGGTCGAGAGGGTGGAGTCGGCCAGGGGGCAGTTGTTGCACCGTGGGCCGGTGAATTTCTCGACGAGCACACGCTGCACGGGGTTGACGGTGCTGGTGCCAGGGGTCCAAACGATGGCGGCGCCATCGTAGACGGTGTATTTGTCGGGATCTATCTTGTCGCAGGCCGCCAAGGCTGTCAGCGCCAGAAGACCCATATAGAGCATGATTCTTTTTTCCATAATATACAAAGACTTTAATGAGAAATGAAAACTCAAAATTCGGACATCGAGATTTAGAAGCTTGTTGTCAGGCTGAAGGTGAGACCGTTGCTGGCAGGCACCTGGCGGCACACGCCGCCGATGCAGAGGAGGCCTTCACGCTGTTTTCCGTAGCCGATGGAGAGGCGTGTGGCTCCCTCCGAGTAGCCCACGGCGAGGTTGAAGTAGTTTCCGGTGCCATCGTGGTAGGCATATTGGTCGCTGGCGGAGAGAAACCATCGTGAGCCGATGCTCCATTCGACGAGAGCCATGAGCCAGTCGCCGAAACGGCGGTCTGCCTGTAATTCGTCGTCGGCATCGTAGCGGCTGTCGCTCTCCATCCACTCGGCTTCGAGGCGCAGGGCGTGTTTTTTGTTGATTTTCCACGAGAAGTCGGCGACGGCCACGTGGTTGTGGACGAGGGGGTGGCCGAGATGGCCTTCGGCGGCGGGGTTGAAGACCTGGTAGGCGTATGTGGCGGTGGCTTTGAGGCTCTTGGAAATCTTTTTGGAGATTTCGACGGAGATGTCGCCATAGAGCGTTTCGCCGATGCCGCCGTTGACGGTGTAGCCTTCGGTGCCCGCGCCGCCGGTGACGGTGGTGTCGAGTGCTGCAACGAAGGAACCGTTGAGGTGGATGTCGGTGCCGTATTGCCCGCCGAGGAGCGTGCCTTTCTTGAACTTGTACATCACGTCGGCCTGCAGGCCTTCTTCGCCGCCCACCTGTGTGGCGTAGGGGTACATGGCGAGGAAGGCGTAGGAGTGGTTTTTGGTGATGGCGGGGAGGTGGTTGATGTAGAGCATTTCTCCGTCCTGCGAGCGGACGGATTTGAAGCCCATGTTGTCGATGCGTTTGGCCAGGATGCCGGCGCTGAATCCGCGCTGGGAGTAGTTGAGGTCGAGGAGGAGAGCCTGTCCGGGGTGGTAGACGTAGCCGTTGAGGGCGTTGGGGTCCTGTCCCTTGCTGACGTATTCTGCCTGGAGGCTCCATCCTTTGACGCCGAGGGTGGCACGGAGGGCGGCGGCACCGACGTTGAGGGGGAGGTTGAGCCGCTGCTGGGGGTCGGCGGCGGCGGGGACGGTCTCGTCGTCCTGGTAGCGGCTGACGAAGGAGGCTCCGAGGGTGGCGCGGAAGGGGCTTTCGCCAAGGGGCTTGATGAGCTGTCCGAGGTCCACTTCGCCGTCCACGCCGCGCACAAGACCGTCGCCATAGTCCCAGAAGAGACGCTGGCGGCCGATGAGAGCTTTGAGGGTCACACCGTCGAGGGGGGTGAGGCGGAGGGCGATGCCGAGGAGGGCGTTGTCGAGGCCGAGGTTGTAGTCTTCATAGGTTCGGAAAATCATGCCGGAGCCGAATTGTTCGTAGATGTGGCCCGCCGTGACGGCGATGCGCTCGGTGTTGTAGGCGGCGAAATAGTTGGCAATGCCCTGTCCCTTGTAGCGCGCGTCGAAGCCGAGGAGGGGGTTCTGGTAGAGGTCGAAGCGCACACCGGCGCTGAAATTGCCGTTGGTGTATAGGATGGTGGCACGGGCGTTGAGGCGCAGGCGTTCGGGCACCTCTTCGGCACCGATGGCGCTGTCGGCGGCACAGACCTGGCCGTCGAGTTCCACATTGCCAGTCACGTGGCCTCCGAGGATGCCCTGCCCGTGGGTTGCGGCTCCAAGAAGGAGGGCGGCGGTGGCGGCAAGGAGTCTTTTTCTGTCCATGGGTTTATGGTATCAATAATTTAAAAATGCAAAGATACGCAAAAAAAATGTAAAAAGAGGAGAAAAGTGGCGTGAAAGGGAAACGGGTCAATCCGACACGGGCTGCCGGAGGTGGACTTCGGCGCGGATGAGGTGCTTTGTGGCTGCAAAAGGGCCGGCTTGCGAAGAGGGCTGTCGATTGTGTTAATGAACGTTAAAACGCCTTGT
>JAFVAM010000021.1 GCA_017480525.1 Bacteroidales bacterium | reverse complement strand
GCAGCCTGTTACCCATGAACGACACCGACAGGCGGATTGGATAATCCCCTTGCTTGTTGGGTCTTTTGTCGGCATATATCTTTATTCGCATACGCACAGATTTACGCACAGTACATCTGACACCATACGACTATGTAGGAATACGTAATTGTCGGATATAACTGCACTTTGATAACGTAGAATAATGTTAGATATTGTGCGCATTGAAATTGGCGAACTTTAAGTAGTGGACCAATACAAATGCTTTTTATCGCATCTCGACGAAACTCGCGTCGATTTTGGGTGCAAATATACACATTTTTTTCAACAACGACGCCTTTTTTGACAAGGTTCGGTGTAAATATAATGAAAATCAGAATAATAAAAAAACATTCTGCTTATACACTGGGACTGTGAGCGGATGAAACAAGGGATTGGAATTGTGGTTTTCGGATGGTTATTTCTTGTCGCGATTGGATCGCGACAAGAAATATAGAGTGTAGGGCTGAAGCGGCCTCTTCCTATAGCTCTGCCGTCGCTATGGTTTTACCTTGTATAATACCAAACCTAACGTATAATAATGGCGTGGACGACGTCGAGGGAAGATGGTTGTAAACCTCAAAGAGCCATTGCCATGCGGCGTCCGGTGTCGTAGGCGGACTGGAGATCGGATTGCCAGTGGGTGTCGCGGTAGCGGCGCTTGGCTTCCTCGCTGAAACCCGACAGCTCATAGCGGCTGTAGTCCTTCACCTGATAGGTGTTGTAGGCGAAGAGCTTCTCGGGGGCGCCGAGGGCCTGGGCGATGCAGTATTCCATCGACCCGTAGCCGTTGCAGTTGTTGCCTTCCGGCAGGCCGTTCTGGGTCTCGACCAGCAAGACGGGCATACGCTTGGGTGCCGTGATGCTGTAGTCGTTGTAGGAGAGCCACGGGAAGGCCAGACGTTCGAGGAAGGCCCGCATCTGGGCCGTGACCTCTCCGAAATAGTTCGGCGAACCCAGCACCAGACCGTCGGCACTGGCGATGGCGTCCAGCACCGGGGTGAGGGCGTCGCGGAAGCGGCACACCTGCGATGCGCGGCCTTTCACCTTACAGGCCATGCACGACATGCAGCCTTTATAGTCGAGGTCGTAGAGACGCACGGTCTGCACCTCCACGCCCTCGACCGTGCAGGCCCCTTCGGCAACCTCCTGCAGCATTGCGGCAGTGTTGAAGGTCTTACGCGGACCTCCGTCGATGAGAATAATCTTCTTCATGTTTGCAGAATATTCCTGAAAAAGGAGGGCACATGGCCCTCCCTTTGTATTTTTTTACTTCGAGGCCATTGTTATTTTGCCGGCTCCCACTTGCAACGGATGGGCGACACGATGGCACCCTCTTTTTTGAGTTCGGCAAAGGCCTTGTCCACCTCCTTGCGGTCGGCGCCAAGAGCTTTGGTGACATCGCCAGCCGAGACGGGTTTGCCCGCTTCGCGCATGGCCTGAAGGACTTGCTCTTTCATTGCGATAATCAGAATTTAATGGTCTCCAAAACTTCGGTCATAGTGCTCACGACGGCAGTGGCTTCCGTGGCATAGAACATCTGTGCGCCTTCGCCGTGCTCGCCAAGCACACCTTTGAGGCTGGGCATTTTGTCCACCATGGCTTGCTTCACCTCGGGACGGCAGTCCTCGACGAAAGTGCACGTCATGCGGACAATCTTGCCTTTCATGGCACTGATCTCGGCCTTGGGGTTGGCAGCCAACTGTTTGGGGGCACCCGTGCCGGCCATGCACATGATGTAGAACTTCTCGTCGAAATAGAGGCACGCGCCGTAGACGCGCACCCGTGGCTGGTCCCCCTCGACGGTGGCCAGGCAGTAGACACCGGCTTCGTCAATCAGGTCGTAGACTTTTTTGCGTTTCCCATGATAAAGGAGTTTTATGTCGGTAATCAGACAGCAGCCTTGACAATCCAGGGCTTGGCACCGATGATGTCGATGAGGCCGAGCTGCTCCTCGCTCCAGTACATGTCCTCTTCCTCGTCCTTGAGATAGACCTTCATCATGTCGAAGGTTGTGAGGTCGTCCTTGATGCCGTCCATGCACTTGCGCAGCAACTCAATGCCGTCGATGGAGACCTGGTAGTCGTACTTGAGGAACTCGATGGGGTCAGTGAAAAGCTTCTGCTCCTGCACGGCTTCCTGCTTCAACTCGCCGCCGAGGTCGAGAAGGCGGTCGATGAACTGCTCCACAAACTCCTGCTCCTCAGCAGCATGTTCGAGGTACTTTTTCTCAAGTTTCTTGTAGCCAATGGAGCCGAAGATCTTGGCCTGAAGCTTGTGCTGGAACGATTGGGCGTTGAGGTTGGTGACGAAGAACTGGAGCGCTTCGATAGATTTTTTATTGTCCATAGATATTTGTTTTTTAATTATTTATACTAATTGCCGTTTATAATTGGCTGATGCAAAAATATAGATATTATTGTGTTCCGCCAAATTCCATGCAAACGAATGTATATCCCAAACAAAACAAAAGTCAGAAAATATTTGTATCTTTGCATCATTACAAAAGGAGGCGAAGATGATTCAAGAGTCTGTAAATACACATGTTGCAATGGTACCAACCCCTACTGGGGCCGAAGAAATCGTATGTCACAAAGTGGATGCACCGTCGGCACGTGCTTTTCGTGCGCGCGATGGAAAACTGGCCTTCTATGCCTATACCATCGTGACCCACGGCACCTCCACCATCCGATACAACGACAGGGAACTGGTTCTCCACCGGAACGACATCTATACCTACACTCCTGGCTACACCATCGACGTCGTCAGTGTTTCAGACGACTACCGCGCCCTTGCGCTCTTCGCCAGCGAGAGCCTGACTTTCGACCCCACGCTGATGCGCAGCATGATACGCACCGCCTATTTCCCCTTCGTCGAATTGCACGAGCCTCGTCTCTTGCTGACCGACAGCCAGGCCGCCCTCCTGCAGCGGCAATTACTCAACATCGAGGAACACCAGTCGCTCGACAGCCCCCTGCGTACCGAGACGCTGCGCCATCTCTACGCCGCATTCATGCTCGACTTGCTCGGTGTGCAGGAACTCATCGCCCCCCACCGCCATTCGTCGGACCGAGCCGAAGAGCTTTTCATCGACTTCATGCACCTGCTGCCGGAGCATTTCGCAGAACGCCACGACATTTCCTTCTATGCCGACAGGCTCTGCATCACACCCATCTACCTCTCGCGTGTGGTCAGGCAGGTGAGCGGCCGCACGGTGGGGGACTACATCAACCAGATGCTCCTCGGCGAAGCCGCCTGGCTGCTGCGCAACACCGACCTCACCACCGTGCAGATTGCCGACCGGCTCCATTTTTCCTCGCAGGCCAGCTTCTGCCGCTTCTTCACACGGCTCAAAGGCATCTCGCCCATCCAGTTTCGCCGGACGTGACCTCCCGGCAACGGCGACGCCCCTCCCGGACCATGCGGTGAGGGGCGTCGCCAATTTTTTTTTTGCCAGACGGCGGGCTGTGGCTTATTTGCAGACGAGTTTGAAAGTGTCGCTGGCGATGACAAATTCCTCGTCGGTGGTGACGACGACGGTGGCCACTTTCGAGTCGGGGGTGCTGATGACAACATCCTCGCCCATGGTCTTGTCGTTGAGTTCCATGTCCACCTTGATGCCGAGGCACTCGAGACCCTCGAGGATGGGATGGCGCATAAACCACGCATTCTCGCCGATGCCGCCGGTGAAAAGCAGCAGGTCGCAACCGCCCATCTCGGCCATATAGCCGCCGATATAGCGTTTGACACGCTGGGCGAACATGTCGAAGGCGTAGGTGGCACGCTCGTCGCCGGCATCGCGACCGGCGCGGATGTCGCGCATGTCCTGCTTGTCGCCGCTGATGCCGATGAGGCCGCTCTGCTTGTAGAGCATCTTGGTCAAGGTCTTGCTGTCGAAACCCTGGTCCATGAGGTAGAGGATGACGCCGGGGTCGACGTCGCCGCAGCGCGAACCCATCACAAGACCCTCAAGGGCGGTCATACCCATGGTGGTGTCGAAGCTCTTGCCATGGTCGATGGCGGCGATGGAGGCACCACTGCCGAGGTGGCAAGAAATGATTTTCAATTCGTTCCAGTCGCGCCCAATCATCTTGGCAGCCTTCTCGGCCACGAACTTGTGGCTCGTGCCGTGGAAACCGTAGCGGCGGATGCCGTATTTTTCATACATCTCGTAGGGCAGACCGTAGAGATAGCTCTTCGGCGGCAGGGTGCTGTGGAAGGCGGTGTCGAACACAGCGGCCTGAGGCACTCCGGGCAGCACCTCGCGCATGGCATATATGCCGGCAAGGTTGCCGGGGGTGTGCAACGGCGCCAAGTGTTCGAGGCTCTTGATTTGCTCGATGACCTTGTCGTCCACCAGCACACTATCCTTGAATAGTTCGCCGCCGTGGGCGATGCGGTTGCCGACAGCTCCCACCTCTTTGATGTCCTTGATGACGCCGATCTTCTCGTCCGTAAGGGCTTTCAGAACAATCTTGATACCCTCAGTGTGGTTGGGGATAGGCAGCTGCTCGTAGTGCTTCTGACCGTTCCATTTGTGGGTGAACTCTCCCATTTCCAAGCCGATACGCTCCAGCAGTCCCTTGGCCATCACCTGGGCGTTGTTGGCCATGTCGATCAGCTGATACTTAATCGATGAACTTCCGCAGTTTAAAACTAAGACTTTCATTTTCTATCTAACTGTTTGATTAATATTGTTTTTTTATTATATTGCTCCTTGTTTGAGACGTCCAAAGTTACAAAATAAATTTGAAACATTGACTTTTTTAACATAATTTTTTGCACAGGCGGTCAATCCACGGCCAGCACTTCGGCCGAACCGCTGACGAGGTAATCGCGGCCCGAACCCACCTCGCGGCAGCGCCACCGTGTACGACGGCGTTCGAGGGCCACGAAAAGCATCTGGGGCCTGCTTTTCAGGCGGAAACGTGCGTCGGGATGCAAATCGTCGAGCGTGGTGGGAGGGGTGGCGTCGGTTCCATTGTCGTAGCGCAGCAGAGCCACTTCGGCCTGCCGTCCGGCGGCACGTTCCATGGGCACACGCCGGGCGAAACGCGCTATCAAGGGCTGCACCTCGGCGGGGAAGAGATGCCCCTGGGCCTGCAACAGACGGCAGTATTCCTCCTGCCACTCGTGGCCGTGCGCCGCCACGCTGTCGCCGTGGCGCAAGTGGGTTTCCAGATGCGCCGCCTCGTGGATGAAAACCCAGAGGAAACGATAGGGATTGAGGTTGCCGTTGACAGAAATCTCGTGGAAAGGATGCTCCTTGGCGCCGCGCATCGCGGGGTGCGGCCAACGGTAGTCGCCCAGCTTCGAGCGACGCTCGCGGGTGATGTGGAAGTGGACGCGGTAGCGGTCCAGGAAACGATAGACCCAGTCCACAGCCTCCGGGGGCAGGTGGTTGCTCAGAATGCGGCGGTATGTCTCTTCGGGGGTCAAAACGTGGGACAGTCGCAGTGGCTTCGGGGGTGCTTGTGCATGTTGACGCTGCTGCCGCAGGCTGCGGACATCAGGCCGGCGACAAGCACCAGCATGGTCAGAGTCAGGATTTTTCTTCTCTTCATGCCTGTCATAACGGCGCGGAGAGGTTTTTATTGTATCGAGGGGCCAATTTTTCAGCCTGTGTCCCACAGCCCTGTCGACACCCCTTGGACATACCAACGCCCTGTCATCCCCCTACCAAGTCCTACCGCGGTGGGAGTTGGTAGGGAGATGGTAAGGAGATGATACGGTGTTGGTAAGGAGATGGTACTGGGAATCAGTGTGTTATAAGTTCATTTTTGAGTTAATATGCTCATAGAATGATGGTTAGGTGCGATTTTTTGCACGTAACTCACTGATTTCCAATTTTGGTTTCGGGGCGAAAGGGAAGGTTGATTTTCGGTTTTGGAGTTTCGGGAATTTTGTGTATTTTTGCACTGCTGTTTAACGTTCAGAAATATGAGAAAAAGTTCGTTTTATATATTGGTTCTGTTGATGTTATGCCCATTTGCCGCAGGTGCGCAGGTAGCGGATTCGGTCGATGCGATAGACTACGACCTGACGCTCGACCTGAGCAGCGGCAACAGGCTATGCGGCCACGCGGTGGTCACGCTGCGGATGCTGCGGGAGTGCGCGACAGTGGGTCTGATGCTGGAAGCCACGACAGACTCCGTGAAGGTGGACGGCGCAACGGTGGCCGATGCGGCGCTGTGGGCGGTGCCCACGGCGGGCGTGGCGGCGGGCGACACGGTGAGGGTGGAGGTGTGGTACCGCACGACGGGCTACGTGGAACCCGGGGGCTGGGGAGGCCTCTACCTCGGCAGCTCGCTGGGCTACAACCTCGGGGTGGGCTTCGCAAGCAACCCCCACGTGATAGGACGCGCCCTGTTCCCCTGCCGCGACAATTTCACCGACAAGGCCACATACACACTGCGGGTGACCACCAAGGCGGGATGGACGGCGGAGTGCGGCGGCACGAGGCTGAGCGCCGAGGTGGACAGCGCGGGCTGCGAGCACTCGGTGTGGCGCATCGGGCAGCCGACGCCGACCTATCTGGTCTCGGTGAGCCAGGCGGCATGGCAGCGGGTGCAGGACACCGTGGCGTCGCTCTACGGCGACTATCCGCTCACCCTGGGCTACCGCACGGGGACGGAGGCCGACGTGAGGAGCGCCTTCGCCGAGCTGGACTCGGTGGTGCCGATGTATGAGCGCTGTTTCGGTCCCTACCGATGGGGCCGCATAGGATATATAGCCACGCCCAAGGGGTCGATGGAGCATGTGAACAACATCGCCCTGCAGTCGTCGTTTGCCACATCGCTCTCGGAGCGCGCACAAACGACCATCGCCCACGAGCTGGGACACGCGTGGTTTGGCAACCTGCTGACCTGCACGACGGATGCTGACATGTGGATTAACGAAGGCGGTGCGTCGTTCTGCAGCGAGGTGGCCATGGAGTCGGTGCTGGGGCGCGAGGCCTCCGACGACTACTACCAGCGCAACCTGGAGGCGGTGCTGCGCACCACGCACAGCACCGACGGCGCCTACCGCGCCCTGCACGGCCTGCCGCTCCACCTCACCTATGGGTCCACCACCTACGACAAAGGCTGGATGGTGTGGCACTCGCTGCGGGGCTATCTGGGCGAGGAGGCGTTCTACGGCGCCATGAACCGCCTGATGGCGTCGTGCGCCTTCGGCAACATCGACGCCGAGGGACTGCGCGACTCACTGAGCCTCTACACCGGCGTGGACCTTGAGGACTTCTTCCGCTTCCATGTCTTCTCGCCGGGCTTTGTGGACTACCACGTGGAGATGGACACCCCCGAGGACGGATGCCTCTCCACGTCGCCCTCGCTGCACCTCCACCAGCAAAGCGTGGGCACCGACGCCCACGTGGAGTTCAACCGGGTGCCCGTCACCTTCTATGCCCGTCCGGGCTATGATTCCACGGTGTGCAAGCGCACCATCCTCTTCGAAGGCACCGACGCCTATGAGATGACCGACCTGCCCTTTGTGCCGGCTTTCTGTGTGCTCGACGCGGACTGCGAGTTGTCCGACGCCGCCACGGTGGCCTGCCAGCAGACCGAGGGCGAGGGGACCCTGCACACGTTGGAGAGCGAGCACGCCATAGTGGGCACACACCACGCCACCACGGTCTGTGTGGAACACCACTGGGGGAAACCCATGGGCGAGATGCCAGAGGGCGTGGTGAGGACGGCACAGCGCTACTGGATGGTGCGCGGCGACTGGCAGCGCGAGGCCGCCGACCAAGGCATGTTCCGCTATGTGAGGACCCACAGCAACAACACCTACAACGGTCTCGACCGGGGCTTCATAGAGAGCCGCGAGGCCGTCGACTCGCTGGCGCTGCTCTACCGCAGGGGCGGCACAGAGGCGTGGACCGTCGTTTCGCGACAGCGCACGGGCAACTACGACAGCGGATTTCTGACGGCTGGCGGCGGTGCCGGCACACTGGCGCCGGGCGAATACACGCTGGCGGTGGTCGACCCCCAGGCCGTGGGCATCGCCGAGGCGGCGACACCCTTCTCCGAACTCTTCCCCAACCCCCTGGCGCCAGGACAGGCGTTGACCGTGGAGGTGGACACGGAGGAACCCTTCTCACTGACAATCCTCGACGCCGGCGGCCGTCCGGTATGGGAAAAAACGGGCTGCCACAGCGGCGAAAAAATGAACCCCGCACTGGCAAAAGGAACATATTTTGTCAGAATTGAAAATAATTTCATATCTTTGCAGTCGAAATTGATACAGTTATGATGAAGACAAAAGCTCTCGTTTTGGCCGTAATGGTGGGCGTTTCGCTCACCTCGGCAGCGCAATATTCGCAGCTCGGAAAGAAGAACGAATTCATGCTCAAGGTGGAGGGAGGCTACGGCTTCTTCATGGGCAACGTGGGTACGGCCGACGAGCAGACGGGCCGCTACAACATCGACAAATTCCACTCTTTGGCCAACGTCAATTTCATGGCTGGAGCCAACATCAGCCAGGACTGGTTCCTCGGCGGCGGCGCAGGGTTCTGCTATTTCCTCAGCCCCAACCAGGAGACCGCAGAGACCATGACGGGAGCCAACGTGTTTGTCGACTTCGACTTCCGCCCCATCTGGACAGCCATCATGGGGTTGGACTACCAGCCCACGTCTATCAAGTGGGCGCCGATGCTGGGCGCCCGACTCGGCGGCAGCATGCTCTTTGCCGACGACATGCTCTTCACCCCCCTGGCCGAAGTCTATGGCGGCCTGAACTGGTACTACTGGTACCACCTCCACGGTATGCGCAACATGAGCCGCAACTGGCATAGTTTCTACGCCACCATCGGCGTGGCCTACATGCAGCAGACGGTCTTCCTTCCCGTGCGACTCGGCTGGCGCTGGTAAAAAAACACAAATCCCCCGTATGCAATCTACACGACAAAACAAAATCTGTCGCCTGATACAGCAGGACATGGGCGAAATCTTCGTGCGCGACATGAAGTCGTGCAAATGGGCTTCGGCCAGCGAGGCCGAGCTGGAGGCACTGCGCCGCTCGCTCATCACCGTCACTCAGGTGCGCATCACCCCCGACCTCTCTATCGCCCGCATCTATGTGTCCATCATGGTCATAGGCACAGCCACCAAGGAAGCCCTGCTGGCCCAGATACGCGAGAACGGCGCCGACCTGCGCCGCCGTCTGGGAATGCGCGAGGGCAAACAGCTGCGCATCATCCCCCAGCTGGAGTTCTACCTCGACGACTCGCTCGACTACATCGAAAACATCGAACGGCTGCTGAAAAACTGACAAGAAACACACAGCACACCGAACAGTGAAAGTCGAGGCTCTTATCGCGGTCCGCTATCTCTTTGCCCGCAAGCAGCGCTCTGTGGTCAACGTCATTTCGTGGATTTCGCTCGTGGGACTCATGGTGAGTACCATGGCACTCATCGTGGTGCTCTCGGTATACAACGGCATCGGCGACATCACCAAGAGCCTCTTCAACACCTTCGATCCCGAGCTGGTGGTCGAACCTGCCGAGGGACGCACCTTCCACGCGACAAGCCTCGACCTCCGCGTCCTTGGAGCCACCAAGGGAGTGGAGAGCCTGTCGTTCATCGCCGACGAGGCGGCATGGGTCACCTATGGACAGAACCAGGCCATCGTGCGCCTGCGAGGCGTGGACAGCTCCTATGCTTCACTCACCGGCATCGACACCATGATAGCCATGGGCGAATACCGCCTTGCCTACAACTCCGACCCACAGGCGGCGGCACTGGTCATGGGTGGACAGATTTTCCACGAGCTGGGGGTGCGCCTGCCGTCGACATTCCCCGCGGCGGTACATATCCCCAAACGCGGCACCACCTCCATGGGCTTCACCATGGACCAGGCTTTCAACATCGGCTATGCCTACCCCGTGGGCTATTTCTTCATCCAGCAGGACCTCGACCGCCAGTATGTCATCACCAACCTCGCCTTCGTGCAGAGGCTGATGGGCTACGCTCCCGACGAGTGTACGTCGATGGCGCTGAAGCTCCGCGACGGAGCCGACATCGGCAGAGTGAAAAAGGATGTGACCGAGCTGCTGGGCCGCTCGTCCACGCAGCCCCTGCGCATCAAGGACCGCGCCGACCAGCAGCCGCTCTACTATAAAATCTACCGCACCGAGCGGCTGGGCATATACCTCATCCTGTCGCTCATCGTGCTCATTTCCACACTGAGCCTCGTGGCATCGCTCTCGCTGCTGGTCATCAACAAGCGCGCCGACATCTTCATCCTGCGTTCCATGGGCATGGAGCGCCGCCGCATCCGCCGCGCTTTCTTCGCCGAAGGGCTGCTCATCTGCGCCACGGCGGTTGTGGCAGGGCTGGTGCTGGGTTTCGTGGTGTGCTGGCTGCAGCAGCAGTTCGGCATCGTGCGCATGGGCGACGGCAACTTCGTCGTCAGTGCCTTCCCGGTGTCCATGCACGGCATCGACTTCCTCACCACCTTCCTTCTCGTCATGGCCATCAGCACCCTCGCCGTCTCCCTCACCGTCCGCCGCGCAAAGGTGTGAGGCCTGCCCTCCAGCAGACACACCAACGGCCCTGCGACTTGGTTTTGCCGACATGTTTCAGAATATATCGACGTGTACACTCTTATTGTTACGCACGCGTCGCAGACAATGCCGAAGGCAACGCACACGGTAGCCCGTCAACCTGTTGGCTGGATGACGGGAGTGCGCGAAAAAAGTTTTTTGTCTCATTTCTTCGATGTGTCGGTGTGCGAATGAATTATTTTACGTAACTTTGCAGTGGTTAAAAACAGTATGGAATATGAGTAAAGATATAGTTTGCAGCGGTATACGACCCACGGGGAACCTCCACCTCGGCAATTATTTCGGAGCGCTGAAGAATTTCGTCAGGATGCAGGACGAGTACGACTGCTATTTCTTCATCGCCGACTACCATTCGCTCACCACGCACCCCACGCCGGGCAGTATCTACAACGATGCCCGCGCCATCCTCGTGCAGTACCTCGCCTCGGGCCTCGACCCGGAGAAGGCCACCATCTATTTCCAGAGCGACCTGCCGGAGACCGTAGAGCTCTACCTCTTCTTCAACATGAACGCTTACCTCGGCGAACTGGAGCGCGTTACCAGTTTCAAGGACAAAGTGCGCCAGAACCCCAACAACGTCAACGCAGGCCTGCTGACCTATCCTACCCTCATGGCCGCCGACATCCTCATCCACAAGGCCACCAAGGTGCCCGTGGGGAAGGACCAGGAGCAGCATCTGGAGATGACCCGCACCTTTGCACAGCGCTTCAACAACATGTACAAGAGCGAGGTCTTCCCACTGCCGCAGGCTATGGGTTCCAACGGGACACTGGTGAAAATTCCCGCCCTCAACGGCAGCGGCAAAATGGGCAAGAGCGAGGGCGAGGCCAGTACCATCTTCCTCACCGACGAACCCACGGTCATCCGAAAGAAAATCATGAAAGCAAAGAGTGACAGCGGCCCCACGGAGATGAACCAGCAGAAGCCTGAAGAAATCGAAAACCTCTTCGCCCTCCTCCGCGCCGTTTCCACACCCGAAACAGTGGAATATTTCGACGACCTCTACAACCGCTGCCAGATTCGCTACGGCGACCTCAAAAAACAACTGGCCGAGGACATGGTGGCTTTCGTGGAACCTCTGCGTCAGCGCATCCTCGAGATTGGTGCCGACGACAAGACCCTCCGCCGCATCATCGACCACGGTAAGGAGAAAGCCCACGAGAGCGCGGTACGGACCCTGGCCGAGGTGCGCCGTGTTATCGGCTATCGCGACTGACCCCTTGATTCAGATACACAGATACAAAAGAAAACGGGAATGCCGAAGCATCCCCGTTTTCTTTTGTACGTGTACAACTTATTCGGCAGTCACATCGCTGACGACATCGTTGACAACTTCTTCCAGAAGGTCGCTGCTCTCTTCAACAGCCTGATCGCAAGCGGTCTCGGCCTCGGAGGCGACGTTCTCGACAACGGCCTCAGCCATGCTGTCAGCGGTCTCGGCGTTGTTGCTGTTTCCACAAGCGGCGAAACCAAACATACCGGCAACTGCAAGTGCAAAAAATACTTTCTTCATCATTTCTAAGTTTTAGATGGTTTATTATTATGTTTATTAACTTTTTATCCGTTTTTTTTCAAATTTCGAGGTGCAAAAGTACTACTAATTTTCGATATGTTAAAAAAATAAAGTGCTAATAATTCATAAAATAAGCAAATCATGCTATTTTTCAGACTGTTACACGATACCGTTTTCGCTGTTTTCACTACATCGTCACAGCAAAAAAACATCGTCCAGCCTGCAAGAGGAAGCAAAAATATGGCCCCGCTGTGTATGGACAGCGAGGCCATATTTTCGTTGCCGACAGCCGCCCGCCGTGTCACGGCAGGGGTACCAGATTGTTGAATCCCATGAAAGCCATGGCCAGGATACCGGCGCTGACCAGCGCGATGGGTACACCTTTCATGCCTTTGGGAGTGCCGGTGAGTTCCAGCTGCTCTCGGATGCCGGCAAAGATGACCAGCGCCAGCGTGAAGCCTACGGCGATAGAGGCCGAATAGATGACACTCTCGAGGAAGTTCATGTGTTTCTGGATGACAAGGATGGCCACGCCGAGGACGGCGCAATTGGTCGTAATCAGCGGCAAGAACACTCCCAGTGCCTGATATAGGGCCGGGGCAATCTTCTTGAGTACAATCTCCACCATCTGCACCAAGGCGGCAATGACGAGGATGTAGGCAATGGTCTGCAGATATTCGAGGTTAAAACGCACCAGCACATACTGCATGATAAGGTAGGTAACCATGGTAGCCAGCAACATCACGAAAAGCACAGCACCGCCCATGCCCACCGAACTTTTCACGTCTTTCGACACCCCCAGGAAGGGGCAGATGCCGAGGAACTGGGCCAGTACGACATTGTTCACGAAGATGGCGCCAATAATGAGTGCGAATATAGAAATACCTGTCATAACTCAATCGTTTTTATTATTCTGAATTGGACTGCAAAATTACACACTTTTTCTGATATAGCCAAATTAATTTTCTTTTTCCCGTTTCCAAGATCCGGTACGTGACACTATTCCACCCAACCGATGACGTCGCCCTTCTTCACCATCCGACCCTGTTTTGCACAGGTGTCCACCACTTTGCCACCCTTGAGCGCCACCACGGGCATCAGGGCGTAGGAGGCTTCGATGTGAGCCATGACGGAGCCCTCTTTGATGGCGGTGCCGGGGGAGGGGGGTGTGGACTGGTCGTCGAAATTCACCTCCCACAGCAGACGGCCCGTGGCAGTGGCCACGATGGGCGTGGCACAGGGATGTTTAGGGGTGATATAGTTGAGGGATAGGCTCTCGGCAGTGGCTGCGGGAGCCGGGGCGTTCTTCTCGGCACGTAGCTGCGCCACCTCTTTGTTGAAACGTTCCTTGGCAACGCCGCTCTTGTAATCGCGGTATTGGCGGTCGTGCATGGCCAGTTCAAAGAGTTCCTCGTCGTCCTCGCCGCGCTCCCATCCGTTCTGCTCCATCTCCTTGATGTACTCCGGAAGGGCATCGGGATAGGCATCCTGCGGCACACCATCGTAGAACTCCATACCCTGGTTCTTGGCCAGCTCCACAATCTCCGGCGCCAACGGTCCAGGCAACTTGCCCGCACGGCCCAGAATCATGCTCCACGAGTCCTTGTCAATCTGGCTGAAAAGAGGTTTGCCCTGCGCCATAGCCAAGAGGTTCATCACAGCGATGTTTTTCGTATACTGGCTGAAGGGGGTCACCAGCGGGGGGTAGCCCAGCATAGGCCAGATGTGTTCCACCTCCTGGAAGAGTTGCACCGTCAACTCCTCGAAGCCCACTTCAGGCTTGCCGTTCTTCTTCAGGGCCATGTTGATGGCGCCGTGCACACCGCGCAGGTCGCTCATCATCGACCCCATCATGCCACCCGGCAGGCCACAACCCACCAGCAGCGAAGTGCTTACACGGTTGCCGGGGTTGATATAAAGGCCAAGGAAGTCATCGATGAACTCCTGAGTCAGCTTGCGGGCGGCCATATAGGCGTCCATATTGATGTCCTTCACCAGAAAGCCGGCATCTTTGAGCATGGCCTGCACACTGATGACATCGGGGTGCACCATGCCCCACGACAGGGGTTCCATGGCACAGTCGATGACGTCGGCGCCCGCCTGGGCCACCATGAGCGTCGAGGCCATAGAGAGGCCGGGACCCGTGTGGCCGTGGTATTGCACCACGATGTGGGGGTATTTGGTCTTGATTTCATGCACCAGCTTACCCAGCGTGGCGGGACGTCCCACACCAGCCATGTCTTTAAGGCAAATTTCGTCGGCGCCGAACTCCACAAGCTTGTCTACAATGCCCATGTAGTATTCTACCGTGTGTACAGGCGAGTGAGTGATACTCAAGGCGGCCTGACTGATCATGCCGGCCTCCTTGGCGTATTTGACACTGAGTTCCAGGTTGCGCGGGTCGTTCAGTCCACAGAACGAGCGCATGATGTCCACGCCCTGTGCTTTCTTCACCTGCGGCATCAACCGACGCACATCCTTTGGCACACCATACATGCGCAGGCCGTTCAACGCGCGCTCCAGCATGTGGGTCTGGATACCGGCCTTGTTGAAGGCCTTCGTCCAGGCACGGACAGCCTTGTTGGGGTTTTCTCCGTACATCAGGTTCACCTGCTCGAAGGCACCGCCGTTGGTCTCGATGCGGTCGAAGCATCCCATATCGACAATCACTGGAGCAATGCGTTCCAACTGGTCGACACGGGGCTGGTATTTACCGCTCGACTGCCACATATCGCGATACACCAAACTGAATTTAACTTCCTTTGCCATAGTGTTATTATAACTTAATATATTGGTTTAAAAAACATTACCCCAAATTATAAATAATTGGGGAATGGTGCAAATATACATTTTTTTTCATTGTGACAAAAAAAAATCCACCCTCATCGAGAAAAAGTCCTCCCATCCACTGTGGGGCGATGCAACGAACTGGTGCAACTGCCTGTGACTTGAGCTCCGTCCGAGAAAGCGTGGAGGGAAAATGATACGCCAACATCTTGCTTGCGTAGACGCAAAAAAAGGAGGAGGGGTGACGGGAGGATTTTCTCCTGTCGCCCCTCCGGGGTTGCGGTTTGCCCGTTTATGTTGGCAGGGGAGGAGGCCGCTGGCCTCCTCCCCTGCCTGTGTCCATTCAGTCCGTCGGACTTATGGGCGGCGGGACTGCACGTCCCGTTGTCGGGTCTATCTCACGATGAGTTTGCGGATGGCGGTGGTCTGCTCCGTGGCTATGCGCACGAAGTAGGCTCCCTGGGCAAGGCCAGTGAGGTCGATTTGCAGGTTGGAGGCCTGCGTACCGGTGCTGTAGACCTCGCGGCCGTTCATGTCCACTATCGTCAGCGT
>JAFVAM010000020.1 GCA_017480525.1 Bacteroidales bacterium | reverse complement strand
GTAATAGTCTTTGCCCCAGCATCAGTCTTTTGTGGCATTGGGTCCCACTCTATGCTGGGCGTACCTATCATGTAGAACTTCTGATATATCTGCTGTACTGATGCATCGTCCTGATAGTACATCATAGCCACCTGCGAATTGAGGGCGAACTTATCAGATGTGGCTATTATTTTCTGTTCTGCTCTTTCAGCAGCCGAGGGTAAGTTGAATTTAAAGTAAGCAGTAAGTAGTGTAGATCCGAAATAGGCATTCCCCATCACATCGGCTGAACCATTCGAGATAATACCTGCCGCCGTGGCTATGGCCTGTGGAATAATGGGGATCGACGAAGCCCCTGTGCCACCAAACACCGACCCCAGTATAAACACTCTCGGCTTGCCATTGTTTGAAGCAGTGATAAGGTTTTGCAGGAAACGCTTCAAATCATTAGCCCGTTGGCTCTGCGCTGCTTCGATGATAGCCTGATACATCATCATCGACCCTAAGTGGGTCTGAGCCCTGTAGCCATGGCGTAGATTGAATTCTTCTACATCTTTGGAGAATACCAAATCGGCCAAGTCGCTTTTCTTGCGATCCTGAAACTGCGTGTTTCCATAATCGAACACATCCTTAAAGGTACTCTTCTGCTCGTAGTTTGGACTGAACTCATAGTACTTTATATTAGCCGTAAACAAACTATCTTTTCCAGCTGTACGAGCCGTCGGGTCGAGCGACTTTACATTCAGATAGGCATCTTTCACTTCTTTCAGCCGTGCAAAGTTGCCATTGTTTTTGTCGGTATCAAGAGCCAAGAGATGCACCGTTGTATCGTCGAGCATACCCATAGCACAGAGATGGATAAACGACTCGATGCAACGCATCCCAGTCCCACCTATTCCAAGTACAAAATATTCCATAGTGTTTTAGTTTTTCTTGTTAGCCGATTTAAAAAATATTGTGGCAAATTTCGATTTGCGCCATACCAATGCCACTATTAGACCTAATAATGCATAGCCTACAACAATTATCCCCAAACAAATGAGATTGGTGGTGGCAAATTTGTCTTGCAATGGCAACTTCGTGATAGTGTTCATTACCACCAATTGATTGTATAGCCAGAAGCCCAAAGCAGATATCACACAAATGATTATCGACCATAACCGTCTGAGGATATACGAGCGGTCGTTACGTGGCTGATAGGCTATCATTTGTGCCACAAGAACAGATATGACAAATGCCACAGCCATAACTATTACCGCAAACACATACGTTTGTCCCTGTAAGGTCTCTAATTGTAGAGGAGTGTTAATGTTATTCATACTTTTACTTTTTAAAGGTTATTTTTACTCGTTATTACATAGATGGTGTACACCACGCGATCTTTCATTTTTCCACTGATATTTGCGTCAGCTAATGCATTCCGTATGCTATACACCAGCGAGACGTTGTCCTGCCCTGGTACATCAATTGAGGGGAATGTAAACATTTCTTCCGCTTCTGCTTTGTGCGTGAAGTTATTCTGATAGTCAGTTATGATGTACTCTATTCTCAATAGGTTGTCACCGTTAGTATACAGTGTTGATGGGTCGAACATGTTCTTATCGTCAATATAAAGATTTAGGTTGCCATGTGCCTTAAACTCTTTCTTGTCGAGTTTAAATAGATGCTCCGCCTCATCTACCTGCAATGGATTATCTATGGCAATTTGATTAGGCTTCTTGCCACTTTCAATTTCCATACAGAAATTCATATACTCTTCTGTAATGTTGCTTACACGTATTTCCATATCATTGATGCGGAAGCAACTTCCTCCAGAATTCCTGTCTATGGTCAAGCCTTCTATAAGTGGCTCTCCGTTGGGCAACTCGTTACCATCGTCATCTGTTGCATTAGCAATATATTGGAAGATATTTTTCCATGACAAACCTCGCCAATCCTGCACCTCAAACGCCCCATTGCCACAAGTCGGTTTACACCCAAAATTTTCGTTCGGAATAGAAGAATTATTGTCCCCAGATGTCAACAGAACTATGTTATCTGCCGTAAGATGATACTGGGACACATTATTGTTCTTCAACGCTCCTGATTTGACAGCAAAATCATAGATATTGCCATTATACCTCGTGTCTGTAAATATGAAATAGTATCTCTTCTTCTCGTATAGCCTGCTATTATGGTTCTCATTATAAGGCTCGGCGAACACATATATCTCATGCCCACGAGAGAGCCACTTCTTTATAGCCTTCTCCATCCACGGATTGGTTACGTTGCCCTTTGCAATGCTCTTTTGGAAGTATTCTCCATCGGTCAGCAGAATACCTTCCTTATTCCCGTTGGCGATTATTTCTGCAGCTGTTTTTATATCGGCATAGTTTATCTTTTCTTTTGGCACCGATTTCAGCAAACTATACTTATCACCGTTCTCTTTTGTAATAGAGTTTCCTTTTATTGAATAGTAGTCTGCAATCTTTTCGCTGGTGAGAACCGATACCATATCGTTAAAGAAAACGGAGCCATCAGTCATTGCATTTGCAACGCACGTAGAATAGTCCACGTATAATGCCACATGCTCGGTCTCAAGAATATCTACGTTCTGCATATTGTATGCCGTATGGAATTCCTTGATGTGAGCATCATCAATGTGTGTCCATCCACAGCCCGTAAGGCTGCCTATCACATACATCCCGATTAAAAGTGTCGGAATTAGCCGCCTGCGCTTGTTTTCTCTCTTTCGATGTTCTTCTACATTCATTTTTTTGCCTTTTGCTGTGTCGCTCTGGCTCCCGGGGCGACGGTAAATAAAAAAGCATGGAGTCAATGTCGCCAGTTTCCTGTCATAGAGGTTTTGCCCGACCTACCAAAAAGAAAACTGTTGTGAACCTTATCCATGCTTGCTATATGCCATAACCCTTCCGAAAAAAGGCATAACATACGCGTACAAGCAAAAGGCATCAGTATCAACGATTCTTTTGGTTTATAGGAATTTGGGCAAATTTCTATGACGAATCTGTACGAATGCTTTTCTTTGCACTCAACCGACATCGCTCTCGTCGGTTTGCGGTTGCAAAAATACACATTTTTTTCAATACCGATGCAAAAAAGATAAGGTTCTCTGTAAAAATACAGAAATTCAACGGAATAAAAAAAACACAAAAAAAACCGCCCCTGCATCAGACCGACCACAGGGTTGGCCGACCTGCCGGAGTAGGAACGCTCCGCGCCGACGCAAAAAAATCACCATCGCCATCGCCGCCAAAATGTTAAAAAGCAGCACCGACGACACTTTTTTTGCCCCCGTTTCGGAAAAAGTTTGTATCTTTGCACTTTAAAATTTGTTAAAATATGAGCTTGAAGATTGTTGTACTTGCAAAACAAGTCCCTGACACAAGGAACGTTGGCAAGGATGCCATGACGGCGGAAGGCACCGTGAACCGTGCCGCGCTGCCCGCCATTTTCAACCCCGAAGATTTGAACGCCCTCGAGCAGGCCTTGCGCCTGAAGGAGCAGATGCCCGATGTCGAGGTGGGTCTGCTCACCATGGGTCCCCCCCGTGCCGGCGAAATCATCCGCGAAGGCCTCTACCGCGGCGCCGACACCGGCTGGCTGCTCACCGACCGTCTCTTCGCCGGTGCCGACACGCTGGCCACCTCCTACGCCCTCGCCACCGCCATCAAGAAAATCGGCAACGTCGACCTCGTCATCGGCGGCCGTCAGGCCATCGACGGCGACACCGCACAGGTAGGTCCCCAGGTGGCGCAGAAACTCGGCCTCAACCAGGTGACCTACGCCGAAGAAATCCTCAAAGTCGAGAACGGCAAAGCCACCATCCGCCGCCTCATCGACGGCGGCGTCGAGACCGTCGAAGCCCCCCTGCCCCTCGTCGTCACCGTCAATGGCAGCGCCGCCGAGTGCCGCCCACAGAACGCCAAACTCGTCATGAAGTACAAACACGCCGCCTGCCCCCTCGAGGTGTCCGACGACGACCCTCGCAAAACCCTGCGTGAACAGCGCCCCGAGCTGGTGCTCAACCAGTGGAGCGTGGCCGACGTCGACGGCGACCCCGCACAATGCGGCATGAGCGGCTCGCCCACCAAGGTCAAGGAGGTGCAGAGCATCGCCTTCCAGGCCAAGGAGAGCAAGACACTCACGGCCGCCGACGCCGACATTGAAGGCCTCATCAAGGAATTGTTGAACGACAAAATCATCGGTTAAGACATGAACAATGTATTCGTATATATAGAGATAGAAAACACCGAGGTGCGCGAAGTGAGCCAGGAGCTGCTCACCAAGGGCCGCAAGCTTGCCAATGAACTGGGAGTGGAACTCCACGCCGTCGTCATCGGCACCGGCATCAAGGGCATGGTCGAGGAACAGATCCTCCCCTACGGCGTCGACAAACTCTTTGTCTTCGACGCCCCCGACCTCTTCCCCTACACCTCCGCCCCGCACACCGACATCGTGGTCAACCTCTTCCGCGAGGAGCAGCCGCAGATTTGCCTCATGGGAGCCACCGTCATCGGCCGCGACCTCGGCCCGCGCGTCTCCTCCAGCCTCACCAGCGGCCTCACCGCCGACTGCACACAGCTCGAAATCGGCCCCTATGAGGACAAGAAGAGCGGCAAGACCTACGACAACCTCCTCTATCAGATTCGCCCCGCTTTCGGCGGCAACATCGTGGCCACTATCGTCAACCCCGACCATCGTCCCCAGATGGCCACCGTCCGCAGCGGCGTCATGCAGAAAGCCCTCTACGACGGCGCCTGCCGCAAGGAGGTAGTCTATCCCGAAGTGTGCAGATACGTCGCACCCGAAGCCTTCGTCGTCAAGGTGCTCGACCACCATGTCGAGGCTGCCAAGCACAACCTCAAGGGTGCCCCCATCGTCGTCTCCGGAGGCTACGGCGTGGGCAGCAAGGAGGGCTTTGACAAGCTCTTCGAACTCGCCAAGGTGCTCCACGGCGAAGTGGGCGGCAGCCGCGCCGCCGTCGACGCCGGTTGGATAGACAACGACCGCCAGATCGGCCAGACCGGCATCACCGTGCATCCCAAGGTCTACATCGCCTGCGGCATCAGCGGCCAAATCCAGCACATCGCCGGCATGCAGGACAGCGGCATCATCATCTCCATCAACTCCGACCCCGACGCACCCATCAACAAAATCGCCGACTACGTCATCACCGGCACCGTCGAGGAGGTCGTCCCCAAAATGATCAAGTATTACCGTCAAAACAGCAAGTAAACCATGGCAAATTATTATACCGACCATCCTGAGATGGAATTCCACCTTTCGCATCCCGAGATGCGCCGCGTGGTGGAGCTGAGAGAAAAAGGTTTTGAGGACGCCGCCAAGGGCATCGACTACGCCCCCGTGGACTACGAGGACGCCATCGAGAACTACCGCCGCGTACTCGACATCACAGGCGATGTGGCCGCCAACACCCTCGCCGTCAACGCCGAGAGCGTCGACCTCGAAGGCCCGCACCTGGAGAACAACCGCATGGTCTATGCCTCCAAGACCGTGGAGAACCTGCAGCAGACGCGCCTCGCCGGCCTCTACGGCGTCTCCATGCCCCGCCGCTATGGCGGACTGAACCTCCCCAACGCCGTCTTCTCCATGATGAGCGAGGTCGTCGCCGCCGCCGAGGCCGGCTTCCAGAACATCTGGAGCCTCCAGAGCTGCATCGACACCCTCTACGAGTTCGGCTCCGAGGAGCAGCGTCAGAAATACATTCCCCGCATCTGTGCCGGCGAGACCATGTCCATGGACCTCACCGAACCCGACGCCGGCAGCGACCTCCAGCGCGTCATGCTCAAAGCCACCTACGACGAGAAGGAGCAGTGCTGGCGCCTCAACGGCGTGAAGCGCTTCATCACCAACGGCGACTCCGACATCCACCTCGTCCTCGCCCGCAGCGAGGAGGGCACCAAGGACGGTCGCGGCCTCTCGATGTTCATCTACGACAAGCGCAACGGCGGCGTCGACGTGCGCCACATCGAGCACAAACTCGGCATCCACGGCAGCCCCACCTGCGAACTCACCTACAAAAACGCCAAAGCCGAGCTTTGCGGCGACCGCAAGCTGGGTCTCATCAAATACGTCATGGCCCTCATGAACGGCGCACGCCTCGGCATCGCCGCCCAGAGCGTGGGACTCAGCCAGGAAGCCTACAACGAAGGCCTCGCCTACGCCCGCGAACGCGCCCAGTTCGGCCAGAAAATTATCCAGTTCCCCGCCGTCTACGACATGCTCGCCCGCATGAAGGCCAAGCTCGACGCAGGCCGCTCCATGCTCTACCAGACCGCCCGCTACGTGGACCTCTACAAATGCCTCGAGGACATCGCCCGCGACCGCAAACTCACCCCCGAAGAGCGCAACGAGATGAAGAAATACAGCCGTCTGGCCGATGCCTTCACCCCCATCGCCAAGGGCATGAACTCCGAGTATGCCAGCCAGAACGCCTACGATGCCATCTCCATCCACGGCGGCTCCGGCTTCATCATGGAATACAAGAGCCAGCGCCTCTACCGCGACGCCCGCATCTTCTCCATCTACGAGGGCACCACCCAGCTCCAGGTCGTCGCCGCCATCCGCTACATCACCAACGGCACCTACCTCTCCGTCATGCGCGAGATGCTGCAACGCGAGGTCAGCGCCGAGATGCGCCCCCTGCAGGAGCGTGTGGCCAAGATGGTGGACCTCTACGAGCAGGCTGTCAAGTATGTCAACGATGCCAACAACCAGGAACTGCACGACTTCCTCGGCCGTCGCCTCTACGACATGACCGCCGAAATCCTCATGTCGCTCCTCATCATCGACGACGCTACCCGCGCCGAGGGCGACCTCAAGGCCCGCTTCTCCGACAGCGCCAACGTCTTTGTCCGCATGGCCGAAGAAAACGTCTGCGCCAAAGCCTACTACGTCATGCACTTCACAGAGGCCGACCTCCCCGCTTTCCGCGCCGAGTAGGTCTCCTCACAACCCTGCAAACAAAAGAGGGCATTCCCAGATGGGGGTGTCCCTCTTTTTTTGCAAACGGTGACTAATGCACCAGAACAAGGCCGCCGGCCAATCAATGGGGCGGCTACCTGCGCCAGAACCCCGGCAGGAACAGAACCAGCACCGTCATGCACTCCAGACGACCCAGCAGCATCAGGAACGAGCAAAACCACATGGCCGCAGGCGTGAACGCCGCATAGCTTCCGAAGCCGCCAGAAGCACCGAGGCCAGGACCATAGCCCGTCAGGCACCCCACCGTGGCGCCGATGCTCTCCGTTGCATCGATGCCGCAAAGCATCAGCACCATCACACCCGCCATCAGCGTGAAACCATAGACCATGAAGATGACCATGACATTGTTGGTGATATGGTTAGAGACAGGGCTACCGTTGAGGCGCACGGGATTCACCACCCTCGGATGCAGACGGTTGCGCATGATGCTGCGGGCGTTGCGCAGCAGGATGAGCACACGCATCACCTTCATGCCGCCGCTCGTCGAACCCGCCATGCCGCCGCACACGGAGAGCATCAGCAGCAGGAACACCGCCGGTGTCCACCATTGCGTCGTGTCTGCCGCCACGCTGCCCGTCGTCGTCAACGCGCTGACGGTCTGCACAGTCCCCAGCCGCAGCGCCTCCTCCCAGCCGTAGCCCCCTTGCCAATGCAACACTCCCACCACAAAAGCCACCGCCAGCAGGCAGAGCACCAAATAGAACCTCAGCTGGTCGACCTTGTGGCCAATCTGCCTCCATCGCAGGGTGAAGAGCAGATAGAGCAGCGAGAAGTTGACGCCGCTCAGCAGCATGGCACCCGTCAGGATATACTGCTGAAGGGGTGTCAGCGAGGCAATGCTGTCGCTGTTCACCGAAAAACCACCAGAGGAGATGTTGGTAAACGTCAGGTTCACAGCATCCCACATCTGCATCCCACTCACCCACAAGGCCACGATGAAAGCCGCCGTCAGCGCGAGATAGACACCCAGCGTACGCCTCACCGTGACGGTGGTGCGCACCGCCCTGCGACCGCTGTTGTCGGCGCCGGAGGTCTCGGCAGTGTAGAGAGCATACTTGTTGATACCCAAGCGTGGCGACAGTGCCAGCACCAGCAGCACCACCCCGAAGCCCCCGAACCACTGCGTCATCGAGCGCCATAGCAGCACCGACGACGGCAGCGCCGCCACGTCGGCGAAAACCGTGGCCCCTGTCGACGTCACTCCCGACATGGCCTCGAACCACGCCACCGTGAAACTGCCGGTCGCCCCGGTGGCCAGGAACGGCAGCGTGGCGAAAAGCGGCAGCACCACCCACATCGCCACCACTGTCAGGTAGCTCATGCGGCGGTCTTCGGCCACAGTGTGGCGCCTGCAGAGCAACCACAGCAGGGCCCCCACCGCCAGCGTGAAAGCCGAACAGATGCCCACTGCGCCCAGCGTCCCATCGGCGAAATGCCACGCCGGCACCATACACAGCGCCATCAGCACACCTTCGGCCATCAGCACGATTCCCATCGACCGAAGCAACACCTTCCATTCCATCCGCCGCCTCATCTTCTACTCCTCCAATATGACGGTGAAACAATGGCCAGCAGGGCGAAAATCTCCAGCCGACCGGCAAGCATGAGGGCCATGAGCGTCCACTTGGCCAACGACGGCAGCATGGCGTAGTCGAGGTTGGCACCCAGACTGTTGATGAGCGGCGACGGACCGAGGTTGGAGATATTGGCCGCAGCGTAGCAGAACGCGTCGGCGATACCCTGACCGCTGAAAGTCAACATGAAAGCCCCGCCGATGATGAAACAGATATAGAGAAACACGAAGCCGAAAATCTTGTTCACGTAGTCGCCTGCCACCACCTTGTGGTCGATTTTCACCGAGAAGACCACGTGTGGATGCACCATACGCGTCAGGTAGTTGCGCAGATAGATAGACAGCGTCATGAGGCGGCGCAGCTTGATGCCGCCGCCCGTGCTCCCCGCCGAAGCGCCGCAGAGCATCAGCAGGAACGTCACCGCCGACGTCCACAGCGGCCAGTGCGAAGGCCCGTCGGTGTAGAATCCGCAGGTGCTCAGCGTCGACGCGATGTGGAACAGCGAGTAGCGCACCGACTCCCCCACCCCGTTGCCGGAGGCGGCAAAAGCCACCGCGCAACTCGCCGCCGCAAAGAGGAACAGCCCCGTATAGAGGGCGAACTCATGGTTGACGCGCAAGCGTCGCCAGCGCAGAGTGAAGAGGTTGTAGAGCAGCGCCACGTTGACGCCGCTGAGGAACATGAAGACCGTCAGGATAGCCAGCGTGAGGTCGCTGTAGCCGCTGAGGCCGTACTGTGCCGTCATGAAGCCGCCCGTGGACACCGTGCTCAACGCCAGACACACGGCATCGAGCCACCCGTTGCCTGCGGCCGCCAGCAGGACGACGAGCACAACGGTGATGAGCGTGTAGATGCGCCACATGCGGCTGACGCTCTTGGAGATATGAGGGTGAAGCTTGCGCTGCTGTGTGCCGCTGAACTCGGCGGCATAAAGCTGCAGCGAGCCGCGGTTGAGGCGTTTCAGCAATGCCACGACAAAGAGTATCAGACCCAAGCCGCCCATCCACTGCGTGATGGCGCGCCACAGCAGCACCCCCCGGGGAATTTCCTCCGGCCGCGCCACCACCGACGAACCCGTAGTGGTGAACCCCGAAAACGACTCGAAGGCCGCATCGGTGAAGGTCGAGAGCACCCCCGTGAAGAGGTAGGGCACCGATCCGCACAGCGGCACCGCTATCCACGCCACCGCCGTGATCCAGAAACTCTCGCGGGCCTCCATCGCGTATTCCGCGCCGCGTCCCACGATGTTGCGCAGGAGCAGCCCTCCGGCGAGCATCACCACCGCCGACAGGGCGAGGCCATACTGCGCCCCGTCGCCACAGTGCAGCGACACCGCCAGCGGCGCCGTCAGCGCCACCGCCATCACCAGCAGCAACACCCCGGCAATCCGGGCCACCAACCTATAATTCAACTGTCTGATAACAAAAATTCCTTATTTAGAGAAAAATGCCTTGACTATAAAAAAAATTTCTCCTTTTGACTGCAAACAATCATTCAAACAGCCGTGCCATCCGCGTCATCACCTTGGGCAGGGCAAAAACCACCACCTTGTCGCCCTGCTGCAGCTGCAGCTCGCGGCTGGGCAGCAGCGTCTCGCGGCCGCGAATGACACCGCCCACCGTGGCTCCCTGCGGTATGTCGAGTTCGCCGATGGGCTTGCGTGTGGCCGACGACCACTTGCCCACAATGAGTTCGATCACCTCCGCGTTGGTGCCGCTGAGCCACTTCGAACTCACCGCCGCCCCCTTCACGATGAAACGCGCTATATAGCTCGCCGTGATGAGCTTCTTGTTGACGATGGTGTCGATGCCGATGTCCTGCGAGATGTCGATGAACCCCGTGTTCTCCACCAGCGCGATGGTACGCTTGACACCCAGGCGCTTGGCGTGGAGACAGGTGAGGACATTGGTCTCGCTGGAATCCGTCACACCGATGAAGGCATCGGCCGCCTGCAGGCCCTCCTCCTTCAGGAGCGCGATGTCCGTGGCATCGCCGTGGATCACCAACGTCTTCTCCAGCTGTGCACTCAGCTCTTCGGCCCGGCGGCGGTCCTCCTCGATGAGGGTGATGCGCATCTTGTCCTCCAGTGTCATGGCAGCGTAGCGACCTATGCGCCCGCCTCCGGCAATCATCGCGCGCCCGATGTTCACAGCCTCCTTTCCCACCACGCGGTTGATGTTCTCCACCTGGTTGGCACGGCCGATGATGTAGGCCAGGTCGCCGCCGCGGAAGTCGGTGTCGCTGTGGGGGATAATCGTCTCGCCGCGTCGCAGCAACGCCGCCACGCGCACCTGCAGGTCGGGGTGCAGCTGGGTGAGTTCCTTGACGCTGTGTCCCACCACGGGGCTGTCGTCGTCGAGGCGCAGCACATACATCGTCAGCAGCCCGCCGCTGAAGTCGAAAAACTCCGTGGCCACAGTGTTGTTCAGCAGATTGGTGATTTCCTTGGCAGCGATGCGCTCCGGGCACACCATCTCGTCCACACCCAGCTCGCGGAACATCTCCCTGTGGCGGGGTTCCAAAAGCTCGGCGTTGGTGATACGCGCCACGGTCTTCTTCGCCTTCATCTTCTTCGCCAGAATGCAGGTGACGAGGTTGATGCTCTCCTCGTGCAGCACCGAGAGGAAGAGGTCGCAGTCGCCCACATTGGCATCGCGCAACACCTGCGGCGATGTGCTGTCGCCCACTATCGTCAGCAGGTCTGTCTCGCTCTCCAGCCGCTTCAGCAGCTCCGAGTGCGGGTCCACCACCGTGATGTTGTGTTCCAGTTCCGTAAGCGACTGCGCCAGGTGCACTCCCACCTCGCCGTCGCCGGCTATAATAATGTTCATACAGCTCTCCTGTTACGTTTTTTTGTTTCTCGTCCGGAAAGTCCTCTTTCCAAAAAAATGCAAAAATACACAACTTGGCCGACATATCCAAAAAAACTTTTCCCCCCTCACAATTCCACCCCCTGCAAAAATTCATCCGCCGTCCCTCCTTCCACCCCTCGCGCGCCCGTTTCCGCCCCGAAAGGGCCCATTCACATAACAATCAGTTATACAACATTTTAAATCCAAAAATATGCAAATTATGTCGCGCACGACATAATTCTCATTCAAAACACTGTTTTCCAGACACATAATAGGTACCATCTTCTTCCCAAGTTCTTACCATCCTCCTACCATCCTCCTACCAACCCCTACCACAGTAAAAGTTGATACGTTAAAAACAGGGTCAAGACAGGCCGGAAAAAGGGGCAAAAAAGCCTCGCGGCACTTTTTTTATATCCCCTCGCAATATTTTTCCGCATTTTGTGTTACTATGGCAAAGCACATCAAATGGAGAACGAAAACAAGCAAGCAACCCCACAGCCCATCGTGCATCTGGAGAACCTGACAATCAGCCATGAGAGCGGAATGTTGCTCTCCAGCGTGACGCTCGACCTGATGGAAGGGGAGTTCGTATACCTCATCGGAAAGAGCGGCGCCGGCAAAACCTCGCTGCTGCGCAGTCTCTACGCCGACCGACCCATCGACAGCGGCATAGCCACGGTCTGTGGCATCGACGTGGTCAACATCAAACGCCGCCGCATCCCCCAGCTGAGGCGCAAGATAGGCATTGTCTTCCAGAGTTTCCGCCTGCTCGACGACCGCAATGTCTTCGCCAACCTGGAGTTCGTCCTCCGCGCCACAGGATGGAAGAAGAAGAACGAGATACGCAACCAGATAGAAAAGACGCTGACGGCCGTGGGCATCGCCGACAAGGCCTACACCCTGCCGCAGCACCTCTCCGAGGGCGAGCAGCAGCGCGTGGGCATCGCCCGGGCGCTCATCAACAACCCCTCGCTCCTCCTCGCCGACGAACCCACGGGCAACCTCGACCCCGTCACCTCTGCGGAAATCATGCAGCTCCTCCTCGCCATCAACAGCCAGACCCATACCACCATGCTCATCTCGACCCACGACTTCATGATGATAGACAAATACCCCGCCCGGGTGGTGGTGTGCGAAAACGGTTCCGTGGTCGACACCGAGCAGCGCGGATGACGCGAGAGCTGCAAGTTTCGCAGTCCGGAAGATACTAAACAAGCAGAAAAGAAAGAGCAAACCATAAAAGAGCAACAAGACATGACGAAGAAGATTTTCAGCCTCATACTCGCCGGCCTGCTCGCCATGGGCGGCACCGGCGCCATGGCCCAGAACAAGGCCACCAAGAAGAACACCAAGAAGCAGCCCTCGATGTTTGTGGAGGGACGCCAGAAAGTGCGGCAGACCGACTACGCCACCTTCGACAAGTTCACCAGTTTCAGCACCAAAGACGCCAGCATCTACTACAGTCCTCTGAACTACACCGACCTCCCCGCGCTCACTGTCGACCCCAACCCCAACTGGCCCGACGAGATACGCCCCGTCATGAACTACCTCACCAAGGTGAGCCGCGCCAGCATGACGCTCTGCGCCCTCTATGCCATCAACCCCGAAATCAGCGACCACAACCAGCGCGAAGCGCTCCACAAGAAAGCCCGCGAGGAGGCCGAGGCCTCCCTCAACGCCTTCGAGGACTGGAAGGGAAAGAAAGGCATGCGCAACAAGACCGAATACAAGGTGGCCGAGGTGGACTACCGCTATTTCAAAGGCGCCAATTTCTACAACGAGCAGCGCGGCGACGACATCATCCACGTGGGTGTGCTCATCTATCTCGGAAGCAAGAAGAAATCCATCTTCGCCGCCGACACCACCGTCCACACTTTCCCCGACATCCGATTTTTCCCCAACGACGCCACACTCCTCGAATCGTGGACGCCGGTGCTCGACGAGCTGGCCGACTATCTGAAGTTGAACGACCGCAAGGGGGTGCTCCTCAGCGGCTACGCCGACAATCAGGGCACCGAGGCCTACATCACGGGCATCTCGCGCCAACGCGCCATGGAGGTGAAGAAAGCCCTCCTGCTGCGCGGCATCGACGCCTCGCGCATAGAGATTATTGCCAAGGGCGATACCGACCCCATCGGCGACAACAGCACCCACGAAGGCCGCGCCCTCAACAACCGCGTCAGCATCAAAGTCCAGTGACCGACAAGGAACAATACCGCGAGCTGTGTGAGGCAGAAGGGTCGAAAATCCCTCTGTTCCAACAGTATTGGTGGATGGAGACGGTGTGCGAGGGCAAACGGTGGGACGTGCTTTTGAGCAAGCGGCAGGGCCGTATCGAAGGTGCCCTGCCCTATCTCCACGGCAGCCGTCTCGGCCTTCGATACATCCTCCAACCCCAGCTCACCCGGTTCTCCGGCCCCTGGTACAACAATGAAAGCCACGACCTGAACTTCGAGATGCGCGTGGGCACCGACCTCGCACAAAGGCTCAAAGCCCTCGGTGTCAGCGTCTATATCCAGCATTTCTCCCCAGAGGTGACCAACTGGCTTCCGTTCCGCTGGGAGGGTTTCTCCCAGACCACGCGCTACACCTACCGCTTCCCTTCGTTAGCCAACCCCGACGATCTGTTTCGCAAGGCATCGCGCGTGAGACGCCGCCACATGGACGAGGTAGAGGCCTCCTGCTCCGTGGACAGGCACCTCTCGCCGGAGGAGTTCGCTCCTTTCCACGCCGACTACTACCGTCGACGCGGCGAGAAAGACCAGATTTCCAACACTCTGCTTCTCAACGTCACACAAAAAGCCCTCCAGCGGCAGCAAGGCATGCTCTGGGGGCTGCGCGACAGGGAGGGCGGCCTGCAGGCAGGCTGGTTTGTGGCTTTCGACAGCCGCTGTGCCTACAGCCTGCTCCTGGCCATAGGCCGCCAGGCTCCGCCCAACGCCATGACATACCTGATGTGGCAGATGCTGAACGAACTCTCCCACCACACTCAGGCTTTCGATTTCGAGGGCAGCATAGAACCCGGATTGGAACGCTTCTACCGCTCCTTCGGCACCTGCCAGACCCCCTATTTTGAAGTCTCGCTCTTCAAGCCCAAGGTTCTGCAACATTTTTTCAGATAGCCTCCATGAGCTTCGCCGACGACATACGCGCCATCGACTTGGAGCAGTTGGAAATCAGCGACTACAACCGCCGGTATCTACAGCAACTGATACCGTCGTTGGACTACTACCTGGACATCTACCGCCACACCCTGCAGCGCATAGTCTCGGCAACAGGGCGTTCCTCAGCGGAAACAACGCTGGTGGACTATGGCGGCGGGCACGGCCTCATGAGCCTGACAGCCAAACGGTTCGGTATAGGCAGGGTGGTCTATGTGGACTTCAACCCGCTCTCCTGCACCACCGTCAAGGCACTTGCCGCGCGGCTGGGCTGCGGTCCCGACGCCGTTCTCTGCGGCGATAGCCGTACACTGCTTTCGTGGTGCGCCGAGCAGGGCGTGACAGCCGACGCACTGGCGGGCATGGACGTCATTGAACACATCTACCGCCTGGAACCCTTCTTCGACGACCTTTTCACCCTCAACCCGCAGATATCCATGGTGTTCACCACCGGGTCGGTACCTTCCAACCCCATGGTCAGGAGGCGTCTGCACCGCGTCATGATGGCCGATGAGGAGGGCAATGCCGGGATGCCCGGCTTCCGCGCAGAGCGGCGACAATACCTCGAAGAACACTTCCCCTCCATGGAAGACAAGGAACTGGACGAATGGGCATTGCGCACACGCGGACTTATGTTTGCCGACATAGAGAGTGCCGTGGCCCGTGGCATCAACGCGCCACAAGACCGCTACAACACCTGCGACCCAGCCACCGGCAGCTGGACGGAGCGCATCCTGAACCTCGGTGAGTACCGTCGCATCCTGCATCCGCACACCGAGGCCGTGGCCTTCAGCAACGGCTTCTACAACGGCCTGCGGCCAGGACTCAAAGGTCTGGTGGCGAAGATGCTTAACGGTCTGCTCCACCTGCCGGGAAGCCAGCCGATAGCACCTTTCATCTTCATCGAAATCAACACACAATGAACATCAAACTCATCGTGGTCTCCAAGACCGACATTTCCTACCTGCAGACAGGCATCGACGAATATATGGGCCGCCTGCACCACTATTGCGACTTCGAACTGGTGGTCGTCCCGGCTCTGAAGAACACAGGCAAAGCATCGGCCGAGGAGGTGAAGGAGAAGGAAGGACAACTGATACTGAAGCAGACAGCAAAGGCAGACACCGTGGTGCTGCTCGACGAACACGGCAAGGAATATACCTCAATGGGGTTCTCGGAATATCTTCAAAGACAGATGAATGCAGGCACCCACACACTGGCTTTCGTCATCGGCGGCGCCTTCGGCTTCTCGCCGGCTGTCCACGCTGCCGCGACGCATAAGATTTCACTGTCGCAGATGACCTTCAACCATCAGATGGTGAGGCTCTTCTTCGTGGAGCAACTCTACCGCGCCTTCACCATCCTGCACCACGAAAAATACCACAACCAGTAGCTTACAGCTTCGGGACAAAGTCGACGATGGCAAACTGCTCGTCGAAGCTGATGTCCTTGAGGGTGACGTAGTCGAAGAGGGTTCCTGCCTGCGCGTTCTTGCTCAGCTGCAACATGATGCGATTGTCGGAGAGGAGTTCAATCATATCGCCACCCGGCTGCTTCTTGGCCTGCGAGAGGGCCATCTTTACCATGTAGTCGATGCCCATGCCGCCATCGTAGGCGAGAAAAATATTGCCCGCATCGTCAATGTGGTCCACCGTGAGGTCGAGACCCACGCTGGTCGACTTGAAGAGAACGTTGACATCGTAACTGATGCGCACGGTGTGGGGTCCGCCATACATGAGGGGAAGGCTCCGACCGGCCTTGCGCTCAATCAAATCGCTTATTTCCTGATAGGTAAGTCTGAATTGCATATCAATCTTTTATAGTTTTCGAGAATACAAATATACGAAAAAAAGTTGTTACACAGCGGAAATTTCTTGCGTCCCCTCGGAAGAGAAATGCGCTGTAACGGCAGAGGAGTAGCTCTTTGAGACCGGGATGGTCTTGGCGGCGACAGCCAGCTCCAGAACCAAACCGCCCTTCTCCTTGCGCATGAGTTTCACATTGGAGACGTTGACCATATAGCCCCGGTGGCAACGCATGAGCCCCATACCAGAGAACTCCTTCTCAATGTCTTTCAAGGAATTGTGAAGAATGAAAGTATCCTCCTTGTCACCGTTGACATAGTGAATATTGGCGTAGTTGTCCGCCGCCTCTATGTAGAGAACGTTCTGCAGGCGCGTGGAGAACGACAGGCGGCCACCCTTGTCGTAGAAATTGATGCTCTGGTCGGCTGCAGGGGCCGCCCCGGTAGTGAGCTTGCGACGCAGGGAGACGAGTTCGGCCCTCGTCTCGCGCAGGCGGAACCACTGGAAGGCTATCACGTTGGGCATCAAGAAGACAGCTATGTTGCCCAACAGAATGTCGCCCGCCAAAGGAGCGAGCCTCACGGCACCTCCACCGCCGATGCTCCACGCCATGAGCGAGGCCACAGCCACACAAAGTATCAGCTCCACCGACATCCACACCGCCAGAGCATGGAACGGCAGATGCACACGCGAGCCAACAATAAGCAAGAGCATACGGCTCAGGGCCACGGTGGCGTAGCCTCCGACAGTCATCAGAGCCACCAGGGCCAGGGGCGACAGTGCACCGCTGCCGGAGACGAAGTCGAGTACACCGACAGGCTGGACAAAGACCACCATCACAACGGCGAGAAGAAACGAAAGAACCAAAAAAAGGAATGTAGACTCCTTTTCGGTGAGAAAACGGCTTAATGCCTGCAAATTTATCGACTGGTCAGTATTCATTTAACATTTATTCTACCCAAAATAATCAAATTTCACCCAAAATAACGCTATTTCACCCATCATATTGTGCAATTTACTTAAATTAACTTTTATATTTAGAAATTTTAACGTTTCTTTGCAGCCCGAAAAACAATATATAATTGGTATGAAAATAATAGGAACTGGTAGCGCACTGCCAAAAAAATCTGTCGACAACGACATGTTGTCAGAGTTTCTCGACACCAGCGACGAATGGATCACCACAAGAACCGGAATCAAGACCCGTCATATCCTCACCGACGAAAGATTCGAAGACCTGGCCACAGAAGCCTCGGCCAGAGCCATTGAAGCCGCTGGCCTCTGCCCCGACGATATCGACTACATCATCTGCTCCAATGTGTCCAACTACTATGTGACCCCCCACTTGGCGAGCATCATACAGGGCGGACTTGGCATCAAAGGCCCCAACTGCCCCACGATGGACATCAACGTGGCCTGCGTGGGCTTCGTCTACGGACTCGACATCTGCGACGCCCTTCTCGCCACGGGTCGCGCACACAACATCCTGCTGGTAGCCGCCGAGGAATGCACCCGATTCTGCGACTGGACCGACCGCAACTGCTCCGTACTCTTCGGCGACGGTGCCGGGGCTGTGGTGTTGACGCAGGGCGACAACCTGCTGGCCCGACACATGACATCGACCCCCATGCGCGACGTCATCGTGTACCGCAACCCCATGGAACCCACACCTTTCGAGACCGGCGAGGGCATCGACACCCACCACGCCCTCGAGATGAAGGGTCGCGAAGTGTTCCGCATGGCCGTCACTTCGGCCTCGCGCGACATAAGCCAGGTGGTGGCCGATGCAGGTCTGACCTTCGACGACATCGACTACTTCCTCCTCCATCAGGCCAACCTCCGCATCAACGAAGCCATCCGCGAGAACCTGAAACAGCCCGAAGAGAAGTTCCCCACCAACGTACAACGCTTCGGCAACACCAGCTCGGCTGCCATTCCCCTGCTGCTGGACGAGGGTGTGCGCGAAGGACGCATCAAACGCGGCGACCTGCTTCTGATGAGTGCTTTCGGAGCGGGCTTCGTCACCGGCACCGCCATCGTGAGATACTAAAGGGATTGGAAACAGGGATTCTCTTGCTGAACGACATCATTCGTAGACATTATTAAAAAGAAAACAATTATAATAAATATGAGAAAAGTATACATTACCGGAGTGGGATGCATCACCCCCATCGGAAACGACATTGAGACGCTGTGGAACAACCTCGTCAACGGGGTCTGCGGCATCGACTTCATCACCAAGCTCGACACGGCCGACCTGCCGGTGAAGATTGCTGCCGAGGTGAAGGACTTCCACCCCGAAGCCTACGGCATCGACAAGCAGATGGTGCGCCACAACGACGTCTACGCCCTCTATGCCCTCGCCGCGGCCGCCCAGGCCATGGCCGACAGCGGCCTGAAGGTGGGCGAGGATGTGGACCCACGCCGCCTCGGTGTGGCCATTGGCAGCGGCATCGGCGGCATCCAGACCTTCGAGCGCGAACACGCCAACCGGATGCAATACGGCCTGCGACGCATCTCGCCGCTCTTCATCCCCGAAATGATAGGCAACATTGCCGGCGGCAACGTGGCCATCACCTATAATGCCCAGGGACCCAACCTGCCGGTCGTCACGGCTTGCGCCACGGGTACCCACTCGGTGGGCGAGGCCTATCGCCTCATCCGCGAAGGCCGCGCCGACGCCGTCATCACCGGCGGTGCCGAAGCTGCCGTCTGCGGCATGGCCATCGGTGGCTTCGCCAACATGAAGGCCCTCACCACCAGCGACGACCCCATGGCCGCCTCGCTGCCCTTCGACAAACGCCGCCATGGCTTTGTGCTCGGCGAGGGTTCCGGCGTGCTCGTCCTCGAAAGCGAGGAACTGGCCAAAAAGCGCGGTGCCAAGTGCTACGCCGAGGTCTGCGGCTATGGCAACACCTGCGATGCCCACCACTACACCGCACCGCACCCCGAAGGCCGAGGCGCGGCCGAATCGATGCGCCTGGCGCTGGAAGAGGCTGGCTACAAGGCCGGAGAGAACCTCTACATCAACGCCCACGGCACCGGCACCCCCCTCAACGACAAGGGCGAGACGCTGGCCATCAAGAAAGCCCTCGGCGAGGAAGAGGCCCGCCGCGCCGTCATCAGCAGTACCAAGTCGATGCACGGCCACATGCTTGGCGCCACGGGAGCCGTGGAGCTTATCATCACGGCCCTGGCACTGAAGAACGGCATCGTGCCACCAACCATCCACCTCGACGAACCCGACCCGGAGTGCGACCTCGACTACACGCCCCACACCGCCCGCAAGTGGCAGGCCGACATCGCCATCAGCAACACCTTCGGCTTCGGCGGCCAGAACGCCACCGTGGCATTGAGAAAAATTGAGAATTGAAAATAGCAAATTCATTGAGGCAGTAGGGATTACCCCCGTGTAAACCCTACTGTTTCAACTGCAAGGCCGACCGCGGCAAGAAAACAATGAATAGGATTTACAGATTTCGCAAAGCCGCAGGCAAGCAGGGAAAAACAAATTGAAAAAACTGAAATCAGAATGGAGATACTTCAGAGAGACCAAATCAAGACCTTCCTTCCGCACCGCGAGCCGATGCTGCTTGTTGACGACGTGACGATGGAAGGCGACACCGCCATCGCCCACTACCACGTGCGTGGCGACGAATTCTTCCTGCAGGGTCATTTCCCCGGCAACCCCATCGTGCCGGGCGTAATCCTCTGCGAGATCATGGGACAGTCGATGTGCATTCTGGTGCGCGACGAACTTGCCGCCGGCCGCATACCGCTCTACAGCGGCATCAAAGAAGCACGTTTCCGCCAGCCCGTGCACCCCGGCGACACCATCGAGATCCGCGGTCGCATCACCGACCGCCGCTCCCTCATCTTCCACGCCGAGGCCGAGGCCAAGGTGAACGGCAAGACCGCCGTCAAAGGCGTCCTCTCCTTCGCCCTCATCGACAATCCGAACAAATAGACGGCTTCTCCCCCACCCCTCTCCCGCGGAGAGAGGCGGCTGCCGCAAACAAAACATTAAAAACCAATTAAAAAAAAGTCCTCGACTCCAACCAATATCGGTTCCCTCTCCCTGAGAGAGGGGCACGGGGTGAGGCTGCAAGATTATGAACCTGTTAAAAGACAAAATCGCCCTCGTCACCGGTGGCTCGCGCGGACTGGGCCGCCGCACCGCCCTCCTCTTCGCCGAGGAAGGCGCCACCGTCATTTTCACCGACCTTCAGGAGAACGACAGCAGCCGCGAGCTGCTCGCCGAGCTGCAGAAACACAGCCCCCGCTCGATGTTCATCGCCAGCAACGCCGCCGACTATGACGACACGCTGCGCGTGGCCGAGACGGTGCAGAAAGAGTTCGGCCGCCTCGACGTGCTGGTCAACAATGCCGGCATCACGCGCGACAACCTCCTCCTGCGCATGCAGCCCAAAGACTGGGACCTCGTCCTCGAGGTAAACCTACGCTCCGTCTTCAACTTCTGCAAGGCCTTCGCCCCCATGATGCTCAAGCAGCGCAGCGGCAGCATCATCAACACCAGCTCGGTGGTGGGTGTCAACGGCAATGCGGGCCAGTGCAACTACTCCGCATCCAAGGCCGGCATCCTGGGTTTCACCAAGAGCCTCGCCAAGGAGCTCGGCTCGCGCGGCATCCGCTGCAACGCCATTGCCCCCGGATTCATCGAGACAGCCATGACGCAGCAGCTCCCCGAAGACGTCCGCAAGGGCTGGATGGAGGACATCCCCCTGCGCCGCGGCGGCACGGACCTCGACGTCGCCAAGACCTCCCTCTACCTCGCCTCCGACCTCTCCACCTACATCACCGGGCAGGTCATCTGCGTCGACGGCGGACTTTCGCTGTAACCTACTGAAATACAACTTATACCAAGGGCTTCCAACAAAAATTGGAAGCCCTTGATTTGTCCTCCATATAACCCACTGCAAATCAACGTTCTGAATCCACCATCTTCTTCCCAAATCCTTACCCTCCTTTTCCCCTCCTCCTTCCCACCTCTGCCACAGTAGAAGATGGTAGGCCATTGGTACCTCTTTGTGGTGCCGTTCTCCTACGGGAGCCGAGCTTTCAGCGACCTGTTCCGGCGTTGACATAAATGTTTTTTCGCATACATCCGAGAAAAAGTTTGCAAATCCAGTTTTTATTTTGTATCTTTGCAAGTCGAATCATGAAAAAACCTATGCCGAGAACAGCCTGAAAAGAAAGTTGTCAGAAGATTATTTGGCGTCTTGCGTGAAAGCGATGTCAGAAAAAAAAAGGGAAGGATCCGCCCACATCGCAGAAACCACTGCATGGAAAGGCCGGCATCACCATCGGGGAAACGTCGCAAACCGAAAAAGATTACAAAAATGGAGAATAGATCGACATTAAGACACGGTCACATGAAAAGAGGAATAATCATTACGTTTTTGGGGGTTGTCGCCAATATCGCTTTCGCCCAAAATGCACTGCCAATAGAAATATCCTACGACGCGGCAGGAAACCGTACAACACGGAAAATACTGCCGATGTCCATGGTGGCAAAAGGTGGAGGTTTCACAGATTCGACATTTTACGATGACAAAATGCAGACTGTCCAGATGCGGATATACCCCAATCCCACACAAGGCAGCATTCATGTCGAGATGCAGGGTGTAGGCAAAGACTCCCCCAACAAAATCCGTATCTTCGACAGTCAAGGCAGACTCGTCTGTGAAAAAGAGGGATTGGGCGACAGCCTGGACCTCGACATTTCTCCATACCCCATGGGCTATTATATGGCGGAATTGTTTGTTGACGGAGAACACACCACCTGGAAAATCATAAAACAATAGGCGAGAATGAACCATTTCAAAATCCTATGGGGTGTAGTATCTGTCCTGCTGTCCATCCAGGTTCAAGCGCAACCCGAAGTGCTGCCGGCAATGGTGGATGTGTCGGCCATAGGCACCGCCACTTATGTCATCCCCGTCGAAGTGGTGCCAGGGACTATGGGATTGCAACCCAATCTCTCTATCGGCTACAACAGCATGTCCGGCCTCGGCGTGCTTGGCACGAAATGGAACCTATCCGGTGTTTCCAGTATAACTCGCAACTGCCAGACATCATTCTTCGACGGCAACATCAGCCCTGTCCGTTTCGACACCAGCGACCGCTTCACGATGGACGGGCAACGCATGATTCTTTTTGACGGTCCGTCATACCAATGCAAAAACGCGGTATATTGTTTTGAAATCGAGGACTTCTCCCGCATCACGAAGTTGGGAACGGGCAACGATTTTTATTTCAAGCAGACCCTCGCCGATGGAAGCATTGTCGAATTCGGAAAAACAAGCCAGAGCAGGCTCGACGTCGGCGATGGGAAACACCTGTCGTGGATGGTAGACAAAGTCACCGACCCTTGCGGCAACTACATGAAGTACTATTACCAACAAAGCGATGGCGAAATATGGATAGACCACATTGACTACACACTACTCTCCAACGAAACTTCCGCCTATGCCTGTGTCGCATTTGACTATGAGGACATGACCTCTCCCAACGACGGATTTGTCGGCGGACACCAAGTGCGACAAAGCAAGCGGCTGAAGAACATCATTGTAAAATACCAAGGGACGCAGGTGCGCAGATACTCATTCTTTTACAATTCAGAGCATCAATATGACCGATTGGAGACAGTGGTGCTTTACGATGCTGCCGACACACTCCTCTCTTCCACCTCGATTACATGGAGCACTCCCTCGTCCACAATGGCCACCGACGAAACAATCACATTGCTTCCCGGTGGCTACTATACCACCGCAGGCAACTTCAATGCCGACAGGATCTATGACATCTATGCCTTGAAGGAAATAACGAGAACAAATCCTGATGGGAACGTGCAAGTCTTACGATATGACCCGTACATTGTCACAAAAAACAGAATCGGGACAGGCTTCTCCTATAGCTATGTCGGATATCAATTTCCAACAAGAAGATTTGACAATCTTTCAGCCGTAGACATTGACGGCGATGGCCTCGACGAGATTGTTTACCGCGACGGCAACACCAGTACCTATTATTCGCTAAAGGTTACAGCTTCCAGCATCCCTACGCCCATATCTATTTTATATACGAATGCAACTCATCTTACATGGGGCGACTTCGATGGCGACGGAGTGCTTGAACCGGTCGCGTATTCTGGAGGCGACAATTATTTCAACTTCAGGTATATGGAAGGAACCGCAGAAACAGCATTCCCCCTGGACCAGACGTATGACTACTGCTATGCCGGCGACTTCGTCGGCGATGGCAAGATGGACCTGATGTTCCTAAATAATTCGTACAGCCATATATATTCTTACAACACACGAACGCATGTTTGGGAACATGTTGAAACCGATGGATTTCCTAACGCCTACCAAAAACTGGTTGTAGGCGATTTCAACGGCGACGGAATGTCCGATGTTCTATTTCTTCCCGTCAATGAGACCCAGTGGAAACTGGCCATGCGAATTGGGAAGAACAAATGGACCTTTCCGGTGCAAGTCATCACCGAACTGGACGGCTCACACATCTCTGACGGCATCGTGGAACCGAAGTACCTTCCCATCGCGTGCGATATAAACGGAGACGGGAAATGCGACATTATCCAACCCGTGGATGACTATACCGTGCGATATATCGTTTCCAAAGGCTGCCGCGACGGGCGACTCCAATACACTGGATCAGGGACATTCCCCTTGTCAAACGGACAACTTTTCCGAAAGGACTTTTTCTCGATGGGGGACTACGATGGCAACGGCATTGTCGACTTCCTCTTCAGCAACCCCAGTCAAGGTGGATTGCCTGCAACAATAAAATACCTATACAGGGACAGTTTCCCCGGCTTCTTTGTGAAACAAATCTCCGATGCCGCTGCCAAAACAATACAATTCGAATATAGCACCATCTCACTCATGCCCGACCGTTTCTATGGCAATGGCATGAGCTGGATGGCCTTGCCTCTGGTCAAAAACATGGCCATGTCCGACGGCATAGGAGGTATGGACACAACCGCATTCTATTACGGCAACGCCCAGTACGACTCCGAGCGGCACCAGTTTATCGGATTTTCTCTGTTTGGCAAGAAGAGAGACAATACACTATCGGAAACATTCATGTCGCGAGTACGCAAAGGGAGCAATGGCAACCACGACACCTTCGCCATGTTGGTGCCTGACAGCGTGGTGAATTACATCACGCCAGATGTCGTTGTGCTTGGAGATGTCCCATACTGGAATTCAGGCTCCCACATTTTTCTACCCTCAGGAAACAACCCGGTATCCATGATTGTCAACACATACGGAACCCTTTACCGTACCAACGTTGCCGGCAATGTCTCTTTCCTCCCTTATACTGCGGTTTCGAGTTCATACGACTACAGCAAGAACATAAAGGTCGTAAAAGAAATCACAATGAACAGTTCAAATTGGCTCCCTGCCCACGAATACACGGGCTGCGGGTACATCTCGGGGAGCAACGAACGTCCATCCCGCCAAATTGTAGACTTCAGCTACATCCACATGGCCTTACCGAACGGGACCTCTGTGCAGAAACCGACGGTTCAGATCACCAGGAACTACAACAACACGACATACTCCTATCCCCGACGCGATACAGTGACCTTTTCCTATACCGCCAAAGGCCTGCTCGCGTTGAAACAGCATTCTGACAATGGCGGTCTGTCGGTCACAGAGAAATTCCTCTACAACGAGAACGGCACCCTGAAAAAAACTTCCGTCACCCCGAAAGGAGGGGGGACGCGTTCGGTGACGATGGAATACGACCCGACCTACCGCTTTGTCATTCGCACCACCGACCATGCAGGAAATGTAACTCAAAAGACATTCGACCCTGCCAGTGGAACATGTCTGTCGGAGACGGGCATCGACGGTCTCTCGACTCTATATGAATATGACCCATGGGGACGTCTGACACAGACGAGTTTCCCTGATGGTACATACAAGAAAATCCAATATACCAACACCTCCGGAGGTTTGAGCGATGTCCACTGCTACACCACTGTAACAGCGAGTGGAAAGCCCGAAACCAGAATCTACTTCGACCATCTTGGACGAAAGACCCACACCTATGTCTCCGGGCAGGGGTATATGGATATAGTCTACAACAAAATTGGACAGGTGACGAAGCAGACGCAAGTGCCCTACGCCTCCGCCTCAGCCTTGGCCTCCTCGAAAAAATGGAAAACTTTCCGTTACGATGCTTTAGGTCGCCTGACAAAGGACTCCTCAAATTATCAGGAATACTCCTATTCCTATCAAGTAGACAGTTCAAACCACCTCTACAAAGAGGAGGTCATCAATAAAATGGGCGCAGTGTCGACCAAATACTGCGACCCTTCTGGACGTGTGGTGAAGGTTGTGGACAACGGGGGCGAGGTGACCTACACGTATGACCGTATGCCGCAAGGGGCATTGGTCCACGACCGCATGCTCATTACCACCGGAGGCAAGACCACCACCATTGTCACCGACAGCCGGGGAAACCGTCTCTCCTTGGCAGACCCCGACGCCGGTACAACCATCAGCACCTATGATCCTTGGGGATGCATTTCGTCGCAAACCGACGGCAAGGGCGACGTGACATCGACGATTTACGACACCCAAAACCGCCTCGTCTTCAAAACCTATTCGCTCGGAGGTGGCACGGACACCTTTACATACAAATATGGTGAGGCCGGCGTCGAAAAAGGCAGGATTGTCAAGGTCTCTCACAATGGCTCCACTTATCAGGAATTCAGCTATGATGCTGCGGGCCGCCTCTCTTCCGAAACGAAATACATTGAAGGGACCGGCCACACCCACCATTACACCTATAACAATGAAGGACAGATACATACCATAACTTTTCCAAGCGGTTTTGTGCTGTACCACTTTTATGATTCCGACGGACGCCTGAGTTGTCTGAACAAACATGACAACTATGTGGACATCTACACCGTCGACTATCGCAATGTGTTGAGCCAACCGCTTCGCTGTTGGTTCGGCAACAGTACCGGTGTGATATACAAGTACGACGACTGGGGATTACCCACAAAGATTCAGTATGGCCATCGTGAATTCCATTGGCCGGACAATCCCTTAGTCCGCGCCGACAGCGCCGAAATCCGATGTGCCGAAATCAAAGAAACTGTTGAGTCCGCCGACCTCGACGAACTGCTTCCAGACCCCAATGTCGGCATACCACACCACGTAGGCAACCAGTATTCCGTCCTCCTGTATTCATACAACGACAACGGTTATATCACACAAAAAAAGGAAAACAAGACCGGCCAACAGGAGGATTTCTCCTACGATACCCTTGGCCGACTGACATCGGTTTCCGTCAACAACACACTTTTTTACAACTATACCTACGACAATAATGGCAACATCAAAAGAAACAGCCGGCTTGGAAACACAAACTATGAGTATGCTGCCGACAAACCGCATGCTGTTGTCGGAGCTGTAGACGAACACGGGACATTGCCGTCCACTCAATGCGATGTGACCTACAACAGTCGCAACCGGCCGGCAACCATCAGCGAGAACGGATGGTCGATAGCACTCTCCTATGGCAGCGGCCTGCAACGAGAGACATCCACCTTGAAAAACGGCGACAGCATCGTCCAGACCACTTATTTTATTTCAAAAGACTGCGAGCTGGAGATAACACCTTCTGGTTCTCGCTATATCGACTATATCTATGCAGAAGGGAAGTTAGTGGCACTGCATGTACACAACAACAACACCAATGCCGACAGTCTCTACTATGTGCAGACCGACCTGCTGGGTAGCTGGGACCGCATTGTGGACGACAACAGGACTGTCGTGCAGAGCAGTCATTTCGACCCGTGGGGCAACCGCATGAGTGCATCCGACTGGACTTTGGCGCAGGATGGAAGCAACTTTGCGTTCCGTCGCGGCTTTACTGGCCATGAGCATTATGACCGCTTCGGCATCATCAACATGAACGCCCGCCTCTACGACCCCGTCTTAGGACGCTTCTTCTCGCCCGACCCGCAGGTGCAGGACCCCTTCTCCACCCAAGGATTCAACCGATATTCCTATTGTGGGAATAACCCGGTGATGTGCGTGGATGAGGACGGGGAGAGTGTATTGGCTATTGTCCTAAGTGTATTGGCAGGTGCCTATCTCGGAGGAACTTATGCTAACCATACTACGAATCCAACTGATTGGAGCTGGTCGTCTGGTACAACATGGGAATACGTTCTCGGTGGAGCTCTTCTCGGAGGTGCATCATGCTATGTCGGTGCAGCTGTTGCTGCCTCTGGAGTTCCGATGGCCAACACCCTTGGTTTAGCCTATAGTTCTTTCTATTATTCGTGTGGAATGTCAGCATTGACTGAGGGACAAATACCAGTTACTATGTCTTTGGGAGGCTTGGGATATAATTTTGATGGCCATTCGTGGGGCTATCCGTTTAAAGAAGGGAATGGTTTGTTGCAAAATACAGGCTATTGTTTTGGAGTACTGGCAAATTTGCCTGATTTGGTCTCGCTCGTCTTCGGAAAAGGTCAGACAATTGACGTAAACACAGACAAATTCATAGGGTTTGATGAAACGGGTAATAAGGTCGATTGGTGGAGTCATGAATCGATAACCCATAATGGAGAAACTATCATTTCGGTCGGCCCTTTAGAGGACCAGGTAAATAAAGATGCAAGTTTGTGGAATCAATTAAGAGATTTCAAAGCAAATAAAGAATATACACATGGATATGGTGCCCCAGGGACCTGGACTATTTCCATTGACAACGTAAGTAGAAATGTCCTCGACTGGTACAATTCGAATGTGTCGACATGGAACATCCTATTCAAAAGTTGCGTAGGACATTCAACATGGGCATTATTGGTCGCCGGAGTTCCAACTATATATCTATGCCATCCAGCCATGTTAGGCTTTCAGCTTTTAACTCGTCAAATGGGCATTGCTTTATCACCTTATTTACAAACACATATTAATCAATGAAATGAAAAGAATAGTAGTTTTGTCATTTCTTATGTCCTGTTTTTTTACTGATATGCGAGGACAGGTAACAGATTCATATAGGATTCCTGATTCCATTCTTATGAGAATGGACGAAATGGGAATAGACGAAGCCGACACTTTAACCGAATTAGAGTGCCTATACTTCGTGTTTCGGTTCCCCAAGCCCGATTCAAATTTCAACTATGCTGGAAAGAAAATACATTTCAAACACACCTATGGTGGAGGAAAGAGATATTTCTTCAGTGAAGAAAGACGTCTTCTGCGTATTCAGGGCCAAAATATGGGAATGGGGGCCGTTATATATTGGTTTGACGAATCCGAGAAAAAACTTTATGACATTCCGTACGATGTTGTAGTGCATTGTTGGACAAAATTCATATTGCCGAAAAAAAAGATTGCAAACATGATAAAACCTCGACAATAAGGGTGAAGTAATTGGTACGGGTTGCTGTATCATTTATATTCATCAAGAATGCAGCTATTTATTACTGTTTATCAACTCCATATGCAATAAAAAGAAATGGACGATGAATAAAGATATGCGATTATGCGAACTCGGGGTTTGGTCTGAAGCATTGAACAAGCTGGAACAGAGAATCAACAGCAGGCCCGGAAACTTTCTATCGTTCCGTCGCGGCTTTACTGGCCATGAACACTACGGCCACTTCGGCATCACCAACATGAACGCCCGCCTCTACGACCCAGTGTTGGGTCGCTTCTTCTCTCCTGACCCACACGTGCAGAACCCCTTCTCCACCCAAGGATTCAACCGATATTCCTATTGTGGGAATAACCCGGTGATGTGCGTGGATGAGGATGGGGAGAGTGTATTGGCTATTGTCCTAAGTGTATTGGCAGGTGCCTATCTCGGGGGAACTCATGCTAACCATACTGCAAATCCAACTGATTGGAGCTGGTCGTCTGGCACAACATGGGGATACGTTCTCGGTGGATCTCTTCTCGGAGGTGTATCACGCTATGTCGGTGCAGCTGTTGCTGCCTCTGGAGCCCCAATGGCCAACACCCTTGGTTTAGCCTATAGTTCTTTCTATTATTCGTGTGGAATGTCAGCATTGACTGAGGGCCAAATACCAGTTACTGACCCGATTGGCAGAGTTGAATTTGCACTGGTTTAATTCCGCCAAAGGATATCGTAAAACAATAAATGAACAGTTATCATGTATTACAATTCCTCAAAAGAAATTTCAAGATTGGTTGACAACTTCTTCTTTCTATTAGATTTGCAATTTCGTCCAGATAAAATCTCATACGGACGTAGAGCCTATCCTTCTTTATCCTTCCTTAAACGGATTGGACAAACAAAATGGCTAGAGCTTCAAATCATTGGGTCTGATTACGGTACAGAGAATTCTATGCCTCCGTATAGCATAAATCTTTATCAATACTACAAAATATGCGGAATGGTAATTCATTTTCAATCCCTTAACATACCCATAAATATCACATCAAATATCACTACTCCCGCGCAAAAATCCAGATATATTGAAACTCTCAGTTCTTTTATAAGAAATGACAAACACGCTCTTGACCTATTAAGAAATGG
>JAFVAM010000019.1 GCA_017480525.1 Bacteroidales bacterium | reverse complement strand
GACTTCAATCTCGAACTCGGCATCCCACGTATCGGCTTTGTTGCCTTGATGAAAGTGAACGACTATTGCCGTGAACACTTTGTTGATTTGGAAGAGATACATCTGGAGAGTATTCCACATGTCTATTTCACAAAATCGATGAACAGAGGCCTCGATTGCAAGTGCAGCAACTACTTGTATAACCGCGACCTGAAAATTCTTGAAATCTACATGCGCAACTACTCCAACCCAAACTATTGCGAGTCGTCCCTTGTCTACGATGGTGAATATCTGCGGCAAGGGTTTCATCGGGACAACATCATCTGTTAGCAGCATGACAATAGCAGAACTATACCAGTCAAGGAAAGACGACCCACGCTGGAACACCTCTTATCCACTCAACCCATCCGATTGGGAAAGCTATCGTGTACCCGGCTCGCTCTCTTTCGAGAATGAGCAACGCCTGTCGTTCTACATACACATACCCTTCTGCAGACAGCTTTGTTCGTTCTGCGAATATACGCGGATGCTCTGCCCAGACGAATGCACACAAAGGGAATATCTGCTTGCCATTGCCAGTGATATAGAACGATTCAAACATAAGTATCAAGGGTTTACATTGCTCGGTTTTGACATTGGTGGTGGCACGCCGACAGCACTCTCGGAGAGCAATTTCTCGCTGTTGATGCAAACATATCAATCGGCACTTTCCGGTCTGGTACTCGATAATGCATACGAACCAAGCATAGAGGCCACATTCAATACCCTGTCTGAACAGAAGCTGAAGGCAATGTCCAACGCTGGTTTCCGTCGCTTGTCGTTGGGAGTGCAATCCTCATGCAGTTCCGTCCTACGCCAACACCAAAGAGGGTACTCCGATGAACCCGCAATGGCTGCATGGCTAAACAAAGCGTGGGACAATGGCATACAGAAAGTGAACCTCGACTTCATGTATGGCCTCGACGGACAGAATCGGACAACCATCCGTCAGGACATTGACCTGATTAGCCGCCTTCGTCCGCAGCAGGTAACCCTATATGAATTGAGACCTAACATGATTTCGACGACGCAGAACTTCAGCAAAGAAGCGTTGTTTGACCAATACTCGCAGTACTACGATGGCCTTATTGCTATGGGGTACAAGGCGCGGTTCGGGCAGAACACATTTTCTGTGGATTCTACGGATGAGGGCGTCTCGTCCTACCTGCGCGAGCGTATGCTCAACGGCGTAGCATACAAGGGTTTTGGCATGTCTGCCCAAAGCATGAACTCTTCGGGCGTGGGCTACAATTGGGGAAAGCTTGCATCCGCACCACAGGAAAAACTCCGTGCCGATGGTTATCCCGAACAATTCACATACCTTTTGCCACCAGCAGAACTGGCAGCAAAATACATGGCCATCTCAGCATACAATGGTTCTTTCTCCATCGGTAGGCTGAAAAACCTTGCGGTAGACGAAACACTTCTGAACGAGATACTCGACTTTGCCATAGATGAAGGACTTCTGTACAGGGGAAGCATTGACAGGATTTTTGTAACCAGAAAAGGCTTCAAACATTATGGCGCCTTGTTCTCATTGTTTTCGTTAGGCTCCTGATTTCCAACGAGAGCAGCCCCGCTGACGGCAGGTCGGCGGGGCTGCTTCCACGCGGGCATCATGCCTGCGTGGCGAGGGTTCAGAGGCTGTCGCCCTCCTCGGTGGAGCCGTCCTTGGCACCCTTCTCAAGTTCCATCTTGCCGAAACGCAGTGTGATGCCGGCGGAGATGTAGCGGCTGTTGGTCATCTTGTTGGTGTTGCTGCTGAGGTAGTAGGGGTTGGTGTTGTCCGACCCTGAACCGTAGCGGCCGCCCCAGTTGAAGAGATCCTGGATGTTGACGAAGACCGACAGCTTGCGCTTGAAGAAATCGCTGCGCGCCCCGAGGTTGAAGTTGAAGCGTGCCTTGCGCTCGCTCATCAGGCTCAGGGTGGGGGAGGTGTAGTTGAACGAGGCTGTGAGCTGGTACTGGTTCCACACCTTGGCCCAGGCGTTGACCCTCACGCTCCACGACCACTTGTCCTTCGTGAAGTCCTGCCCGCGGTAGTCGTCGAGGTGGTAGCCATAGTCGTAGATGTTGGCATAGAGGCGCACGTTGAAGAAGCCCGTGGGGCGGTAGGTCATGTTGAGGCTCGCCCCGTAGCGCCACGAGGACCCCATGTTGTAGGGCATCGAGAAGGAGACCACGCGCTCCAGGATGCTGTCGTATTCGGCATCCGTCAGCGAGCTTATCTCGTTGCTGCTCAGGCGGCCGTAGAGTTCCACGCCCACGTTGCCGAAGTTCTCGAAATATTTCTGCCATCCGCCCTCGAAGGAGTGCGTGAAGCTGGGGTCGAGGCCTCTGGGGTTGCCTGTGGAGTAGGAATCCTCGCCGTAGGAGCGGAAAGTGCTGACCTGCCCTGCCGAGGGGTTGGACATGCGCATGGAGTAGTTGAGTTTGAAGTTGTGCATGTCCTCCGTGCGGTAGGTGAGGTGGATGGAGGGGCGGAAGCTGTGGTTGAAGAAGACGCTGTCGTCGGCGTTGGGGTTCTCGCCGTAGTTGTAGGCCACACGCTCCAGGCCGTAGCCCAGGCCGCTGCTGAGGGTGAAGAGGCCCCAGCGGTGCGTCCAGTTGACGTCGGCGTTGACGTTGCTGTTCTGCCCGTTGAAGGTGTAGGTGCGCAGGGCGTCGACGCTGTCGTAGCTGACGCCGCCGTCGGTGCTGTAGAAGCGGCGGAACTCGTTGTCCGTCACCGAGTGGCCGGCGCGGAGACCGTAGCTAAGCTCGCCGTCCTCGGAGTAGGGGCGGTTGTAGCGCGCGTCGAGGTCGAAACCGTAGCCGTAGTTGTCGGTCTTCATGTAGCGATGCTCGTCGCCGGGCAGGCTGTAGGTGGTGTAGGTGCGGTTGTAGTATTCCTCGCCGGCATTCCGGTTGAAGCGTGTGTTGACGCCCAGGCGCAGGTTGTGACCATGCTGGTCGAACTTCTTGGTGTAGTCGGTCCCGGCGTGGGCGAACCACGAGGGCGATGTGTTGGTGTCGGTGATGGAGTAGATGTTGGTGTCGGGCGTCGGCAGGAAGAAGAACTGCTCCGTGGCGCGCCCCGAAGTGGCGTGGTTGTAGTTGTAGACGCCGCCGGCGTCGACGGAGAGGTCGCTCGTCGAGTCGATTTCATAGTTGATGTTGGCGAAGAGGTTGCCGCTGAAGCTGTTGTTGCGGCTGTCGGAGTTGTCGGTCTGGTAGAGCGTGGTGTCGTAGTCCTCGCCGAGGATGCCGCCGGGGTGGTCCTGGCGGCGCAGGCTCCATCCCTCGTTGGTGTTGTCGCGCGAGGAGTAGCGTCCGCTGGCGAAGAGGTTGATGCTCAGCCGCTCTTTGGCCCACATATAGCTCACCCAGGGCGACACGAAGGGCTGGTTGCTGCCGTTGATGCCGAAGCTCACGAACTGGTTGCTCTTGATGTGTGCCGAGGTGACGATGTTGATGACCGCCTCGGCATCGGTGGCATACTTCGCCGAGGGGTTGGTGATGGTCTCGATGCGTGCCAAGGCGTTGGCGGGCAGCGTCTGCAGGTAGGTCTTGAGGTTCTCCTCGGTGAGCTTCGAGGGTTTGTCGTTGATCCATATTTCCACGCTGGAGACGCCGCGCAGGCTCACGTTGCCCTCCACGTCCACCTCCACGCCGGGGGCATTCTGCAGGGCGTCCTCCGTGGTGCCCGTCTGGATGGAGGGGTCGTCCTCCACGTTGTAGACGAGTTTCTCGCCGTCCATGGCGTAGAGGGGCTTCTCGGCGGTGATCTCCACGGCGTCGAGCGTCGTGGCGCCGGGTTTCATGCGCAGGGTGCCGAGGGCTGTGTTGTTCTCCACGCGGAAGGGCACCATGCGGTTCTGGTAGCCTATGGCCGAGATGCGCAGCAGGTAGGCTCCCTGCGGCACGTCGGCAATCTCGAAGAGGCCGTCGAAGTTGGTCGACGCCCCTTTGACAAACGACGAGTCGGCGGAGTCGAGCACCGCCACGTTGACGAAGGCCAGAAACTCGCCGCTCACCGAGTCGCGCAGCGACCCCACGACTTTGAAGGTGTCGCCCTCCTTCACCTTCTTCTTCTGCTTCACGGTGCTGGCCTTCTGGTCGTCGGTCTGCTGGTTCCAGTCGCCGCCCATCGGGGGGCGCCGTCCTCCGGGTCTGCCGCCGCCCTGCCCCATGGGGGGCCTGCCGCCGGGACCGCCTGGGCCGCCGGGCTGCGCCTCTACGGCGGGCATCGCCGCCAGCACCGCCAGGGCCAGCACCACGACTCTCATCCATCCGCGACGCTTGCTGTTCCGCCCGTGGCTTCTGCTCTTTGCTTCGTCTTTCTTGCTCTTCATAGGAAAAATCCTTTCTTTTTTTACAATATGTTATCTTTGTGTTTTTGTTGACGTAGTCTTTTGTATGTCTATTGCGGGAAAAATTGCACCCTGCCGCAAAAAAAATCCTCCTTCCGCCGTCGCGCCGGCGTCGGCGCCGGACATGTGGCCAACGCCACAGCGGAGGGTCGCCGCCCGCCCGTGCCTGCAACCGTCGGGGAACGCCCGCCGCGAAGGCTTTGCCAACCCCTTGTCAACCAGTTGCCAACGCCTTACCAACTCCTACCATGGAAGGACATGGCAGGGCGACGGCAGGGAGGGGGGAGTGGGAATCTTTTAAGTTTTTTTAACGTGAGGTAACACCGTCTGGCCTTATATTATATGCAGACAGATTTTTTTTTCAATTTCCAACTTTCAATTTTCAATTCGTATGGCAAAGCAACGTTATGGAATCAACGATGCCTACCGCGGGACGGTGGGCACGGTCATCGGCTACGAGTGGCGTGGCAAATGGTGCCTGCGGTCGCGGCCGCAGTCGGTGCGCAACCCGCGCACGGAGCGTCAGCAGGCCAACCGTATGCTTTTCAAGCAGATGGTGGCCCTGGCGGGACGCATGAAGGGCGCGCTGCGCAAGGGGCTGCGCAGCGTGAGCCTGCGTCAGCATGTGACGGAGTGCAACCTCTTCGTGAAGATGAACAAGGGCTGTTTCGCTCTTGGCGACGATGGGTGCATGGCGGTGGCGTGGGCGGATGTCGTCGTGAGCGACGGCGAGGCGTCGGCCGTCGAGGTGGAGGGTGTCGTTGCCGGCGCGGAGGAGGGGCGGCAGGCTGCGCCTCTGCAGGTGGAGGTCTCCTTCGCTTCGCGAGGAGGCGGTGGCGGCGACGAGGTGTATGTCTACGCCTACTGCCCCGGGTGCGGGGAGGGTGTGCTGGGCTGCGGGACGCCGAGGCGCCGCGGCAGGGCGGAGGTGGAGCTGCCGGAGCGCTGGTGCGGCAGCGCGGTGCACCTGTGGTGTTTCGCGGTGGACGGGAAGGGCGTGGCGTCGCCGTCGGTCTATTTAGGGAGCTTGGAGGCCTGCCCCTTGCATGACGACGCCGATGTTGCTGCCGAAGAGCTTGATGGCTATGGCCAGGAGGATGACGCCGAAGAACTTGCGCAGCACGAAGACGAGGTCGTTGCCGAGCCAGCGCTCCAGGCGCTTGAGGAAGAGGAGGACGAGGTAGTCGAGGACGATGTTGAGCAGGAGGCCGAGCATGATGTTGACCGTGGCGTATTCGGCGCGGAGGGAGAGGAGGGCCGTCAGGGCGCCGGGGCCGGCGATGAGGGGGAAAGCCACGGGGACGATGCTGGCGCCGGAACCCGCGCTCTCGTTCTTGATGAACTCGCGCCCCATGATCATCTCCAAAGCCAGGAGGAAGAGCACGATGGCCCCGGCCACGGCGAAGGAGGCGATGTCGATGGAGAAGAGGCGCAGCAGGGCCTCGCCGGCGAAGAAGAAGCCCACGAAGAGTCCCAGGGCCACGCCGGTGGCCTGCAGGGGCTTGATGTGTTTGCCGCTGTCCTCCATGCCGATGAAGATGGGGATGGAACCCGTGATGTCGATGATGGCGAACATGACGATGAAGGCGCTGAGAATCTCGACGATGTCTATCTGATGCAGGATGTCTAACATGGGCTTGCGGTGGGGATGGGTGGTGGCTCTTTTTTTTTGATTCTTATTGCTTGACGACGCGGAGGGTCTCCGAAGCCTCGGGGGCGAGGAGGCGGAGGATGTAGACGCCGGCGGGGAGGGGCGAGAGGTCGAGGGAGCCGCTGAAGACGGGCAGGGAGGCTATGCGGCGTCCGAAGGCGTCGAAGAGTTCGGCGGAGGCCACGGGGTAGGGGCTTTCTATGCTGACGATGCCGGAAGTGGGGTTGGGGAAGAGGCGGGCGCGCGGCGTCGCGTCGGCATGGGGGATGGACTGGACGTCGGCCGCGGCGATGACGAAGTTGTCGAGCATCAGTGCGTGGGAGTTGCTGCGGGTGCCGCGGTAGGTGATGGCGATGTGTGCGGTGTCGGCCACGGCGAAGTCCACGCTGTGCGCCGTCCAGGTGGTGTAGGGTTGCGAGGCGGAGAAGAGGACGGAGTCGCCGAGGGCCACGGAGTAGGGTTCTTGGGAGTTGCGCTGCATGGCGCGGTCCTCCCAGGAGAGGGTGTAGCGTCCGGGGGTGGCGATGAGCGGGAGGTGGAGGACGTCGTTGGCTGTCTCCACATAGTAGGGGGCCATGGCTATGGCCGAGCGGTTGCCGAGGACCCCCGTGGTGTCGAAGGCAATCCACGACATGCCCTCGCCGTCGAGGTCCTCGGCCCACCAGCAGGAGGGCGCCGTGAGGTCGAAGTCGATGGCGTAGGGGAAATGGCGGATGATGCAGAGGGAGTCGTCGAGGGCGGGGTTGGCGGGCTGCAGGCCGACGAGGATTTCCTGGTCGTCGGAGAAGTGGTAGGTGCCCCCGCCGGCGCCGCCGCTGCCGGGGTTGAGGGCGTCGAGGGCATAGAAGCCGTCGCCGCTGCCGCTCCAGCCCCAGTTGAAGTGGTAGAGTCCCTGGTCGTCGTAGCCGTCGCAGACGAAGCAGTGGCCTCCTTCGTTGCCGTCGGCGCCGGCATAGAGGATGGGGTGGCCGGCGTCGAGTTCGCCGCGCACCAGGGCTGTCCAGGCGCTGTCGGAATAGAACTTGCGGGCGCAGCTGACGGTGTTGGACGAATAGCCGAAATGCTCGATGAAGGCGTTGAGGGCGTTGCGGTAGAAGAGTACCGGCGCGGGGCTGAACATGGCGCCGCTGCCGCCTTCGTAGGCTGTGGCGTATTCCATGTCGATGGCCACGCCGCAGTGGTACATGAGGGTAGCCACGGCATTGATTTCGGCAGAGGAGGAGAGGGGTGTGGGCTGGTCGGGCATGTGCTGCCAGTCGTATTCCGTGGCGCCGAAGTCGGCGCTGAGGGTCTGGGAACTGAAGCGGCTGGAGGAGTAGCTGTAGGAGTGGGAACCCGTGCCGCGGAGGGGGTGGCTCCAGAAGCGCATGACCTGAGCCATGGCGGTGGCCACGCAGCCGGTGACGGTGCGGGTGCCGTAGCGCGTGGGGCAGAGGTTGTTGTAGGGTTCGTCCTGGTCCCAGAGGGTGGTCATGAGGGGGCCTACGGATGTGGCGGGGGCCTCGCCGTCCTTGCCGGTGAGGAGCTGCTGCCAGGCGTCGGCTATGGCGGGTGTGGCCTTGAGGCCGTTGGCACGGGCATATTGCACCTGACGCTGGAGGGAGGAGAGCCAGTAGGAGAGTTCGGGGTTGAGGCCACGGCTGTCGAGGGCGGCGTTGCGGAAGGAATAGCCCAGGACGGGTCGCAGGCAGTCGTCGGCGGCCATGAGGACGAAGCCGTTGCCGTCGGCGGCGAAGAGGTACATGCCGTCGAAGGGGGTCTCCACCAGCTGCATGGGAGCATCGAGGGGTGCGGTGTCCTTGCTGTGGCGGAGGTTCCAGAAGTGGCGTGCCGCCAGTTCGGCGTCGGCGACGCTGACGGGAGCCGCATGGGTGGGCAACAGGGCGCACATCAGGAACATGGAGAGGAGGAGGAAGCGTGTGGGAGAGTCTATTTTTTTCATAATTAAGGTTTTTGTATGTTTCTCTGTTTTGTCGTTCAGGATGCAAAGATAATCATTTTTTTTCGATTTTCTTGTTGTATTGGCTCCAGAGAGGGAAAAAATATTTTCTCCGAGGGTTGTCAGCCGTCGGCACACCTTGGAGGTGGAACCATAAGGTGGCGCGCTGCTTCGGAGAAACACCCTCTTTTTGTCCATGGCAAAAAAAACGGCGGCGGACTATCGGAAAAATTTTGTATCTTTGCAGTTTGTTTTGTTATGATAGAATATAATAAGTATATATTAGACAATGGGTTGACTGTGGTGACGCACGAGGCGTGGGATACGCCGATGGCCACGGTGAACGTGATGTACAATGTGGGGGCGAGGGACGAGGAGCCGTCGCGCACGGGTTTTGCACACCTCTTCGAGCATCTGATGTTTGGTGGCACGGAGCGAGTGCCCGACTTCGACGCTGTGGTGTCGGGTCTCGGCGGAGAGAACAACGCTTTCACCAACAACGACTACACGAACTACTACATCACCCTGCCTGCCGAGGGGTTGTCCACGGCCTTGGCCCTGGAGGCCGACCGCATGGAGAGCCTGGCACTCAACGCCAAGGCTTTGGCGGTGCAGCAGAGGGTGGTGACGGAAGAATACAACCAGCGCTATATGAACCGCCCCTATGGCGATGTATGGATGCTGCTGAGGCCGCTGTGCTTCAAAGTGCACCCCTACCGGTGGGCCACTATCGGGGCCGATATACGCCATGTGAGCGAGGCCACGCTGGCGGATGTGCAGGCCTTCCACAGTCGTTTCTACCGTCCGGACAACGCCATCCTTGCGGTGGCGGCACCGATGGAGAGCGAGGCCATGGCGGTCGCCGTGGAGCAGGCCTGGGGTGCGCGGCGCATCGAGGGACGGGAACAGACCCCTTGCTATGCTCGCGAGCGCGAGTACCCGCAAGAACCTGTGCAGACGGCGGAGAGGAGGATGACGGTGAGGCGGCAGGTGCCGTCCACGGCGGTGTATATGGCATGGCCCATGGGCGACAGGTTCTCCGGCAGGTTCCACGCCTGCGACCTGGTGAGCGATGTGCTGGGCAACGGGCCGTCGAGCCGTGTGTACAACAATATTGTCCGTCTGGGACAGCTGGTTACGGAGGCTGACGTGTATATCACCGGCGAGGCAGGTCCGGGACTGATGGTGATGAGTGCCAAGGTGCAGCCCGGCGTGGAGCCGGCACGTGTGGAGGATGCGCTGCGGGCCGAGGCTCGCAGGCTCGCAGAGGACGGCCTGGAGGGAAAGGAACTGGAGAAGGTGCAGAACAAGTTCGAGAGCAACTTTGTCTTCTCACAATACAGGGCTGCCGACAGGGCGTTGTCGCTCTGCCACTACACGTGGCTGGGCGACACCGGGCTGGCCAACAGCGAACCCGAGACCTACCGAAGGGTGACCCCCGAAGAGGTGCAGAGGGCTGCGCAGGAGGTGTTCGTCGACGAGCGGGAGAATGTGCTGGTGGTGGAGAGCAGCGAGGAACAGTGAGTCAAGGAGACAATGGCTTTTAGGAAAAAAACAAAGAGCAAAGATGAAACTGAAAGACAGACTGGTGGATGCTTTCTGGCGCGTGAGGAAACGGGTGGCCGAGGTGGACTACCGACACCTCTTCGACCGCATCTTCGGATGGATAGGTGCCGCGATGCACAAGGTGCTGTTCGAATGGCTCATGCCGAAGCGCTATCGCAATATAACAAGGAAGGAAATCTTCGAGATTGTCTTCAAGAGCGACACGCCTGCGGGCAAACGCTTCGATGTGTGGCTGCTGGTGCTCATCGTGGCCAACATCGTGCTGCTGCTGGTGGACAGCCTGACGGGTACCACGTCGACCATGACGAGTCGCGCCCATCTCTCGGTTTCCTACATCGTCTTCAAGGTGTTGGAATGGGCTTTCACCATCCTCTTCACTTTTGAGTACTACCTCCGAATCTACTGTCTGAAACATCCGAGGAAATATGTGTTTTCGTTCTGGGGTGTGATAGACTTCCTCTCTATCTTCCCGGCCTATTTGAGTTTGTTTGTGCCTGTGACGCAGTCGCTGACGGTGCTGAGGCTGCTGAGGGTGATGAGAGTGTTCCGCATCTTCAAGATGGAACGTTTCCAGGAGGAGGCTTTCCATCTGCTCAGCGCCCTGCGGGCCAGTGCGGTGAAGATTTTGATTTTTATGCTGTTCGTGTTGATAGCCGCCGTGATTCTGGGTACACTGATGTACACTTTCGAGAACGAGGCCAATCCGGCCTTCAAGAGCATTCCGACGGGCATCTACTGGGCAGTGGTGACCATCACGACGGTGGGCTATGGCGACGTGGTGCCGGTGACCTCGCCGGGACGTTTCCTCTCTGTGCTGGTGATGCTGCTGGGTTATTCCATCATCGCGGTGCCGACGGGCATCGTGGCGGGGGAGACGATGAGGGAATACAAGCGGCCGGCCAACCGCCGCCGCAAGAGTGTTCTCAAGGACGAGTATGCCGAAGAGGAGGAGGCTATAAGAAATTGATAATTGGAGGTTGAGTGTGAAAAAAAATGAGAATGGATAGGTTGGTGAAGCATTGTGTTGTATGCCTGCTGATGGCGGGGTGGGGGATGGTGGCCGTGGCGCAGACGGTGAGCGGCACCGTGAGCGACGCCAAGACCGGCGAGACCCTCATCGGTGCCACCGTAGTGGAAGAAGGTAGCGGAAAGGGTGCTGTGAGCAACGCCCAGGGACGCTACACGCTGACCCTTGGGACAGAGACGGCGCGGCTGAAGGTGAGCTACATAGGCTACAAGCCGCAGACTTTCACCCTCAGCCTTGTCGGCAACCAGCAGCTCAACGTGGCCCTGGAGCCGTCGGTGGAGCTGGACGAGGTGACCATCACCGCTGAGCGCATAAGCAGTCCCAGGGTGAGCCAGATGAGCGCCATGGAGGTGCCGATAGAGCAGGTGCAGCTGGTTCCGGTCATCTTCGGCGAGGCCGACATCCTGAAAGCCATCCAGTTGCTGCCGGGAGTGCAGAGCGGCGGCGAGGGCAGCAGCGGCATCTATGTGCGCGGCGGCGGTCCCGACGAGAACCTCTTCCTGCTCGACGGGGTGCCACTCTACAATGTCAACCACCTCGGCGGCTTTTTCAGTGCCTTCAACAGCAACGCCGTCAAGAACATCACGCTCTACAAGGGCTCGTTCCCCGCCCGCTTCGCGGGGCGCATATCGAGTGTGCTCGACCTGACGACCAATAACGGCAACGACCAGGAATGGCACGGCAGTGCTTCGGTGGGAGTGGTGGCAGCCAACGTCAGCGTGGAGGGTCCGATCGTCAAGGGGCGCACCACCATGAGCGCCTCGCTGCGGAGAACCTATCTGGACCTGCTGTTGCAGCCGTTCATCATGTCCTTCAGTGCACAGGAGCTGGGCGGCGCGGCCAACGCGGGCTACTATTTCTACGACCTCAACGCCAAGGTGACGCACCGTTTCAACGACCGCTCGCGCCTCTATGCCTCGTTCTACGGCGGCAACGACGCCGTATACCTGCGGGTGAAAGAAAGCGATGAGGACTTTGGCTATCAGAGTTTCAGCGACTATATCCGTTTGCGCTACGGGTGGGGCAACATGGCGGCGGCGGCGAGGTGGAACTATGTGGTCTCGCCGCAGTTGTTCATGAACGCTACGGCGTCGTATACCCGCTACCGCAACCGCCTGACGCTGGCGGAAGAGATGGAATGGCGCAACGAGGACGGCCCCTACAGCTATGAGTCCGAGATGAGTTTCAATTCCGGCATACAGGATTTTTCGCTGCGCGCTGACTTCGACTACGCGCCGCTGCCGGAACACAGCATACGCTTCGGCGGTGCCTGGGTGCACCATCTCTTCACCCCCGAGATGTTGGGTGTGAAGATGAACGATGTGGACATAGACACCACCATCGGCGAAAGTCGCACGAGAGCCGAGGAGATGACCCTCTATGCCGAGGACGACTGGACGGTGGCCGACGCCGTGAAACTCAACGCGGGTGTGGCTTTGGCAGGGTTCGCCGTGGAGGGCAGGTTCTATCCTTCGGTGCAGCCGCGCTTCAGCGGTCGCTTGATGCTGACCGACGACCTCTCGCTGAAGGCCGGCTACGCCTATATGACACAATACATGCACCTGTTGAGTACGAGCAATATCAGCCTGCCTACGGATTTGTGGGTGCCGGTGACGAAACGCATCCCGCCCATGGGATGCCACCAAGTGGCCCTGGGAGTGTTCTATACACGTTGGGGTATCGACTTCTCGGTGGAGGGCTACTACAAAAGGATGCACAACCTGATGGAATACCTGCCAGGGAGCAACTTCCTCGGTTCCAGCGCGGGGTGGGAGAACAAGGTGTGTCTGGGCGACGGCAGGGCCTACGGTGTGGAATTGCTGGCGCAGAAGACCGTGGGCAAATTGACAGGCTGGGTGGGCTACACGTTGAGTCGCACCCTCCGCACATTCGACCAGTTGAACGGAGGCGAAGAGTTCCCAGCCAAATACGACCGCATCCACGATATCTCCATCACCCTCCAGTATAAACCCAGCGACGGGTTCGACTGCGGCGTGACATGGGTCTTCGCCACGGGCAACACCGCCACGCTGGCCATGCAGGAGTTCGAGGGCATGGCGGACGACGGATATCAGCAGTCGGGAGAGGCCTACAGCTACGGCTTTGTCGACTCGCGCAACAACTTCCGCATGCCTCTCTACCACCGCATGGACGTGAGCGTCAACTTCCACAAGCAGAAGAAGCACGGTGTACGCACGTGGAATGTCAGCGTCTACAACCTCTACAACCGCGAGAACCCCTACCTTGTATATCGCAGCGGGGCGGATTCGTGGGGGGCATTGGGCTACACTTCGCACAGGGTGCTGAAGCAGCTGTCGATATTCCCGATTATTCCCTCGGTATCGTATATCTACAAGTTTTAACATGCCATGAAAAAAGGAATAATATATACAACCATAGTTATAGGAAGCCTGGTGTCCACGGCCTGCACCAAGGAGATTGAGGTCGACCTGGAGCAGCAGGAGCCGAGGGTGGTGGTGATGTCGTGTGTGGAGCCAGATGCCGATGTCGCCCTGAAACTCAGCTACAGCCGTTTCTTCCTCTCGACGGAGCCGTTCCAGACCATCGACGACGCGAGGGTGACCCTGACGGTGAACGGTGGCACGGAGATGGAGGCGACATGCTTGGGAGAAGGACAATACAACACCGGCTATCGTCCACAGGCAGGCGACCGTCTGTCGCTGGCAGTCGGTGTGCCGGGTCAGAGGAATGTGACGGCCACGACCATTGTGCCTCCCCCTCCCGTGGTGGCAAACGTGTCGGAGGATAAGAACAACAGTGAGTTCAAGGTGAGATTTACCTTGGTGGATCCTGCCGAGGAGGACAACTACTACATGGTTCGCGTCGTCAGCGAGTATCATAGCAATAGCGGCTCCACGAATCGTTACTATTGCGACTTCCATTGCCAGGACTACCTGCTGGTGGACAACACCGATCTTGGCCGTATCATCGATTCGGAGGGCGATGAGCTGGACGAGTGGTATGGCAGGACGCTGGCGTTCAGCGACGAGAATATCAATGGAACCAGCCATGAATTGACGCTCAATGTCACGGATGTGGCGCGGAATGCCCTCTACTACCTTGAGTTGACCAGTTGCACGCGCGACCGCTATCTCTTCGAGGTCACCTCCGACCTCTACGACGACGACCCTTTCTTGAACCTTTTCGCAGAACCTGTCCAAATCCACACCAACATCGACGGCGGCATAGGGATCTTCGCCGCCCGCAACCGTATGGTCATCCCCCTATTTATAGAACCCCACAATGAATAAGAAAATCCTCATTTCCGACCGCACCCATGAGGTGCTGGAACAGAAGCTGCGTGCGGCAGGTTTCGACGTCAGCGTCGAGCCGGATCACGACTACGCAGGTCTCCTCGCCGCCGCACAGGGGTGCGAAGGCTTGGTGGTGCGCAGCAAGGTGAGCATCGACCGCTCCTTCATCGACCGTGTGCCGTCGTTGCGGTGCATTGGGCGCGTGGGAGCCGGCATGGAGACTATCGATGTGGACTACGCCGAACGCCGTGGCATCCGTTGCCTCAACAGTCCCGAAGGCAACCGCGACGCTGTGGGCGAACACACAGTGGGGCTGCTGTTGGCGTTGCTCAACAATATCGCTCGTGCCGATGCCGAGGTGCGCCGAGGTCTCTGGCAGCGCGAGGCCAACCGTGGCCTGGAGTTGGGCGGTCTCACTGTGGGCATCATCGGCTTTGGCAACATGGGCCGTGCTTTTGCCCGTGTGCTTGGCGGCTTTGGTTGCCGTGTGGTGTTCTATGACAAGTATCTGGGGGCGATAGAGAGGACAGATGGGGTAGAAAGGGTGGAGACTTTGGCGGAGTTGCAGGCGGTGGCCGACGTGGTGTCGTTCCATGTGCCGCTGACAACGGAAACGCGCCATTACCTCGACAGCCGCTTCATCGCTTCCATGGCCCGGCCGTTCTTCGTTCTCAATACCTCTCGCGGTGCCGTGGTCGACACCCGAGCCTTGGCCGACGGCCTGCGTCACGGCAAAGTGCGCGGCGCGGCACTCGATGTGCTGGAATACGAGAACATGCAGGCCGACGCACTTGGCGATGTACCCGACGAGATGCGCTACCTCATGCAAAGTCCGAACACGGTGCTGACGCCACATGTGGCAGGGTGGACCGTGGAGTCGAAATATAAACTCGCCGCCGTCCTGGCGGACAAAATCATAGATGTGTTGAAATGATTATCGTAAAGAACAGTATCGTGAGCGACGACGTGGCCGACCAGTGTTTCGGCTGCCGACTGGAGTGTTGCAAAGGAGGTTGTTGCGTCGATGGCGACAGCTGGGCCCCGTTGCTTGAAGAGGAGGTCCCGGTGCTGGAGGACGTGCTGTCCGAGGTGTTGCCAGCCATGACCGCCGCCGGACGCGAAGCCGTGGAGCGGCAGGGCGTGGCTGTGCGCGACAAGGATGGCGACCTCGGCACACCGCTCATCGACGGCGGTGCCTGCGCCTTCATCGCCTACGCTCCCGACGGCACGGCTCTCTGCGCCATCGAGAAGGTCTATCGCGAGCAGCAGACACGGAATGTCTCCGAAGGCAAACTCTCCGAACTCCACTTCCCCAAGCCTGTCTCTTGCCATCTCTATCCCATCCGTGTGGAGGACTTCGGCGAGTTTACAGCCGTCAACTACCATCAGTGGGACATCTGCCGTCCTGCCAAAGGCCATGGCGAGCCCCTCTACCGCACCCTCCGCGAACCTCTTGTCCGGCGGTTCGGGCAGGAGTGGTACGATGAATTGATTGAACAGATAAACTATAGAAACAATGAGCAATAAGAAAAAACGTGCACTTGCCTATGCCGCTATCCTCGTTGCCATCGTCGTGGTGGACCAGGTGGTGAAATATTTTGTCAAGACCAACATGTATATCGGCCAGGACATACCTCTGATTGGCACTTGGTGCCACCTGCATTTCGTTGAGAACGAGGGCTTCGCCTTCGGTGCCTCGTTTGGAGGTCTTGTCGGAAAGATGGTCCTCACGACTTTCCGTGTCGTCTGTTCGGCCTTCATTGTATGGGTTCTATACAAACAGTTCAAAGGCAACGGGCGCACCTCGCTCATCGCCAGCCTCACGCTCATCCTTGCCGGTGCGATAGGCAACCTCATCGACAACTGCTTCTATGGCCTCATCTACAGCGAGAGCTACTATCATGTGGCCACGCTCTTCCCTCCCGAAGGTGGCTATGCGCCCCTCTTTCAGGGAAGGGTTGTCGACATGTTCCATTTCCCCTTGTTCGAATTCGACTGGCCACAGTGGATTCCCCTTATTGGAGGAAACCACTTTGAGTTCTTTAGCGCCATCTTCAATGTGGCCGACATCGCCATCACAGTTGGCGTATTTTGGCTTCTCATAGAGCTTGCTTTCCTCGCCCCACGTGCGGAAAAGACCTTGAAGGATGAAAAAAAAACGGAATAGAATTTGTTGATTTACAATATCTCGGAGTGTTGTGCGCGCCTAAATCCAAAAAAAATTTGGCCAGAATGCAAAAAGTTCGTATTTTTGCAATCGATTTCAAGAGAGAAATGATGGCGTCGTAGCTCAGTTGGTAGAGCGAAGGACTGAAAATCCTTGCGTCACTGGTTCAAATCCAGTCGATGCCACAGACAGAGAGGAAGAGAGACCGTTGAAAGGTCTCTCTTCTCTTTTTTCTCCGCCTTTCGGGCAATAAACCCCTCGAGTAAGCGTTATCCAATATAACTATGGCGAAGATACTCATTGTCGACGACGAGCAGGACCTCTGCGAAATCCTCAGTTTCAATTTTCAGGCCGAGGGATACGACCCATCTACCG
>JAFVAM010000018.1 GCA_017480525.1 Bacteroidales bacterium | reverse complement strand
TCCATCTCACCGCCGAGAAAATCCACCGCCGCTCCCTCGTCGTCATCTTCACCGACGCCCTCCTGCGCACCGACGACACACAACCCTCGGCGCAGGAAGCGCTCTTCGACGCCCTGCGCCACCTGCGCCACAACAAACACGAGGTCGTCCTCTTCCACACCTACGACCTCGCCCGCGAAGTCAATCTCGACTTCGACGCCCGCCCCCATCTCTTCATCGACCTCGAAACCCGTCGCCAGCTCAAACTGCAGCCCTCCGAGGTGGCCGAAACCTACCGCCGCCAGATGACGGCTCTCTTCGACGACATCCGCCTCCGCGCCATGCAGTATCGCATCGACTACGTCCCCGTCGACGTCGCCCAGGGCTTCCACCAGGTCCTCCTCCCCTTCCTCCTCAAGCGCAGCCGCCTCTAACCCCCACCGGCCATTCCCCTTTCCCCCGCTCACCACACGCCGTCCCCCTGTGGCGATTTCGCCACACCCTCCCCCTGCCCTCCCCCTACCAAGCCCTTACCAACACCCTACCAACTCCTACCCAAGTCCTACCATAGTAGGAGTTGGTAGGGTGTTGGTAAGGTCGTAGTATAGCGTTAATACTCATAAGAATCAGTGCGTTGCGTAAAAGTGTAACATTTTACTGCACATTTTTCGCGATTGCGGGCTTCCGAGGCCTTTTTTCGAGCCGTTTTCATGTCCCACATGACGGTTGAAAAAATTTTTTTGCCATGTCGGCCTTTTTCGCTATCTTTGCATTTTGAATGTTCTCTTGACAACAATTCACCTAATGCAATTATAGAAATATATCATGGAACAGAAAATCGAAGGAAAACTGGAGATGACCGACATCAGGAACTATGTGGAGCAGAACAAGGATCGCTTCCTCGAGGAGCTTTTCACGCTCATCCGCATCCCGAGCATCAGCAGCGAGCAGGAACACAAGCCCGACATGGTGCGCTGCGCCGAGCGCTGGAAGGAGCTGCTCCTTTCCGCCGGTGCCGACCGCGCCGAGGTGATGCCCACGGAGGGCAACCCCGTCGTCTACGGCGAAAAAATCATCGATCCCGCCAGACCCACCGTCCTCGTCTACGGCCACTACGACGTCATGCCCGTCGAGCCGCTGGAACTGTGGCGCACCACGCCGTTCGAACCCGTGGTGAAGGACGGCCACATCTGGGCGCGCGGCGCCGACGACGACAAAGGCCAGAGTTTTATGCACGCCAAAGCCTTTGAGTACATGGTGCGTACCCGCTCGCTGCCCTGCAACGTGAAATTCATGCTCGAGGGCGAAGAGGAGATTGGCTCCGGCAGCCTCTACGGCTTCTGCGAACAGCACAAGGAACTGCTCAAAGCCGATGTCATCCTGGTCTCCGACACCTCGATGATAGCCCCCGACGTGCCCAGCATCACCAGCGGCCTGCGCGGCCTCTGCTACTGGGAGGTGGAGGTCACCGGCGCCAACCACGACCTGCACAGCGGCATCTTCGGCGGTGCCGTGGCCAACCCCATCAACGTGCTTTGCAAGATGATTGCCGACCTGCACGATGCCGACGGCCACATCACCATCCCCGGCTTCTACGACGACGTGCTGGTGCTCAGCGACGACGAGCGCGCCCTCATGGCCCAGGCCCCTTTCGACGAGCAGGCCTACATGAAGGAACTCGGCGTCAAGGCGTTGAAAGGCGAGAAAGGCTTCTCCACCAAGGAGCGCACAGGCATACGCCCCTGCCTCGACGTGTGCGGCATCTGGGGCGGCCACACCGGCGAGGGCTCCAAGACCGTCCTCCCCTCCAAAGCCTACGCCAAAATCAGCACCCGACTGGTGGCCAACCAGGACTTCGAGAAAATCAGCGAGCTGTTCAAGAACTACTTCGAGGCCGCCGCTCCCGACTATGTCACCGTCAAGGTCACCCCCTGCCACGGCGGCGCGGCCTACGTGGCCCCGCTGGAACTCAAAGCCTACAAGGCCGCCGAGAAGGCGATGTCCGACACCTTCGGCCGTCGGCCCATCCCCACGCGCAGCGGTGGAAGCATCCCCATCGTGGCGGGCTTCGAGAAAATCCTCGGCCTCAAGAGCATCCTCATGGGCTTCGGTCTGGCCAGCGACGATATCCACGCCCCCAACGAGAACTATCCCCTGCAGCAGTTCTTCAAAGGCATCGAGACCATCCCGCTGTTCTACAAATACTTCTGTGAATAGCCAAAGAAGTTGACTGTGCAAGGACGCAGCATGCTGTGACCAACCGTAGAGTCCCAGCATGCTGCGTCTATACAAAACAAAAGCGCAATAGGAATGATAATAGAACCCCACTACCTGCTCATCCTCGCCGCCATCGCAGCGGTGTGCCTATGGTTCGGTCGCGGCCCGAGGGACGAGGACAAGGACGGCGGGGAGAAAGACAGGTAGAGACGCAGCATGAAGCGTCTCTACATAAATGTGTTGTTCCACAGCGTCAGGTCGTCTTCGTCAGAAATGTCGGGCAAGAGGTAGTCCTCCGGACTTATTTGGTCGACGACGATGGGATTCTCCGGGATGGCTTTCAACAAAACTTCGTCGGTGGCCTTCAGCCGTTTGCGAATCTTCTTGAAGAATGCCACCTCGTTGTATTCAACCTTTTGGTCCACCTCGATTATCTTGATGGCAATGTCGACAAGCCTGCACTCTTCCTCCTCCGTCAGCGAGGCTCCTTTCACCTCGTCGAGGTATTTTTTCAAGAACAGGCTCCCCTCCCCTTTCAACCGGGCGATATAATCCTCAAGTTTCTGATGAATATCCATATCGGAGAAATGCGGCATCTTCTTGATTTTCTCCACTTCTTCGGACGCGATATCACCATCGCAAGCCATACAGCAAAAGGCTGTTTTTAGGTACAATTCTGTCCTGTCCATATTGTTGTCTTATTTCTTAAATCCTATCGGTTTGTGATCTTTCTTCGGCGCAAGGGACGATGGATTTGCCGCGATGCTCCGTTCAAGGGTTGCCATGTCGATTTTCGCCTTGTGGTCTTTGGCGTCGCGCGCGACTTCGTCCACTATGAAGCGTATGTCGGCTGACACGTAGTTCTCCGTGAGTGCCGACAATCGTTCGTAGTCTATCCCGAAGTCAAGCGGACGTCCTTTCAGTTCCATCTCGAATATTTCACGCCTGGTCTCGGCATCGGGCGGGCCTACGTAGAATTTTTTTTCTATGCGACCGCTGCGCGTCATGGCTTCGTCTATCTCATCGGGCAGATTGGTGGCACCTATAAGGAAGATACCCCGCTCGCCTGTGCGATCCATCTGCGCCAGCATCTCGTTCACCGCGCTGCGGCTCATCTCGTGTACGTTGCCGTTGCGTTTGGGCAACAGCTCGTTTATCTCGTCGATGAAGATGATGGTGGGTGCTTTTTCTTCGGCCTCGCGAAACATTTTGGCGATGTTCTCCTGTGT
>JAFVAM010000017.1 GCA_017480525.1 Bacteroidales bacterium | reverse complement strand
CTCGTGCCGACATTTTTTTTGATGTTACAATAAACAAGAACCAATGAGTACAATTTATAAAATGCTCCTCGCAGGTCTGTTCAGTCTCTCCATGCTGACGGCCGTCGCCCAGGGTCCCCAGCAGGCTCCCGCGGCCGCCGCCGTAGCCGGAGCCACGGCAGCCCACGGTCCTCATCACGCTCAGTCCCACCAGGGTTGCATGATGCACGGTGCCGTCCCCGCTGTCGACTTCCAGAGCGTCAAGATCTGCTATGCACCCCAGATGGGGGCCTTCGTGGCCGTCGACAGCGTCGAGTGTTCCGTCCATCTTGTCAAGATGGTCGGTGACCGCCTCGACACCGTCGGCTCCTTCCAGACCGACAACATCTACAAGCGCCACGACCTCAAAAACATTCTCCGCCCTGTCAGCGTCAGCGTCATGGGCCGCTACATCGTTGTGCTGGCCTCCGCCGTCAACGATTCCTCCTATGTGGCCTTCCTCGACGAGAACATGGATTCCGTTGTGGCCCGCCGCTCTTTCTGCAGCCCCATGTATGCTATGCATTTCGAGCACGGCCAACTCTTCGTCGTCGGCCGCAATGCCTATGGCTACGACATCAATGTCCTCTCCCTGCGTGGCGGTTTTGACAACTTCGCCAACGGCGAGGCTCTGACCCACCACTACCGTGTCTTCAAGCAGAGCGAGAAAATCAAGCAGAGCGACCCTGTCGGCATCGGTCTCACGGCCGTCGCCGTCGCCGTGGTCTTCCTCGCCCTTGTCTGCATCGCCCTCATCTTGCAGGGTAGCGGCAAACTCATGAGCGGCATGGGCGACAAGAAAAAGGATGACAAGAAGGCCAAAGGTGGCGCCGCCATCAATGCTGCCGCCGAGGCCGCCGGCAAGGAAGGCGAGGTCTACGCCGCCATCGCCGCCGCCATCCACCTCTACAACGACGAACTCCACGACGACGAGGACACCGTCATCACCATCCAGAAAGTGGAGCGCGAATGGACCCCCTGGAATGCCAAGTATTATAATATGAATCATTATTTTAATAGCAAAAGATAGTCATGAAAAACTACAAACTCAAGATAAACGGCAACGAATACAACGTTGATATCAACGAGGTTGAGGGTCAGGAGATAAAGCTCGACGTCAACGGCACGAGCTATGTCGTCACCGTCGACCAGGAACTCAAACCCCAGAAAAAGGCCACGCAGCGTCCCGTCGCTCCCCAGGTCTCTCCCGCTGCCAGCGGCAACGTGCAGAAGAGCAACCCCGCCGCCGCTGGCGCCAAGGTCACCACCCCGCTGCCCGGCACCATCCTCGATGTCTTCGTCAACGTCGGCGACACCGTCAAGGAAGGCCAGACTGTCGTCCTCCTCGAGGCCATGAAAATGGAGAACAACATCGAGGCCGACGCCGCCGGCACCGTCAAAGAAGTCAAAGTCCGCAAGGGCGACAGCGTCCTCGAAGGCGATGTGCTTGTTGTCATTGGTTAAACACTTAATAAACAGAAAAGACAATGTTTGACTTATTAGCAACAGGCGGCTTCATGGACTTCATGTCGACGCAGCTGGTCCAGTTCCTGGAATATACCGGCTTCGCCAACGTGACTTGGGGTCATTTGGCCATGATTTTGATTGGCTTGGTGTTCATCTTCTTGGGCATCAAGTTCGAGTTTGAACCCCTTCTGCTGGTGCCTATCGGATTCGGTATGCTCATCGGCAACATCCCGTTCTATCCCGGTCTGAAGATAGGCATCTATGAGCAAGGCTCGGTGCTCAACATCCTCTACCACGGTGTGCAGAACGGATGGTATCCACCATTGATTTTCCTCGGCATCGGTGCCATGACCGACTTCTCGGCCTTGCTCTCCAACCCAAAGCTGATGCTCATCGGCGCTGCCGCCCAGGTCGGCATCTTTGCCGCCTATATGGGTGCCCTTGCCTTGGGATTCATGCCCAACGAAGCCGGTGCCATCGGCATCATCGGTGGTGCCGACGGCCCCACGGCCATTTTCATCTCCAGCCAGTTGGCCCCCGACCTCATGGGTGCCATCGCTGTCTCGGCCTACTCCTACATGGCCCTCGTGCCCGTCATCCAGCCGCCCATCATGCGCCTCCTCACCACCAAGAAGGAGCGCACCATCCGCATGAAACCGCCGCGCCAGGTCTCCAAGTTGGAGACAATCACCTTCCCCATCATCGGCCTCCTCTTCTGCGCCTTCATAGTGCCGAGCGGCCTGCCCCTGCTGGGTATGCTCTTCTTCGGCAACCTGCTGAAAGAGTGCGGCGTCACCAAGCGCCTCTCCGACGTGGCCTCCAACGCCATCGTCAACATCTGCACCCTCCTCATCGGCATCACCGTCGGCGCCTCCACGCAGGCTTCGGTGTTCCTCAGCGGCAAGAGCGTCATGATCTTCGGCCTCGGTGCCGGAAGCTTCATCGTGGCCACTTTCTGCGGTGTACTCTTCGTGAAGATTATGAACCTCTTCCTCAAGGAAGGCAACAAAATCAACCCTCTCATCGGCAACAGCGGTGTCAGCGCCGTGCCCGATGCTGCCCGCGTGTCGAACAACGTGGGTCTGGAATACGACAAGACCAACTACCTCCTCCAGCATGCCATGGGCCCCAATGTGGCCGGCGTGGTGGGAAGTGCGGTGGCTGCCGGTATCCTCCTTGCCTTCCTGCACTAAAAGAAAGGTGCCCATCAAAAAGGAGAAGCCCTCGGAACCATCCGGGGGCTTTCCTTTTATCCCATTTTATCCGGGGAGGGTGCTACTCCACCCAGCGGACGTAGTCGGCCTTGCGGGGCAGGGGAGAGGGAACGGTCTTGGCGGGGAGGCCAAGGATGAGGTGGCCGATGCCCTCGTAGTCGCCTTCGATGCCGAGGTCTTTCAGAATCTGACGGCCCTCCTCGCTCTCGAACTCCTCCTTGGCGCGGTGCACCCAGCAGGAGGCCAGACCCACGGCTTCGGCGGCGTTGGCCATGTTGGTCAGCACGGCGCAGCCGTCGTGCAGGTAGGTGGGACGCTGGCGGTCGGCCAGGACGACAAGCACCACGGGGGCGCCGTAGAAGGGGTCGAAGCCTTCGGGAGCCGTCGTCTCGCCGCGCCGACGCTTGAGACTGTTCCAGATGGAGGCATTCATGGTCGAGAGGCGGTTGCGCAGCTCCTTGTCGGTGACGGCCAGGATGATGGGACTCTGCTTTCCGTGGCCCGTGGGCGCCCAGGTGCCGGCCTCGCAGACGGCGGCAATCTTTTCCCTGTCGGGCATATCTGGCAAAAAAGCGCGGCAGCTGCGCCGCGCTTTCATATTCTCTAAAGCGTCGTGGTTCATCATTCGAGCGCTTTCATGAGGTTTCCGAATGCGGGTACCGCCTCGCTTCTTCCGCCGGAGGAGGTGCTGCCCGAGGTGCTGCTGTTGCTAGAGGTGGTGCCGTTGTTGTCTACGCTGGCCAGGCCGGGGTTGGCGAGCATCGTGTTGATGAAGGCACCGGCGTTCTGGTTGGTGATGAGGCCTGCCGAGGAAAGCACGAGTCCGCTGGTGAAGGCCTTGCGGAAGGTCTGGTCTTCCTTGTTCTGCTGCAGCTGCGTGTAGGCGGCGGCAACGGCAAGGGCGTTGGTGAGGTTGGTGGTGTTGGTGAGGTCGATGGTGCCGGTGCTCTTGTAGGCCTGGTAGAGACCGAGGACCGCCGAGCCGCAGCTCTGGCCCAGCGTCTGGGCCACGGTGTTGCCGGCGGCGTTGCCGAGAACGCTGCAGGAGGCGAAACCCAGCGTGGCAAAACCGATTGCGATGAGTGCTAAACGTTTCATGTTGAATGTTTTTTGTTTGTTAATATTTTACATTTATCACTGCAAAGTTACGTTTTTTTTTCCAACTGCACACCCGCTTCCCTAATTTTAACATATATTCACCTTTTCCCCGCCCCACCAGCAGAGACGCCACATG